>NZ_LWFF01000317.1 GCF_001635685.1 Erythrobacter sp. HI0063
GCGGGGCATCGGGCCGCACGGTGCCGTGCAGCGTGGCGATGCGGCGAAACAGGCGGCTCAGGCAGACCAGCGTCGGATAGTCGAGCAGGATGGCCGTGTCGGCCCGCGCCAGCCTCCGGTCCAGGCTGCTGCCGAAATTTCCGTCGATGATCCAGGTCCCGCCCGCAATGAGCCCGTCAAGGCGCGCGTCCCATTCCGCCGGATCCGGTTCCTGCCATCCGGGGAGGTGATAATGGGCATCGAGATGGATCAGCGGCAGCCCGGTGAGCGCGGCGAGGGCACGGGCGAAGGTCGATTTGCCTGCCCCCGGCGATCCCAAAACCAGCACTCTGCGCATGACCTGCTCCTTCCGTGCGGCCCGGTCGCGGATCGAACCGCACCGCTGCATGAAACGAAAACACCGGCCTGTCGCCAGGCCGGTGTCTCGTTTTCGGTATCGGGAGAAAAACCCTTATTCGGGGCTCTTTTCCTGCTGTTCCAGAGCGGCGTCGTCGTCCGGACCCTGTTCGGTCGCGGCGGTTTCGCCCGGCTCCATGCCGGCACCGGTCTGATCGTCGCCGTCTTCGGCGCCTTCGCTCTTCTTGAGCGCCGACGGAGCGACCAGCGTGGCGATCGTGAAGTCGCGATCGGTGATCCCGCTTTCGCTGCCCTTGGGCAGGTCGACTTCGCTGATGTGGATCGAATCGCCGACTTCCTTGCCAGTGACGTCGATCTCGATTTCGCTGGGGATCGCATCCATGTCGCAGACCAGTTCCAGCTCGTGACGGACCACGTTCAGAACGCCGCCCTTCTTGAGGCCGGGGCTCGCTTCTTCGTTGATGAAGACCACGGGCACGTTGACTTCGACCTTGGCGCCCTTCGAGAGACGCAGGAAGTCCGCATGTTCGGGACGGTCGGTGACCGGGTGAAGCGCGACATCCTTGGGAAGGGTGCGCAGGGTCTTGCCGCCGATTTCGATGCTCACGATCGAGTTCATGAAGTGGCCGGTGCCGAGCTGGCGGACCAATTCCTTCTCTTCGACGTGAATCATCACGGGATCTTCCTTGCCGCCGTAGATCACGGCGGGAATACGACCTTCGCGGCGCAATTGACGGGAGGCTCCCTTGCCAGCCCGTTCGCGCGCTTCGGCCGGCAGGGTCAGAGCGTCGCTCATGGGTCTTGCCTTTCGAGTATGCGTTGAGTTGCTTGTACGTGTCGGACGCCACGCCTCCAGGGATGACCATGGCGGGTCCGAAGCGCGGCGCTATAGCGGGGTGGGCCGGAAACGCAAGCTTTCCCGCATCCGACGGCTATTGGATGCGGCGCACCGTAAAGCCGCGCGCTTCCAGCATGGCAGGCAGGCCATCGGGGCCGAACATATGGCCTGCGCCGACCGCTATCAGCGGCTTGCTCTGCGTGGAGAAGAGGTTTTCCAGCTGAGCGGTCCAGGCCCGGTTCCGTCCGGCGAGGAGCGCTTCGTAAAGCTCCGGATCGGCCAGAATGCCCTCGCGCGTCAATTTCGCCAGCGCCTCTCCATCGCCTTCGCTCCAGGTGCGGGCGAGGCGACCCATATCGTCGTCGTATTCGCGGGTCTCGGCGATTATGGCGTTGAGCAGGTCGCGCTGTTCCGCCTCCGGCAAAGTGTCGAAAATGCCGAGCTGGCGCTCGCCGCCCTCGATTTCGACGATCTCGCGCCCTTCGAAGTCGCCGATCAGAGCGCGATCGACGCCGTTCTCGCTTTTCGACGCCTGCGCCACTTGCGCCAGCGTGAGCGCGGCGGCCCAGCTTTCCATGGCGTCGAAATGGTCGCTGCGCACCTTGGCTTTGGTCAGCAGCGTTTCATACTGACTGCGCAGGGCCGGATCGATCCGTTCGGCCAGCGGTCCGGGCGGATCGTCGAAGGCGAGGCTTACGAAAATGTCGGTCAGCTCGCTGCCGTTATCGAGCCCCGCCACTTCGACGACCAGCAGATCGGCTTGCTCGATGGTTTTTTCAAGCAGTGGCGTGCGCCAGGATACGCCATCGGGCAATGCGTGGATCGTGCCGAACAGCCACCCTTCGACCGCTCCCGCATCGTCGACCACCTCCCACAGGATCGGCTCTGCCTTGGTTTCGGGCTCCGCCTGCCGTTCCGATCCGCAGGCGGCGAGGGCCATCAACCCGAAGAGAGCGAGGCCACCTGCGACACGGCGAAAAATGGGCAATCGCTGCATGGAATTCAATCGATCCGCTCGGCAGACAAGCCCCGCTCTGCGAGCATCGCCTGAACCGATGTCGGCCCGAAGAAATGTCCGGCGCCGACGGCGACCAGCACGATTCCGGGGCGATCGAGCCGCTTGTCCAGCCACCCGGCCCAGGCCCGATTGCGGTCTTCGAGCAGGATCTTCTCGAACAGGACGCCGAACTCCCCCTCGCCGAAATCGAGGTCGTCGATCTCTTCGCCCTTCGCCCACTCGTGTTCGAGAGCGAGATCCAGCCCATCGGCATCCTCGCCATCGCCAAGAAAGAAGCTTTCCGAATCCTCGCCATTCCAGGCGATCAGGTCAGTTTCCAGCTGGGCAAGCAACAGGTCCTCATCGATGGAAAGGATGTTGGTGAGGACATCATTGCTGTCCTCGATCGATCCGATCGGCTTGCCCGCCTCCGCGAATTCCGATTGAAGGATCGTCTCGACGCCGTTCTCGGACTCCGAGCCCATCATGTCGAGCTGGCCCACGCCCGCTGCCATGATGGCAAGCATCGGCGGCATCCTGTCGAAGATCGCGGGCGGCATCTCGGTCAATTCTGCCAGCGCGAGCCATTTCTCGCCGGCTTCGGGAGAGAGCCGCTTCGATGTCGGGACGCGATCCTTCATTTCGGACAGCACCCGAACCATCAGGGCCTGGGAGCCTGCTTCGCTGTCCGCATCGCTGGTTTCGATCACCAGTTCGTCGGCGTCTTCCACGATGCTGTCGAACCGGGCGCTGCGCCAGCGAAACCCGTCGGGAAGGACGTGGAAGGTCCCGAACAGATAGATGGTCGTGTCCTCGTCCGCCAATTTCCAGATTGCGGGCTTCGGATCGTAATCCTGGACGAAAGCAGGGACAGCAAATGCTTCATCGCTTCGGACCGGTTTCGCATGAGTGGCCTGCGCCCAGGCGGCAGGCGCCATCAGAAGGGCAGCTATGCCGGCAGAAAACGCGAAGAAGCGGTGCATTGGACTGGAAACCTCTGGCGATCGGGCAACTGGCCGCGTCTGTCTTAAAGAACCGCTATCGCTGCCCGTCATCGAATATTTCGTGAATGGTCATGCCGAAAATCCGCGCAATCCGAAAGGTCGAAACAGGATGGAGAAATTCGCGGTCCTCATCCCCTCGCCGGTCCCCATGACATTGACCCCGTTTCGCACCTGCGGCATGGCCGCTCGTCATGGACCGGAACCCGCAAAACTCCTTTCAGGACATGATCCTCGCGCTCCACGATTTCTGGAGCAGCAAGGGGGGCTGCCTGATCCTTCAGCCCTATGACATGCGGATGGGGGCGGGCACGTTTCATACTGCGACTACCTTGCGCGCGCTCGGCCCGGAGCCGTGGAACGCGGCTTTCGTCCAGCCCTGCCGTCGCCCGACCGATGGTCGTTATGGCGAGAACCCGAACCGGCTCCAGCATTATTACCAGTATCAGGTGATCCTGAAGCCGAGCCCGCCCGATATTCAGGACCTCTATCTCGAAAGCCTTGGCGTGATCGGGATCGATCCGCTGAAGCACGATATCCGCTTCGTGGAAGACGATTGGGAATCGCCGACCTTGGGCGCCTGGGGGCTGGGCTGGGAGGTCTGGTGCGATGGGATGGAAGTGACGCAGTTCACTTATTTCCAGCAGATGGGCGGCTTCGATTGCAAGCCGGTGGCGGGCGAGCTGACCTACGGTCTCGAACGTCTGGCGATGTATATCCAGGGTGTCGACAACGTCTACGATCTCGATTTCAACGGGCGCGGCGTGAGCTACGGGCAAGTATTTCTCGAAAACGAGAAGCAGATGTCGAAATGGAATTTCGAGGTCGCGGATACCGATACCCTGTTCGACCTCTTCGCCAAGGCCGAGGCGGAGTGCCGCAATGCGCTGGCCGCCAGTGTCCCGATCGCCGCGTATGAACAGGCGGTCGAAGCCAGTCATATCTTCAATCTGTTGCAGGCGCGCGGCGTGATCAGCGTGCAGGAACGCGCCAGCTATATGGGCCGGGTGCGCGATCTGGCGCGCGGATCGTGCGAGGCGCATATGGCGAAGGAAGCGCCCGGCTGGGCGGAGAAATATCCGGAGTGGTCGAAATGAGCGGCGCCGACAACCGGAGTGATTTCCTCCTCGAGCTGCGCAGCGAGGAAATTCCTGCACGGATGCAGGCGGGCGCGCGGGCCGAGCTGGAAAAGCTGTTCCGGCGCGAGATGGACGCGGCGGGCGTTTCCGTGGGCGATATCACCGTCTGGTCCACGCCGCGCCGCCTCGCGCTGATCGCACGCCACCTGCCCGAGGCGACGCAGGCGGTGAGCGAAGAGGTCAAGGGGCCGCCCCAAGGCGCTCCCGATGCGGCGGTAGACGGCTTCTGCCGCAAGGCAGGCGTGACGCGGAGCCAGCTGGAAGTGCGCGACGTCAAAGGGCGTCCGACCTATTTCGCCGTGATCGACACGCCAGGCCGCGCAATGCGCGACCTGCTTGGCGAGGCGATATCCGCCATCGTTCGCGATTTTTCGTGGCCCAAATCGATGCGTTGGGGTGAAGTCTCGCTCAGCACGGAATCCCTGCGCTGGGTGCGCCCGCTGTCGGGCATCGTCGCCTTGCTGGGTGACGAGGTGGTCGCATGTGAGGTCCACGGCGTCACCAGCGGTGCTGTCACGCTCGGCCATCGCTTCCATCACGCGGGCGACATCACTATCGGAAGTACCAACGATTATGCGCTGAAATTGCGCGCAGGCCATGTCATCGTCGACCACGAGGAGCGGCAGGATCTGATCCGCAGCGGCGCGGCCAGGGTCGCGTCTGAAGCGGGCCTGTCGCTGGTCGAGGATGAGGGCCTGGTGGTCGAGAATGCGGGTCTAACCGAATGGCCTATCCCACTCCTGGGCCGCTTCGACGAAGCGTTTCTCGAAGTGCCGCCTGAAGTCATCCAGCTCACCGCGCGCGTGAACCAGAAATATTTCGTGTGCCAGGATACCGCAGGAAATCTGGCCAACGCCTTCGTCTGCACAGCCAATATCGAGGCGGGCGATGGCGGTGCGGCGATCGTCGACGGCAATTGCAAGGTGCTCGCCGCGCGCCTCAGCGACGCACGCTTCTTCTGGGAGCAGGATCGCAAGAAGACGCTGGCCCAGCACGCCAAGGGGCTGGAGCGGATCACCTTCCACGAGAAGCTCGGGACGGTCGCAGACAAGGTCGATCGCGTGGCGAAGCTGGCCGACTGGCTGGTCTTCGACGCCAAAGCGCCCAATGGCGACCACAAGGCCGCGCGACTAGCCGCCGAGCTTTCCAAGGCCGACCTGGTCACCGAAATGGTCGGAGAATTTCCCGAACTTCAGGGTCTTATGGGCGGCTATTACGCGCGGGCCGAGGGGCTTCCGGATGATGTCGCCGATGCCATTGCAGATCATTACCGGCCGATCGGACAGGACGACGAGGTGCCGACCGCTCCCCTGACCGTCGCGGTCAGCCTCGCCGATAAGCTCGATACGCTTCTGAGCTTCTTCAAGATCGGTATCCTTCCGACGGGATCGAAGGATCCTTTCGCGCTTCGCCGGGCTGCGCTCGGATATCTGCGTCTCGTCCAGGCGAACGATTTGAAGCTGTCGCTCGATCAGATCGTCCACGCGTGGGAAGGGCGCCCGCATCGCGCCCTTGCGACAAAACTGACGGATTTCCTCGCCGAACGGCTCAAGGTCCAGCAGCGCGAGGCGGGCGTTCGGCACGATCTCATCGACGCGGTGTTTGCTTTGGGAGGGGAGGACGATCTCGTCCGCCTGCTCGCGAGGGTGAAAGCATTGCAGAACTATATCGAAACCGCCGAGGGCGCAGACCTTCTCGCCGCTTACAAGCGCGCCGCGAACATTCTCAAGAAAGAGGATTGGCAGGGGCCGGAAGGCGAGATTGCGCATACGGGCGAGGAAGATCCTCTCGCGCTTGTCGATGATCCGGACATGAAGGCCGTAATCGACGCCAAGATGTCCGAACGGCGCGAGACGCCGCTTTCCTACTCGCCCGAGCCTGCGGAAAAGACGCTGATGGAAGCGCTGTCCCAATCGGAAACGCGCGCCAAACAGGCGCTGGCGAAGGAGGATTTCGCCGCCGCGATGAATGCGCTTGCAAGCCTGCGTGCGCCGATCGACCGCTTCTTCGAAGAAGTGACGGTGAATGCGGATGATCGGGACAAGCGCGCCCATCGCCTCGCCCTTCTCGCCCGATTCCGCGATGCGGTCCACCAGGTTGCGGATTTCGGGCGGATCGAAGGCTAGGCGCTCGACAACGGATCGGGCGGCGTTTCGGCGTCGCCCTGTGTATATTTTGAAAGCTGACGGGGCTCGAAATGAATAAGACGGTCTTCACATTCGGCGGGAACGCCGCGCATACGAATGCAAGGCAGAAGGACAAGACCGTGACTGGCGGCAAGGGCGCGAACCTGGCCGAAATGGCCAGTATCGGCCTGCCGGTGCCCCCTGGCTTCACCATCGCGACCGAGGAATGCCTCAGATACCTTCGCGAAGGCGCCGATTTTTCGAGCGATCTTCGCGAGGCGGTGGCCGAGGCGCTGGCCCATGTCGAGCGCACGGTGGGTAAGCGGTTCGGCGATGCGGCCGATCCTTTGCTGGTCTCGGTCCGCTCCGGCGCCGCCGTCTCCATGCCGGGGATGATGGACACCGTTCTCAATCTCGGCCTCAATGACGAGACGGTCGAAGGGCTGGCGAACACGTCCGGCGATGCCCGCTTCGCCTGGGACAGCTATCGCCGCTTCATCCAGATGTATGGCGACGTGGTGCTGGGCGTCGATCACGGCCTGTTCGAAGAAGCACTGGAAATCGCCAAGGAAGACAACGGCTTCTACGCCGATACCGAATTGTCAGCCGATGACTGGCGTGAGCTGGTGGGCGAATACAAGCGCATCGTCAGCGAGGAGCTGGGCAAGCCGTTCCCGCAGGATCCCATCGAACAACTCTGGGGCGCGATCGCCGCAGTGTTCGACAGCTGGGATACCGAACGCGCGAAGATCTACCGCCGCCTGAACGACATTCCGCACGACATGGGCACGGCAGTGAACGTTCAGGCGATGGTGTTCGGCAATATGGGCGACACCAGCGCCACCGGCGTCGCCTTCACGCGCGATCCTTCGACCGGCGAGAAAGCCTATTACGGGGAATGGCTCGTCAATGCGCAGGGCGAGGACGTGGTCGCGGGCATCCGAACCCCGCAATATCTGACGAAGGCCCGGCGCGAAGCTGCCGGCGCGGACCGCCCGAGCATGGAAGAGGCCATGCCCGAAGCCTTCGGCGAGCTGGCGCGCGTGTTCGATCTGCTGGAACGGCATTATACCGACATGCAGGATATCGAATTCACCGTGCAGCAGGGCAAGCTGTGGCTGCTTCAGACCCGCAACGGCAAGCGCACTGCCAAGGCCGCGCTCAAGATGGCAGTCGATATGGTGGGCGAGGGGCTGATCGACCGCAAGGCCGCGATCCTACGCGTCGATCCGATGGCGCTCGATCAATTGCTGCACCCCACGCTCGATCCCGATGCGCCGCGAGACATCCTGACCACCGGCCTCCCGGCATCCCCGGGCGCGGCCAGTGGCAAGATCGCGCTCGATGCGGATACGGCGGAATTGTGGGCCAATCGCGGCGACAAGGTGATCCTGGTCCGGATCGAGACCAGTCCCGAAGATATTCACGGCATGCATGCCGCCAAGGGCATTCTGACGGCGCGCGGCGGCATGACCAGCCACGCCGCCGTGGTTGCGCGCGGCATGGGACGGCCCTGCGTTTCTGGTGCATCGCAGGTGCAAATCGCCCGCGAAGGACGCACGCTGACCATCGGGCAGCGCGAGCTGAAGGAAGGCGACGTCATAACCATCGACGGCGCCAAGGGCGAAGTCATGGCGGGCGAAGTGGCGACCATCGAGCCCGAGCTTGCAGGCGATTTCGGCACGCTGATGGAATGGGCGGACGAACACCGCCGTATGCGCGTGCGCACCAATGCGGAAACGGAGCGCGATTGTTCGATGGCGCGCCAGTTCGGGGCCGAGGGCATCGGATTGTGCCGCACAGAACACATGTTCTTCGATGCCGACCGGATCAGCGCGGTGCGGCAGATGATCCTGGCAGACGACGAAAAAGGCCGCCGCGCCGCACTCGCCAAGCTGCTGCCCGAACAGCGCATGGATTTCGTCGCGATCCTGCGCGCGATGGCGGGCCTTCCCTGCACGATCCGCCTGCTCGATCCGCCGCTGCACGAATTCCTGCCGCATGGCGACGCCGAATTCGCCGAGCTGGCGGAAGCGACCGGGCTGGGCGTCGATCATTTGCGCCGCCGGGCGAACGAGCTGCACGAGTTCAATCCCATGCTCGGCCATCGCGGCTGCCGGCTCGGGATCACCTATCCCGAAATCTATGAAATGCAGGCGCGCGCCATCTTCGAAGCCGCCTGCGATGTCGCGGCGGAGGCGGAAGAGGCTCCGGTCCCCGAAATCATGATTCCTCTGGTCGCGACAAGGCGCGAGCTGGAAATCCTGCGCGCGCTGGTCGATCGCGTTGCGGAAGAGGTTTTCGCGCAAATGGGCCGCCGGATCGAATATCTGGTCGGCACCATGATCGAATTGCCCCGCGCCGCCCTGATGGCGGGTGAAATCGCCACGGAAGCGGAATTCTTCAGCTTCGGCACCAACGATCTGACCCAGACCACGCTCGGTGTGAGCCGGGACGATTCCGCGCGCTTCCTCGCGCCCTATGTCGACAAGGGGATTTTCGCGCGCGATCCCTTCGTCAGCCTGGATATCGACGGTGTCGGGCAGTTGGTCGAAATGGCTGCGGAGCGCGGGCGAGCCACGCGGGGGGCCATCAAGCTGGGCATATGCGGCGAACATGGCGGCGATCCGGCAAGCATCGCTTTCTGCGAGAGCGTCGGCCTCGATTATGTCAGCGCCTCGCCGTATCGCGTGCCGATCGCGCGGCTCGCGGCGGCACAGGCCGCGCTTCGCAAGCAGTCGGCGGGCTAGGCCCAGCCGGTCAGAGTCAGGATTTCAAAGCTCTCGACGACGCGACCGTCCTCGTCCGCTCCGCTCGCAAACGCTGTACGCGCGCGCTCCATTGCGGCGCGCGATAACGGCGGGCCGGGCTGGGCGAGCTGATTGCCGAGGCCCTGATCGCGCAAATCGCTCACCAGCCGGTCGAGCGAGCGATAGCCGACGGTGATCGGCCAGCTATCGACCACGAAGCGGCGAAATCCGGCGCGCTCGAGCAGTGCGGTGGCAGAGCGCGTGTCGATCACCGGATGCATCCGAGGCACGGCGCGGTCCGGCTCGGCTGCGATCATCGCGCGGCGCAGATGCGACAGGCTGCCAGCACCCACCAGGCTCGCCATCAGCAATCCATCATGAGCCAGCGCCGTGCGAAGGTGCAGCAGCGCGCCCGGCAGATCGTTGACGCTCGCCAGCGTGCCGAGATTGGCGACGAAATCGAAGGGGCCGCCTTCGACCGGGCTTTCCTCCTTGAAATCGAGCGGCGTGGCGCGCACCACGTCTCCTGCCTTGGCAAGCCGATCGGATAATGCGGTGCCCAATTCGCCGATGACCAGCGTTCGCGAGGGAGCTGCGCGCATGAAGTCCAGCCGCTCGATCATATCCTCGACGATCGCGTCCTCGACGAAGCGGGCGGTATCCGCTGCGTCGTTTCGGGACAGCGCGCGCGACCAGGCGTGACGGCGACGGGCAGGGGCGAAGATGCGGGGAGGGAGGCGATCGGCCATGGTACCAGCCCTGCCGTGCTTGCCAGCGCGGCGCAAGCGGTCCAGCACTGTGCGCATGTCCGCCCGCGCGCTTATTGCCGACACGTTCTCGCCGATAGTGGACCTAATCTATCCGCCCCGCTGCCCGGCTTGCGGCTCAGGTCTGGCGAGCCAAAGCGGATTGTGCGCGCAATGCTGGGACCAATTGGTGATCCCGTCGTCTCCGGCGTGCGGGGCCTGCCAGCGCCCTTTCGGGGAGCATGGACCCGAAGACGGGGCGATCTGCGCGCCGTGCCTTCTGAAGCCGCCAAGGCATGACGGGATCGTGGCGGCAACGCTTTACACCGATGTCTCGCGTAAGCTGGTGCTGTCGCTCAAGCATGGCCGGCGGATCGCTCTCGCCCCGATGCTGGCGCGGTTGATGGCGGCGCGGCTGCCCGTTGCGGAGCGAGAGCGGCTGATCGTTCCGGTTCCGCTGCATCGCTGGCGGTTGTGGCATCGCGGCTTCAATCAGGCCGCATTGCTGGCGCGCGACATTGCAGGGCTGGGCCATGGCACTCTGATTGTCGACGGACTGGTGCGCCGCAAGCGCACGCCCTCGCTCGGCGGAATGGGCGCGAAGGCTCGCCATCGCGCCCTGTCAGGTGCTTTGATGGTCAATTCGCGGCACGCCGAGACACTGCGTGGACGGGAGGTGATCCTCGTCGACGATGTTCTCACCAGCGGCGCCACCTCGAGCGCATGCGTGGCGGCTCTCAAAAAAGCCGGCGCGGCATCGGTCGTCATCTGCTGTTTCGCGCGCGTTCTCGACGAAGCGCTGGACGCCCGGCCTGCCGTAACAAGTGAAACGCCCGGATCCGCGAAGGATCCGGGCGCCACGTGACGAATCAATGCGAACCCTCTCTTGCGAGACCGGCGCAGCCCCCCAGCATGCGCCTTGGATCCAATCCCTCATCGTTTGCGGCCGCGCCTTGCCCTGAAGCAGGCAGCGATGCCGCGACCCCTGAACCCTGGCGCATTCTGCGGCACCTTCGATCCGGTTGGCCGCCCTTGCGGGCTGCGAAGACATACATCTCACCTCTCTCGGGTTCATCAAACAGCAATGCGTGCTAGGGCTCAATTTTACCCATGTTTTGTTGCCATGACGCAACAGGCGATGCCGAGGAACACCAGATGAGCGCTGACCAGATCGATGCCCGCACTCGCGAGCAGGGGACCGATTTCCTGCCGAAATTCGACGAAAAGGGTTTGTTGAGCGCCGTGGTGGTTCACGCCGAGACCAGCGAGGTCCTGATGGTGGCCTTCATGGATCGCGAGGCTTTGGACTCGACGATCGAAAGCGGGGACGCGCACTTCCATTCCCGATCGCGGGGAAGATTGTGGAAGAAGGGGGAGACGTCGGGCCATGTCCTGAAGGTCGAAGAGATCCTGGTCGATTGCGATCAGGATGCGCTGGTACTCAGGTGCCGTCCGCTCGGCCCCACATGCCATACCGGTGCCCGCAGCTGTTTCTATCGCCGTCTCGAAGACGGAACTCTGCACCGGATCTGAAGCTTGTCCAAAGCGTCAAAGCTTGACGCTTACGTAAGGTGCTGCTAAACAGTTGGGCATGACGGCAAACCCGAACAAGGATGAGTTTCAGCGCCGTGCCGGCAATTCCGGTGCGCTGCTCGATCGGCCCGACGCTCTGGCTCGCGAGCGCTATTCGATCTCGGATTTGACGACCGAGTTCGACTGCACGGCGCGCGCCCTGCGCTTCTACGAGGATGAAGGGCTGATCGCGCCGTCGCGCGTCGGACTGACCCGCATTTATTCGAAGCGTGATCGGGCCCGGCTTGCCTGGATCATGCGCGCAAAGAATGTCGGCTTCTCGCTCACCGAAATTCGCGAGATGATCGACCTCTACGATCTGGGCGATGGCCGCGTGGAACAGCGCCGCGTTACGATCGAGAAATGCCGCGCGCATGTCGCCAAGCTCAAAAGTCAGCGCGACGATATCGACAGCTCGATCACCGAATTGACCGACTTCATCGACCATATCGAAGAGATCGACTCCTGATCCTTCCGCTCTCCTCTTCAATTTTCCTATTATCCAAGGACTCACGATGCCAACCTACACCGCCCCGACCCGCGATGCGCGTTTCATCATCAACGAAGTGCTCGACTTGGCGAGCTACGGCAATCTGCCCGGCTTCGAAATGGCGAGCCCCGACGTGACCGACGCGGTCCTGTCCGAAGGTGGCAAGTTTTGCGCCGAGGTGCTGGCTCCGCTGAACCTCTCGGGCGACCAGGAAGGGTGTACGCGCCATGAGGACGGCTCCGTCACCACGCCGAAGGGGTTCAAGCAGGCTTACGACCAGTTCCGCGAGGCGGGCTGGAGCACGCTGTCGCAGCCGGAAGAATTCGGTGGGCAGGGCATGCCGCACGTCCTCGGCTTCGCGTTCGAGGAGTTCGTGTCGAGCGCCAATCAGGCCTTCGGAATGTATCCCGGCCTGACGAACGGTGCGGTCTCCGCGCTGCTCGCCAAGGGCTCGCAGGAGCAGAAGGAGAAATATCTTCCCAAGATGATCTCCAACGAATGGACCGGCACCATGAACCTGACCGAGCCGCATTGCGGTACCGATCTGGGCATGATCCGCACCAAGGCCGAACCGCAGGCCGATGGAAGCTACGCGATTACCGGCACCAAGATCTTCATCTCTGCCGGCGAGCACGACATGGCGGACAACATCATCCACCTCGTCCTCGCCAAGACGCCCGGTGCGCCCGACAGCACCAAGGGCATCTCGCTGTTCGTAGTGCCGAAATTCCTGGTGAACGAGGACGGTTCGGTCGGCGAGCGCAACGGCGTCGTCTGCGGTTCGATCGAACACAAGATGGGCATCCACGGCAACGCGACCTGCGTCCTGAACTACGACGACGCAAAGGGCTGGCTTGTCGGCGAGGAGAACAAGGGTCTCGCCGCCATGTTCATCATGATGAATGCCGCACGCCTCGGCGTCGGTATCCAGGGCCTCAGCCAGGCCGAAGTCGCTTATCAGAACGCCGTCACCTACGCCCTCGATCGCCGTCAGGGCCGTGCGCTGACCGGTCCGGCCGAGCCCGAGGCGCAGGCCGATCCGATCTTCGTCCATCCCGACGTGCGCCGCATGCTGATGGATGCCAAGGCCTTTACCGAAGGCTTCCGTATGCTGTGCCTATGGGGTGCGCTTCAGGTCGATCTGACGCATTCGGCACAGACCGAGGAAGAGCGCGAGCAAGCCGACCAGCTGATCGGTCTCCTGACCCCGGTCATCAAGGGTTACGGTACCGACAAAGGCTACGAGATCGCCACCAACATGCAGCAGGTCTATGGCGGCCACGGCTATATCGAAGAATGGGGGATGAGCCAGTTCGTTCGCGATGCGCGTATCGCCCAGATCTATGAAGGCACCAACGGTATCCAGGCGATGGATCTGTGCGGTCGCAAGCTCGCCAGCAAGGGCGGCGCGGCGATCCAGGCCTATTTCAAGGCGATGGGCGAAGATATCGCCGAAGCCAAGGACAACGCCGATCTCGCCCCGCTTGCAGAGCAACTCGAAAAGGCGCTCGGCCAGCAGCAGGCGGCCACGATGTGGTTCATGCAGAACGCGATGCAGAACCCCAATCATCTGGGCGCCGGTGCGCATCATTACATGCACATCATGGGCATCGTCTCGATCGGCTGGATGTGGCTGCGCATGGCGAAGGTCGCGGCGCAGAAGCTGAATGATGGCGGGGACGACAAGGCGTTCTACGAAGCCAAGCTGGCGACCGCGCGCTATTACATGGATCGGTATCTGCCCGACGCGGGCGCGCTGCGACGTAAGCTCGAGGCCGGATCCGACAGCCTGATGGCTCTGGGTGAAGAGGCTTTCGCTACGGCAGCGTAATCCGCCACGAGCGTTAAAGCGTTGAAAGCCGCCCCGGGACGCATCCCGGGGCGGCTTTTTCATGTTTCGGATTGGTGGAG
Organism: Erythrobacter sp. HI0063; assembly: GCF_001635685.1. Taxonomy (GTDB): domain Bacteria; phylum Pseudomonadota; class Alphaproteobacteria; order Sphingomonadales; family Sphingomonadaceae; genus Qipengyuania. The sequence continues at coordinate 13,928 of NZ_LWFF01000317.1, forward strand.
AAACGATCCTCTCCAAAGACGCCTTGGGCCCTGATCGCGGATGCCACCTTGCGAACCCGTGGCGTCACTATCGGGAAATAAAGCGTAACCTTACTGACAATTAAATGTTATCTTGCAGGAGAAAGCGTCGCTTTACCGCTCTTCACTTGTCGCCTTCTTGCCGGATCGCAAATGATCGAGAGCCTCGAGACCCGGTCCGTCCCAAGGTGAGGGCGGCCGTTCCTTCATCTTCTTGCGTTCGGCCCGTTCCTTCGCACGCGCAGCCAGCCCGCGCTGGCGGGCCGCTTCGAATGCCGACTGGAATTTCTCCCCATCCAAACGCGCTTTCAATTTGTAGGCGGCCTGACGGCTCATCCCAACGGTACGCGCAGCCTCCGCCACGCTGCCGCATTCCGACAGTGCTTTCAGGAAGGCGGAAACCTTTGGAACCGTCCAGCGATAGTCGGCATTGCGGCGCGGCATGCGATCCGGCGGCGACGAATCGGATTGGGTATCATCCATCCGCCGAATTAAGCCGCATTTGCCTGCGAGAGAAACAGGCCTTTTGGCCCTTACTTCATTCTGTCGGCAGGAAATCCGGCACCGAGAGATATCGCTCGCCCGTGTCGTAATTGAAGCCCATCACGCGCGTTCTTGCGTCGAGATCGCCGAGCTTCTGCTTGATCGCCGCCAGCGTCGCACCGCTGGAAATACCCACCAGCAGACCTTCCTTGGCGGCGCACTGACGAGCCATCTCCTTGGCGTCTTCGGGATCGACCTGGATCGCCCCGTCGATCGCCTGCGTGTGGAGGTTCCCCGGCACAAAACCCGCGCCGATGCCCTGGATCGGGTGGGGTCCGGGCTGGCCTCCACTGATGACGGGCGATCCGCCAGGCTCGACGGCATAGGCTTTGAAGCCGCTCCAGCGCTCCTTCAGCATTTCTGCGCAACCGGTCAGATGGCCGCCAGTGCCGACGCCGGTGATCATCACGTCGATCGGACTATCCTTGAAGTCCTCGTAGATTTCTTCCGCCGTTGTGCGGACATGGATTTTCCAGTTGGACTCGTTGTCGAACTGGCTGGGCATCCAGGCGCCTTCGGTCTTCTGGACCAGCTCCTGAGCGCGTTCGATCGCGCCCTTCATGCCGCCTTCCTTGGGCGTCAGGTCGAAGGTGGCACCATAGGCCAGCATCAGGCGGCGACGCTCGACACTCATGCTTTCGGGCATGACGAGCACGAGCTTGTAGCCCTTGACCGCCGCTGCCATCGCAAGGCCGATACCGGTGTTCCCGCTGGTCGGTTCGATGATGGTGCCGCCGGGCTTCAGCTTGCCAGCCTTTTCCGCGTCTTCGACCATGGCGAGGCCGATCCGGTCCTTGATCGATCCGCCCGGATTGGCGCGTTCGCTCTTCACCCAGACTTCATGGTCGGGGAAAAGGCGACCAAGCCGGATGTGCGGAGTGTTGCCGATGGTTTCGAGGACGGATTGGGCTTTCATGGAATACGCTCCTGGAGCTTTTCTTCTGGGGTTTCTGTCGTCGGTTTCTCTAGCAACTCCTCGGGAGGGTCGAAGGTCCGGGTTGTCCGCAAAACAGGGAAAATTCGCGCCCACAGCGCGACCGTCGCGATCGCCCCGATCCCGCCCGCGATGACTGCGAGCGCCGGACCGAACAGGCTGGCCAGGAAGCCGGAAAAGGCATCGCCACCCTCGTTCGAGGCGCTGATCGTCAGCAGGCTGGCCGACGAGACGCGGCCGCGCTTGTCGTCTGGCGTGTGCAATTGAATGAGCGACTGGCGGATATAGACGCTGAACATGTCCGCCGCGCCCACGATTACCAGCATGGCGAGGCTCAAGGGCATGGACCGCGAAAGGCCAAACACGATCGTCGCGAGGCCGAATATGGCGACCGCCCATAGCATTTTCGGCCCCACATTCGTTTTGAGCGGGCGAAAGCTGAACCAGATCGCCGTGACCGCAGCGCCCACGGCAGGGGCCGCCGCCAATTGCGCAAGGCCGGTCTCGCCGACCTGCAGGATATCGTAAGCAAACGGCGGAAACAGCGCGGTCGCGCCCGCCAGAAACACGGCCATCAGATCGAGCGTGATCGCGCCCAGCACCATCTTGTTGCGGATAACGTAGCGCCAGCCATCGATCACCTGTCCGATCGGACGCTGCGCCCCCGTGATCGGCGAGCGGGGAACTTTACCGATCGTGCTGATCGCAAGGATAGCGACCAGAAACAGCGCGCTGGCGATCGCATAGGGGAGGGCCGGTGCCGCATCGTAAGCGTAGCCGCCCACGGCGGGGCCGACGATCATGCCGGTCTGCCAGGCGATCGAGGACAGTGCGATGGCATTGGGCAGGATCGCCTTGGGCACGAGATTGGGCGCGAGCGCCGAGAGCGCGGGCCCGTTGAAGGCGCGCACCACTCCCAACAGTACCGCCACCGCGAAGAGCGAGGTCAGCCGCAATTCTTCGGTCCAGGTCAGCCAGGCGAGCGCGCCCGCTCCGAAAAGCTGGAGAAGAATGGTCAGCCGCGCCACGGTCTTCCGGTTGAAGCGATCCGCGGCGAGGCCGGAAAAGGGCGAGAGGACGAACAGCGGCAGAAACTGGAGCAGGCCGATCAGCGCAAGCTGGCCCGATGCGCCGAGCGCGTCCATCCCGCTTTCGCGCGCGATCGTATATGTCTGCCACCCGATGATCAGGATCATCGCATATTGGCCGACCACCATGGAAAACCGCGCGACGAGGTAGGCGCGGAAATTGTGGATGCGAAGCGGCGAGGAATCCGCGCTTATCTCAGGCGATGGTTCTGCTGTGCTCACAGCCTCGCCATGGCAAAGCGGCGCGGCGATGCAAAGCAAGTTCGCCTGTCCGGCTCACGCGCCGGACTTTTCGCAAGGGGCTTGTTTAGCGCAGTTTGCGCAGGCGCGGATTGGGCTGGAGCGTGTCGATCATCGACAGGAAATCGTCGATCCTGATGATGCGTTCGAACTGAAAACCGGCGCGATTTTCGCGTTCCCAGATGCAATAGGCCTCAATCCGCCCGATCACCGGCAGGCGCACAATCACCCGCTCGCCGCGCTCGACCCCTCGGGCGTCGTCGATCATGAAGCCGTTGGCGGAAATGTTCGAGATATGCATCCGCACATCGCCATCGCGATAATGCTCGGCGATCACGGGATGGTCGACCGGATGGCGCGACAGGCGCCGCTGATCGGTCACACTGAGCTGAGCTCCGGCAGACATGAAAGCGAACCCTCCGATGGAATGGACCCGAAACCTCGGGAGACCGCCATTCCTAACGGATAAAGGCTGACGAATCGTAAAGCTCTACGAACGGTCAGGGGCGCAAAAACTCCGTCCGTCGCTGGTCAGGCGCGGATGATCGCATGTTTCTTCTTGCCCAGGCTCAGCCGCGCCTGTTTGCCTTCGCCCAGCGTGACGAGATGGCCGGGATCGGTGATCGTCTCGCCATCGATCTTGACCGCGCCTTCGGCCAGCTTGCGCTTCGCCTCTCCGTTGGAGGCAGTGAAGCCCAGCTCCGTCAGCGCCGCACCGATGCGCACGCCATCGGGTCCGATATCGAGCACGGGCAGATCCTCGCCCGAACCGCCGCCCGCAAACGTCTCCGCTGCAGTCGCTTCGGCAGTGCGCGCCGCATCCTCGCCCCGCACCAGCGCTGTGACGGCGTTGGCGAGCGCGATCTTGGCGGAATTGATCTCGGCCCCTTCGAGCGCTTCGAGACGCGCGATCTCGTCCAGGGGCAGATCGGTGAACAGGCGCAGGAAGCGGCCCACGTCGCGATCGTCCGTATTGCGCCAGAATTGCCAGAAATCGTAATTCGGCAATTGCGCTTCGTTGAGCCATACCGCGCCCGCGGCGGTCTTGCCCATCTTCTTGCCATCCGCTGTGGTCAGCAGCGGCGTGGTAAGACCGAACAGCTCGGCCTGATCCATCCGTCGGCCCAGCTCGACCCCGTTGACGATATTGCCCCATTGGTCGCTGCCGCCCATCTGCAGACGCACGCCCATGTCCTTTGCCATGTGGCGGAAATCGTAGCCCTGCAGGATCATGTAATTGAATTCGAGGAAGGTCATCGGCTGCTCGCGCTCAAGCCGTAGTCGAACCGAATCGAAGGTCAGCATCCGGTTGACGGTGAAGTGGGGGCCGACTTCCTGAAGCAACTCGATATAGCCGAGCTCGCCGAGCCAGTCCTGATTGTCGACCATCACGGCGTCGGTCGGCCCGTCGCCGAAGGTCAGCAGCTTCTCGAAGACGGTGCGGATACCGGCGATATTGTCCGCGATCGCCTGATCGGTCAGCATCTTGCGGCTCTCGTCTCGCCCGGTCGGATCGCCGATCCGCGTGGTCCCGCCGCCCATCAGGACCACCGGCTTGTGCCCGGCCTGCTGAAGACGGCGCAGCATCATGATCTGCACCAGTGATCCGACATGCAGACTTGGCGCAGTCGCATCGAAGCCGATATAGCCGTGCACGATCTGCTTTGCGGCCAGAGCGTCGAGCCCCTCGGCATCGGTGGTCTGATGAATGTAACCGCGCTCGTCGAGAACGCGCAGGAGATCGGATGTGTAGCTGCTCATGACGGGCGCCGCGCTAGCATGTGGGCCAGCAGGGGGGAAGTGAGTGCAAACGCCGGAATCGCCGAAGCTGAAATTGTTTTCGCATCCCGCGTTTCCGCCACTGGCCGTCAAGCGGATCGTGGCCTCGGTCACGGCCAGAAGCGTTGACTGGCTGCAATTGCGCTGGCGGATTGAGGGCGCAGATGAGGTCCGTATTCCCCCCTTCGCGGGCAAACGGCGTACGGACGGCTTATGGCGCACGACCTGCTTCGAACTGTTTGCGATGGTTAGCGAGGGGCCGGATTACGCCGAGTTCAACTTCTCGCCATCGGAAGCCTTCGCAGCCTACGACTTCGATTCCTACCGCGAGGGGATGCGCGAACGGGCTTTGCCCCGCGCGCCGATCCTGTCCTGGCGGGGAGGGCGATCCGGCCTCGCGATCATGGATGTGGCAATCCCGCGCGAAGCGGTGCCTTCCGGCGAGATCGGCCTGAGCGCGGTTATCGAGGAAGAGGGCGGCACCAAGAGTTATTGGGCGCTCACTCATCCTCCGGGCGATCCGGACTTCCACCATCCCACTTGCTTCGCCGCCACGCTTGCGGCACCGAACCGGCCATGAAATTCGGTATCGACAGGCTGCTCGCCGACCAAAATTTACGCCAATCGCTCGATGGCAAGCGCGTCGCGCTCGTGGCGCATCCCGCTTCGGTGACGCAAGATTTGACGCACAGCCTCGACGCGCTGATTGCAGCGGGCGTCAACGTCACCAGCGCCTTCGGCCCGCAGCACGGGCTGAAGGGGGACAAGCAGGACAATATGGTCGAAACGGCGGACGAGACCGATCCGCTTTACGGCATCCCCGTCTTCAGCCTCTATGGCGAGGTTCGCCGGCCGACCGGGCAGATGATGTCGAGCGCGGACGTCTTCCTGTTCGACCTTCAGGATCTTGGCTGCCGTATCTACACCTTCGTGACCACGCTTCTGTACATGCTCGAAGAAGCGGCGAAGCACGGCAAGAGTGTCTGGGTGCTCGACCGTCCCAATCCGGCAGGACGCCCCGTCGAAGGAACGCTGCTCCTGCCCGGCCAGGAAAGCTTCGTCGGCGCCGCCCCCATGCCGATGCGACACGGCCTGACGCTGGGCGAGATGGGGCACTGGTTCATCCGTCATTTCGGGCTCGACGTGGATTATCGCGTGATCGAAATGGACGGCTGGCAACCCGACGGGCCGGGATATGGCTGGCCGGATGATCGCATCTGGATCAATCCGTCGCCCAACGCCGCAAATGTGAACATGGCGCGCGCCTATGCCGGCACGGTGATGCTGGAAGGGACCAATCTCAGCGAGGGCAGGGGCACAACTCGCCCGCTCGAAGTGCTGTTCGGCGCTCCAGATGTTGATGCGAAGGCGGTGTGGAGGGAAATGGAGCGCCTGGCACCGGATTGGCTCGAAGGCTGCGCCTTGCGCGAATGCTGGTTCGAACCGACCTTTCACAAGCACGCGGGCAAACTCTGCAACGGGCAGATGATCCATGCGGAAGGCCGGTTCTACGATCATCGCGCCTTCCGGCCCTGGCGGTTGCAGGCCCTCGCGCTCAAGGCAATCCGGGGGCTGTATCCCGATTACGATATCTGGCGGGATTTCCCTTACGAGTACGAACTCGATCGGCTTGCGATCGACGTGATCAATGGCGGACCCGCCTTGCGCGAATGGGTCGACGATGCGGCAGCGCAGCCGACCGATCTCGACCGGATCGCTTCCAGCGATGAAACGGCGTGGCGCGACGCGATCGCGTCCGTGATACTTTATCGATGAGTGACCCTGCATATTCCGAAGCGGAAGCGGAGCGCCGGATTGCTGTTGACGGGCGCGATGTAGAAGCCCTGCTCAACAAGGCCGATCATCGTTTCGCGGCGCTCGATCGCCGGGCAGCCGCATCCTTCTACGCTGCCGCGATCCAGGCAGCGCAGGCTGGCGCGTCACACGATCCTGCGGAAATACGGCGCGCCATCGCGCAAGGCCGAGAGATCGAACGCGGCATCTTGCCTCATCTGATCGCAGAACTGGCTGCTGCCGGGCACAGCCAACGCGACTGGCATCCTCGCTTCGCCGCCGCAGTAGCGATCATGGCTGGTCAGCGGCAGCGTCCGCCGAGCTCTGCACCCTATCCACAGACGCCGACAGCATACTATCATCCCGGACTGCCCGAACGGGAGTTCGCGGATCCAAGCGAATTCGCCTGGCGCGACCGTGTCGAGGCAGCCTTTCCGGAAATTCGCAAGGAAGGCTTGGCCCTGCTTGAAGGCGACGGGCGCTTCGCACCCTATGTGCGCCGTTCGGCCACGCGTCCGCAGGGGGATGTCCACGGCATGTTGGAAAACCGGGACTGGTCCACGTTCGAACTCACCGATTCCGGGCGGCCGGTGGCGGAGCGCGTCGCCTTGTGCCCGCAGACTTACGAAACGATCTCGGACAACGCGCCGCTGTGCGACATTCCCAATCGCGCGCCTTCGATCATGTTCTCGTTACTGGCCGCAGGCCGCCGCATCCCTCCGCATACCGGCATGATCAATGCACGCCTGATCTGCCATCTCCCGCTCGTCGTGCCGGGCGCAGGAGCGTTGCGGGTCGGGACGAGCAGTCGCTCATGGGAGGAGGGCCGCCTTTTGGTGTTCGACGACAGCGTCGAACACGATGCCCGCAACGATGCGCATCTCGACCGGCTGGTTTTGATTTTCGATATCTGGCATCCCGACCTGGAACCGATCGAGCGGGCGCAGATCCGTGAATTGTTCAGGGCGGTGGACACATACTAGGCTGCGAGTGCGTCAGTTTGCCGGTTCTATCCGAACCGGGCCCTTGCGCGGTTCCGGCACGGGCCGGATGTCGGACGTGTCCTGCTTCATCACCAGAACCTTGCATCCATCCACGCTCTGATCGACTGCCGCGATCATGAGCGGTTTTTCCGGATCGGCGGTTTCCTGCTCCGAATCGATTTCCGGCTTTCCGGCTTCGGCACGGACCTGGCGGATTTTTTCCTTGCAGCGTTCCCGCTCGATCGGATCCTGAATGTCGCGCCAGCTCTGCGCCGGTTCCTGATAGGACGGCATATCGAGGGTATCGGCGCTGGGCGGAGCGGTCTGGGCTAATGCTGCGGTCGAGCCTGCAAGCAGTGCCAGAGCGACGGTCTTCGAAACAGTCTTACGCATAAGAGATCTCCCCATGTCTACTCTGCTTGTACGGCATGAGCCTTGTATGAACGGAGATGAATCCGGCTGGCATCAGTGTCCCTGTTTCCGGCTCAATTCGCGCATCGCATCGTCCAGCCCGTCCAGCGTCAGCGGATACATGCGATCGTTGACGATCTGCCGCATGATCCGGGTCGATTGGGAATAGGACCACTGCTTTTCGGGCACGGGGTTCAGCCAGACGGTGGCCGGATAGGTATCGGTCACTCGCTTCATCCAGGTGGTGCCGGCCTCTTCGTTCATGTGTTCGACGCTGCCGCCCGGATGCGTGATCTCGTAAGGACTCATCGCCGCATCGCCCACGAACACGACCTTGTAATCGTGCCCGTATTTGTGGAGCACGTCCCAGGTCTTGGTCCGTTCCTGCCAGCGGCGCTTGTTGTCCTTCCACACCCCTTCGTAGAGGCAATTGTGGAAATAGAAGAATTCGAGATTCTTGAATTCGCTGGTCGCGGCGCTGAACAATTCCTCGGTCGTCTTGATGAAGGGATCCATCGATCCGCCGACATCGAGAAACAGCAGGAGCTTGACCGCATTGCGCCGTTCGGGCCGCATATGGATGTCGAGCCAGCCCTGCTTTGCTGTGCCTTCGATCGTCGCGTCGATATCGAGCTGGTCTGCCGCACCTTCGCGTGCAAAACGCCTCAGACGGCGCAGCGCCATCTTGATATTGCGTGTGCCCAATTCCTTGGTGTTATCGAGATTCTTGAACTCGCGTTTGTCCCACACTTTGATCGCGCGCTTGTGGCGGCTTTCCCCGCCAATGCGGACGCCTTCGGGATTGTAGCCTGAGTTGCCGAAGGGAGAGGTGCCGCCGGTGCCGACCCATTTGTTCCCGCCCTGATGGCGTTCCTTTTGTTCTTCGAGCCGCTTCTTGAGCGTGTCCATGATCTCGTCCCAGTCGCCCAGGGACTTGATCTTTTCCATCTCCTCTTCGGACAGGAATTTCTCGGCCACCGCCTTCAGCCAGTCTTCGGGCACATCGACCGGGTTCTGACCGTAATCGGACAGGATACCCTTGAAAACCCTCTGGAAAACCTGATCGAACCGGTCGAGCATGCCTTCATCCTTCACGAAGGTCGCGCGGCTGAGGTAATAGAACGCCTCGGGCGTTTCCTCGATCACTTGTTTGTCCAGCGCTTCGAGGAGCGTCAGATGCTCCTTGAAACTGGCGGAAATCCCTGCCTCGCGCAGCTCGTCGACGAAATTGAAGAACATGGGGCAGGCCATATCGCAGATAATCGCGCGAGGCCAGCGAGCCGGGTCCGGTAAATCAGAGTATCGTTTACCGGACCCTAACCATTGGGGCCGCAGAAAAGGGCCGCGACCAAAAAGGGGAATCGCAGAATATGGAGATGCTGGCCTTGGACGAGCGCGGTGCGAGTGCGCTCGACTTGATTCCGGAATCCTGCGGCAAGGTGACCGTGGGATGTTCCGAAGTGGCTGGAATCGTCCAGGCGGTGATAGACAGTTCGGGTCGCCTTCGTGACGAGCACAGGGAATTGCAGGGCACGGTACGCGAACTGGAACAGGACCAGCGGCGCGTCTCCGAAGCCAGCGACGAAGCCCGTCTGCTCTCGGCGCGCGCCATCGAGCGCCTCGACCAGGGCTCGAGCCAGATCGAAGCTTCGCTCACTCAGATTTCGGGCCTTCTCGACCTGGTCGAAACTCTGGCAACGCATGTCACGGGTTTTGCGGCCGCAATGGAACAGGTCCAGCGCTGTTCGCAGAATATCGAACAGATCGCCGAAACCACGAATATTCTTGCGCTCAACGCCACCATCGAGGCCATGCGGGCCGGCGAGGCTGGGCGCGCCTTCGCCGTCGTCGCGAACGAGGTGAAATCGCTTGCCGCCGAAACCCGGCAGGCCACCGACGAGATATCGAGTGTGATCGGTACGCTCGGAACCGAGGCTTCGACGGTCATCGAAAGAATCGAAGTGGGGGCGAAGGCAAGCAGCGAGGCGAAAACCTCGGTCGGCAATTTCGAGAAGATGCTGGACAAGGTCGTCTCGCTGGTGCGCGAGGTTGATTCGCAGAACGAGGAAATCGCGCGCGCGAACGGCATGATGACCGCCGGTGTCGGCCGCGTTCAGGACAGCCTCGAACAGTTCGATATGGCCGCGAGCGAAAACGAGCGCAGGCTGTCTTCCGCACATGACAAGATCGAGGATCTGGAACTGACGGCGAGCGAGATGTTTGATCGCATCGTCAAGGCCGACCTGTCACCTCAGGACAAATTGATGGTCGAAAAGGCGAAAACACGTGCCGCCGAGGTAACGCGTATCGCCGAAGAGGCGATCGCCAATGGTTCTCTCAGGATCGAGCAGCTTTTCGATACCAATTATCGTCCGATAGAGGGCAGCAAACCGCCGCGCTTTCGAACCGGCCTAACCACATGGGCAAACGAGCATTGGCGGCCCGTCCTAGACGCTAGCGCCGAAACGCCCGGCGTCATGGCCGCGGCCTGCACGGATATGAATGGTTTCCTGCCCACCCACCTGACCCGATATTCGCAGTCGTCGACAGGTGACCTTACCCACGATACCCGATTCTGCCGGAACGGTCGCATCATCTTCGATGCCATCGACAAGAAGGCCAAGACGAGTCCTGACGACTATATGATGGCCGTCTACCGCCAGGAAGGCGATGGGAAGACCTACAACGTCGTGCGCAATGTCTATGTGCCGGTCGTGATACAGGGCCGTCGCTGGGGCAATCTGGAACTGGCTTACACGTTCGACGGACATGGATTTGCGCATACCGGAAGAGAAGCGATCTCGACGACCGCTTCGCATGGTATGGCCGGTTTAACCGCCTGAAGTGTTCTAAGCTTCAGCTCTGGCGCCGGGCCATAAAGGCCAGACGTTCGAACATCATGACATCCTGTTCGTTCTTGAGCAGCGCGCCGTGCAGCGGCGGGATCGCCGAATTGGGATTGCTGTCTTGCAGCACTTCCAGCGGCATGTCTTCGTTCAGGAGCAATTTCAACCAGTCGAGCAATTCGCTGGTGCTGGGCTTCTTCTTTAGGCCGGGCACTTCGCGCAGTTCGTAGAACATATCCATTGCGCGCGTTACCAGCGTCTTCTGGATGTCGGGGAAATGCACGTCGATGATCTCCCGCATCGTCTCGCGATCGGGAAATTTGATGTAGTGGAAGAAGCAGCGGCGCAGGAAAGCGTCGGGCAATTCCTTCTCGTTGTTCGACGTGATGACGACGATCGGACGTTCTTTCGCTGCGATGGTCTGGTGCGTTTCGTAGACATCGAAGCTCATTCGATCGAGTTCCTGCAACAGATCGTTGGGGAATTCGATATCGGCCTTATCGATCTCGTCGATCAGAAGGACGGGCAGCTGTTCGCTGGTGAACGCTTCCCACAATTTGCCCTTCTTGATGTAATTTGAAATGTCGTGGACGCGCTCGTCGCCCAATTGACCGTCGCGCAGGCGAGCGACCGCGTCGTATTCGTAAAGGCCCTGCTGCGCCTTGGTGGTCGATTTGACGTTCCATTCGATCAGTGGCGCATTCACCGCCTTGGCGATTTCATGCGCCAGCACCGTCTTGCCCGTTCCCGGTTCGCCCTTGACCAGCAGAGGGCGGCGCAAGGTCACGGCGGCGTTGACGGCCACCTTCAGATCCTCGGTGGCGATATAGGAGCTGGTGCCTTCGAAGCGCTGCGTCATGGATGGTCCTCGGATCGGGTTGCGGAAACAATAGCCCGGTTAGGGATCGCAGCGCGTCGGGGCAAGGGCCGCGCGCGCTATCTGAGGGCCAGTATCCGAACGGCGATAAGGCCAAGCGCGGTATTATCGACCGGCGCTTGCGGGTCGAGCCAGCTCGCCGCGAGCATGTGCCAGCGTCCCGCCTCGTCCCTCAGCAGCCAGGTCAGATTGAGCACGCCCGGTTCCGATCCGCCCTTGAACCCGGCATAGCTCCAGCCCGCGCGCTGTTTTTCGGAAAGCTGCGGGCTGACGGCCAGAATGTCGAACAGCGTCGGATCGCTCAGCGCGATCAGGGTCCGTAGCAATCTGCGCTCGTCCTCCATGCTGGCGAACCATTCGATGTCCTCGACCAGCACCGGTTCGGCCAGCGCCGCGACCACCTGCTCGGTCGTCACATCGTCGCCTCCCAGATCGGCAAGCATCGCGCGGCGTTCGTCTTGATCTATAGCAGCATAGGTGGGGCCGACATCGAGCGTCTTCAGCAAAAACATCTCGCGCGTGGTCAGGAAGGGCAGAGTGCGTTCCGGCGCAGAATGCCCGGTGCGGCGGAGAAACTCCTCGACCCGCTCGCGCCCTACCTGGCGTATCAGCGTATCGGTGGCGGTGTTGTCGCTGATCGAAATCATGAGCGTCGCTAGGGTCTGCACGGTGGCCGGGGCGCCTTCTGGCCAGTTCTGCGTGATGCCGCTGGGAAAACTCGCCTGCCCAACAGGGACGACCTGATCCCAGCGCAAGCGCCCTTCGGCCACCGCCTCGCCAATTGCGCCGAGCACGTAGAGCTTGAAGGCCGAGCCGAGCGCGAATTGCCGATCCGCGTCGCCATAGGAAAAGATCGGTTCGCCATCGAGCGGACCGAACCAGGCGGCGACGACGCCCGGCAAATCCGCCAAATCGGCTGCGATCGCTTCCGCGCCGGTCTCATCGGCACTCGCGCCGCTGCCAGCGATGGGCGCGAAGTCGGACAATTGCAGACCCGCGATCCGCGCTTCTCCGGTATCGGCCAGGATCATCGTGCCGGACCCGATCGCGCGTTCGAAACGGATTGCGATCCGCGCCTGCATAGGGCTCACCGTTTCGACCGATTCGACGCCGACGACGGCCCCGAACTGGCTTTCGAGCTGGGCGTTCATCTGCTCCAGCGCAGCGGCGGGAATTTGCGAAAGAAATTCCGCGGTGAAGAGATCGCCAGGCGCGATATCTCCGCGCAGCCATCCGACCACGTCCTGCGCCCGCCGGTCCAGCGGGCCTGCCTCGGCCGCCTGCTGCGTCGCTGCATCCTGCGCGTGGGCCACGGTCGGAACGCTGAAGGCCAGAAGCAGTCCGGCGGTAATCGCGCGCAACATCTTTTGAAAATCCCCCTTTTTTCTCTCGGAAAGACAATCGCGGGTTCGACGCGGGCGTGCAAGCGTCTAGGCTAATGAAAATCTTTCCTGCCGGAGTGCCCATGCCCACCGAACGTCTCACCATCACCTCGCCCGCAGGCACCGAACTTGCCGGATCGCTGGAATTGCCGACCGGTCTGGTGCGCGGCGCGGCGCTGTTCGCGCATTGCTTCACCTGCACGCGCCAGAGCCGCGCGGCCGTGCATGTGGCGCGAGCGCTCGCGGCGGAGGGGATCGCCTGCCTGCGCTTCGATTTCACCGGGCTGGGCGACAGCGAAGGTGAGTTCGGACGCGCCGGTTTTGCCACCGACGTTGCCGATCTGGTCGCGGTCGGCGCGTATCTCCACGACCGTTTCGCGCAGCCGATCCTGCTCGTCGGCCACAGCCTCGGTGGCGCGGCAGTGCTGGCAGCGGCGGATGAAATCGGGCTGGAGCGGATCGCGGCCATTGCAACGATCGCCGCACCCGCCGACGTGCCGCACGTCCTCGAACGGATCGATGGCGATCTCGCGGCCATCCGCAAGGATGGCGAGGGCGCGGTGACGATCGGCGGGCGCAGGTTCAAGCTGGGCCGCGAATTCATCGAGCGGGCCGAAAGTGTCGATCTCCTCGCCGAAGTCGCCGCCCTGCGCTGCCCGCTGCTGTTCCTGCATTCGCCGACCGACGGGCTGGTGGGCATCGAGCACGCGAGCGCCCTGTTCGGCGCGGCGAAACATCCCAAGAGCTTCGTTAGCCTGGAAGGCGCGGATCACCTGTTGCTGGACGAAACCAATGCCCGTTTCGCTGCGAGCATCATCGCGAGCTGGGCGCACCGCTATCTGCCCTTGCGTGACGACTGGCCGATGCCGGAAGAAGGCGTGGTGGTGAAGAACGGACATGGGAAGTTCGGCACCGAGGTCCATACCGCCACGCACCGCTTCATCGCGGACGAGCCGCACGCGGTCGGCGGCGACGATAGCGGGCCGACGCCTTACGATCTTCTGCTCGGCGCGCTGGGCACGTGTACGGCGATGACTATGAAAATGTACGCCGATCGCAAGGACTGGCCGCTGGAAGGCGTCTCGATCCATCTGACGCATGACCGCGACCATGCGAAGGATTGCGATCACTGCGCGGACCCCAAGACCAAAGTGCAGTCGATCGAACGCGCCATCACTCTGACGGGAGACGGACTGGGCGAGGAGCAACGCGCGAGGCTGATGGAGATCGCCGATATGTGCCCGGTCCACCGCACGCTGGAGGGTGAACTGCACGTGCACTCGCGCGCCGGGCCGGATTAGGCCAGCAGCGAAATCACGCTGATCGCAAGGAAGAACAGCAGCATGACGATCGTCGCCGCGCGCCACGCGAGCGAGGCCTCTGCCATTCCGCGCCGCTGCGTCGCGTACCAGATCAGACCGGTCGTACCGATCGCGCAGGCGAGCACGAACGCGGTCGACGATCCGCCCGCCCAACCGAGATAGACGATGGCCGGTTGCAGCAGCACCTGAAGGATCAAAGCACCCGCGAACCAGGCGATGGGTATCGGGCGATAGGCGGCATCGGAAACATACCAGTCGGGCAGGGCGGTATCGGTACGCGAGATGCGCCGCTCGCCCGCCATGATGTCGTCCTCCCTTTCGCCGTCGGCGAAATCGTCCTCACGCATCGATCATCTCGCGGTCCATGTCGCCCGCATTGTTCTGGATGAAGTTGAAGCGATGTTCAGGATTGCGGCCCATCAGCTGGTCGACCAGTTCCTTCACCACCGCGCGCTGTTCGAATTCCTGCGGTAGAGTGATGCGGATGAGGCTGCGGCTATCCGGGTCCATCGTGGTTTCGCGCAATTGCGCCGGGTTCATTTCGCCGAGGCCCTTGAAGCGGCCGACTTCGACCTTCTTGCCCTTGAAGACCGTGGCTTCCAATTCCGCGCGATGCGCCTCGTCGCGGGCATAGCGGCTCTCTTTTCCGGCGGTCAGGCGATAGAGCGGCGGCTGGGCGAGATAGAGATGCCCCTGCCGCACCAGTTCGGGCATTTCCTGAAAGAAGAACGTCATCAGCAGCGTGGCGATATGCGCGCCGTCCACGTCCGCATCGGTCATGATGATGATCCGGTCGTAGCGCAGCTGTTCGGGGTCGCAATCCTTGCGCGTGCCGCAACCCATGGCGAGCGTCAGGTCGGCGATCTCGCTATTGGCGCGGATCTTGTCGGCGGTGGCGCTGGCGACGTTCAGGATCTTGCCGCGGATCGGCAGGATCGCCTGCGTCTTGCGATTGCGTGCCTGTTTGGCGCTGCCGCCCGCACTGTCGCCCTCGACGATGAAAAGCTCGGTCTCGCCATCGCCTTCACCCGAACAATCGGTGAGCTTGCCGGGGAGGCGCAGTTTCTTCGCGTTGGTGGCCGTCTTGCGCTTGATCTCGCGCTCGGCCTTGCGCCTCAGGCGCTCGTCCATCCGCTCCATCACCTGGCCGAGCAACGCCTTGCCGCGATCCATATTGTCGGACAGGAAATGGTCGAAGTGATCGCGCACCGCGTTCTCGACGAGGCGCGCAGCTTCCGGGCTGGTGAGGCGATCCTTGGTCTGGGACTGGAACTGGGGATCGCGGATGAAGACGCTGAGCATCACTTCGGCGCCCACCATCACATCGTCCGCGGAAAGATCCTTGGCCTTCTTCTGGCCGACGAGATCGCCGAATGCGCGCAAGCCTTTGACGAGCGCGGCGCGTAGGCCCTGTTCGTGCGTGCCGCCATCGGGGGTGGGCACGGTGTTGCAATACCAGCTGGTCGATCCGTCCGAATAGAGCGGCCAGGCGATCGCCCATTCGACCCGTCCGGCCTCGTCCGCGAAGTCCTGCCGCCCGGTAAAGGGCTGGGCCGTCACGCATTCGCGCCCGCCGATCTGTTCGGCGAGGTGATCGGCGAGGCCGCCGGGAAATTTGAACACCGCCTCTGCGGGTACGTCCTCGCTGGCGAGGGATTCGTCGCATTTCCAGCGGATCTCGACGCCCGCGAAGAGATACGCCTTCGACCGGGCGAGCTTGAACAGCCGCTTGGCGCTGAAATTGCGCTCGCCGAAGATTTCGGTGTCGGGCGTGAAGGTGACGGTGGTGCCGCGCCGATTGGGCGTCGGGCCCAGTTCCTCGATCGGGCCGAGCGTCTGGCCCTTGGAAAATTCCTGCGCGTAAAGCTGCCGGTCGCGCGCGACTTCGACGCGGGTGTGCGAAGACAGCGCGTTGACCACGCTGACGCCGACGCCGTGGAGTCCGCCGCTGGTGGCATAAGCCTTGCCGGAGAACTTACCGCCCGAATGGAGCGTCGAGAGGATCACTTCGAGCGTGGACTTGCCCGGAAACTTGGGATGTTCGCCGACCGGAATGCCGCGCCCGTTATCGGTGACGGTGACGCGGTTTTCGGTGTCGAGCCGCAATTCGATCCGCGAGGCATGGCCTGCCACCGCCTCGTCCATAGCGTTGTCGAGCACTTCGGCGACGAGATGGTGCAGCGCGCGATCGTCGGTCCCGCCGATATACA
>NZ_LWFF01000318.1 GCF_001635685.1 Erythrobacter sp. HI0063
GGCATGAGCGATGCAAATGGCCCGCCGCATCCTGTCCCTCTGGCTCCCGGCGCTGGCGATGGATCGCTGGCGGCTTGCGCATGAGGATGAGGATAATACCCAGCCGCGCGTCCTGATTGCCGACACAGCGCATGGCCCGCGGATCGAGGCGGTCAATCGCGCCGGAGCCGTGGCGGGCGCGCGCAGGGGCATGATGCTGGCCGATGCGCGCACGCTGTGCCCTGCGCTGCTGACCGCTCCGGCCGATCCGGCGGGCGATCTCGCCTTTCTCGAACATCTTGCCATCTGGGCGATGCACTGGGGACCGTGGTCGGCGATGGATCCGCCCGACGGGTTGCTGGTCGATGTGACCGCCGTGCCCCACCTGTTCGGGGGCGAGGCCAGGCTGATCGAGGATGTCCATGCTGCTTTCGCGCGCCGCAAGCTTGCCCTGCGCAGTGCCATCGCGCCGACTGCCGGGGCGGCATGGGCCCTGGCGCATTACGGACGATCGCAGGCGATTCTCGATCCTTTCCCGGCGCAAGGGGATCGCATCCCCCCGCAACTCGCAGCCCTGCCTGTCGCAGCCTTGCGGCTCGACGAGGATGTCCTCACCGTGCTGCGCCGCCTCGGGATCAAACGTCTGGGCCAGCTGGATGCGATCGAGGAGGACGGGGCGGGGCGCGATGCGATCCAGCGGCGCTTCCGCAACCGCAAATCGCCCGCCGCCAATCCGCTGATCCGGCTCGACCAATTGCTCGGCCGGATACCCGAGCCGCTGCTGCCGGTCGTCCCCCAGCAGGCTCCGCTGGTGCAGCGCAGGCTGATGGAGCCGATCCGCCATCGCACGCTGCTCGACACCGTGCTCGATGATCTGGCGCTCGACATGGCGCGCGAGCTGGAAGGCAAGGCGCTGGGCGCGCGGCGGCTCGAACTCGGTCTATGGCGCGTCGATGGCGAGGTGCTGGTCCGCCGCCTTGAAATGGCCGCGGCGACGCGCGATCCCGCGCATATCTGCCGCCTGTTCGCCGCCCGGCTCGACGATGTGGATGCGGGGTTCGGGATCGAGATGCTGCGCCTGCGCGCCAGCTGGGCCGAGCCGCTGGCTCTGGCGCAGGGCGATATCGAAGCCGCGGCAGAAGCGCACGGCACTTCGCTATCGGCCTGTATCGACCGGCTGAGCGTGAGGCTGGGCGCTGAAAGGATCACTCGCCCGATCCCGTTCGCAAGCCACATTCCCGAACGCGCGCAACGCTGGCGTCCTCCGCTGGACCCCGAACCGGCTTCACAAGGCCTGTTGGCTTTCCATAACAGGCCGATGAAATTGCTGGATAAAGCGGAGAAGATCGCCGTGCTCTACGCCACCCCCGATGGCTATCCCAAGCGTTTTCGCTGGCGCGGGGCAGTGCGCGAAGTGGCGCGGGTGGAAGGACCGGAACGGATCGCGCCCGAATGGTGGCGCGAACGCGGCAACGCGCGCCTGCGCGATTACTACCGGATCGAGGACGGGGCCGGGTGCCGCTACTGGATCTATCGTCAGGGGCTTATCGGCGATGGGCGAGGGGGAATGCCGGACTGGTATTTGCAGGGCCTGTGCGGCTGACGCCACGCCGCCATGCATTCATGACGTCATCGAAAGGTACTGATTCAAAAAAGAAAAGGCGCGCCCCGCAGGACGCGCCTCGTTCTCTGTCACGATCTGTCCGCCAATATCAGGCAGACGCGATCGTTCCACCTTCGGCCGTGGCTCTGCTGCTTCCGGCGCCGCCGAGAAATTCGAGCAGATCGTCGCCCAGACGCTCGGTCTGAGTCGCGAACACGGCATGCGGTTCGCCGTCATATTCGATCAGCGTTGCGCTCGGCACCTTTTCGGCGACCTGGCGTCCGGTGGCATCGATCGGCACGGTCTGGTCCTTGGTCCCGTGGATTACCAGCGTGGGCACATTGAAGCTGGCGAGGTCGGGACGGAAATCGGTGTTGGCGAACGCGCCTGCCGATTGCAGCGTCGCATACTGGCTCGCCATCATCGTCGTCATCCAGGCCCAGTGCTTCTCCTCGTCATGCACCTTGGTGGACAGCACGCCATCGCCGTAGAAATCCTTGAAGAAGCCCGTGAAGAAGTGGCGAAATTCGGTCTTCATCCCCTTGGTCATTTCGTCCAGCGTGGATTGCGGCACGCCGTCGGGATTATCGTCGGTCTTGAGCATATAGGGAACGACGGAGCTGACCAGCACCGCCGCGCTCACGCCCTTGCCCTGGTGACGCGACATGTAGCGCGCGATCTCGCCGCCACCCATGGAAAAGCCGACCAGAGCGACATCGTCGCTCGCGCCGACCTCCTTCATCACATCGGCGAGATCGTCGGAGAAGGTATCGTAATCGTAGCCCTTGGGCGCATGATCGGAATGGCCGAAACCGCGCCGGTCATAGGCGATCGCACGATAGCCGTTTTCGGCCAGCTTCATCATGATCGGATCCCAGCTATCGGCCGAAAGCGGCCAGCCATGGATCAGGATCACGGGGCGGCCTTCGCCAAGTTCCTTGTAGCGCAGGCGCGTTCCATCACGAGTGATGAGGTTGGGCATTCATCGTCTCCTTGAAAGGGGGGATATGGTGAACCAACCCACCGGAGGGCCCGCGCGTTCCGTAAGTTACGAAATCGGCGCTTTTTTCCTGCGAGGGCTAGGCAAGGCCTTCAGCAGAACATATATAGAACAGATGGCTTCGCAGACCGTCCTCGAAAAGCTCGCGATTCTCGCCGATGCGGCGAAATACGATGCGTCCTGCGCGTCGTCCGGCACGGCGAAGAAGAACTCGCTGGGATCGGCCAAGGGGATCGGATCGACCGAGGGGATGGGCATCTGTCACGCCTATGCGCCGGACGGGCGCTGCATTTCGCTGCTCAAGATCCTGCTGACCAATCACTGCGTGTTCGACTGCCATTATTGCGTCAACCGCAAGAGCTCGAACGTGGCACGGGCGCGCTTCACGCCGCAGGAGGTGGTGGACCTGACGCTGGCCTTCTATCGCCGCAATTACATCGAAGGGCTGTTCCTCTCGTCGGGCATCGTGAAGAACTCCGATCATACGATGGAACAGATCGTAGAAGTCGCGCGCATCCTTCGGGAAGAGCACGATTTTCGCGGCTATATCCATTTGAAGACCATTCCGGAAGCGGATGCCGAGATCGTCCACCGCGCGGGGCTTTACGCCGATCGCGTCTCGATCAATGTCGAATTGCCGACCGATAGCGGCCTCACTCGCCTGGCGCCCGACAAGGACGCCCGCCAGATCGAAGGGGCGATGGGAAGGGTGAAGGCCGATCTGGTCGAGGCGAAGGATGCGAGGAAGCGCTTCCGCCACGCGCCGCGCTTCGCGCCCGCGGGCCAGTCGACGCAGATGATCGTGGGCGCCGATGCCGCGACCGATGCGGACATCGTCGGCAAGGCGAGCAGGCTCTACGACAATTTCCGCCTGCGTCGGGTCTATTACAGCGCGTTCAGCCCGATCCCCGATGCGAGCGCGGTGCTGCCCCTGAAGCGTCCGCCACTGATCCGCGAACATCGCCTGTATCAGTCAGACTGGCTGATGCGATTCTACGGCTACAAGCCGACAGAGGTGATGCAGGCGACCGAGGCGGACGGGAATTTGCCGCTCGATATCGATCCCAAGCTCGCCTGGGCATTGAAATTCCGCGACAGTTTCCCGGTCGATGTCAATCGTGCGACCAAGGAACAGCTTTTGCGCGTGCCGGGGC
Organism: Erythrobacter sp. HI0063; assembly: GCF_001635685.1. Lineage (GTDB taxonomy): Bacteria > Pseudomonadota > Alphaproteobacteria > Sphingomonadales > Sphingomonadaceae > Qipengyuania. The sequence continues at coordinate 3,737 of NZ_LWFF01000318.1, forward strand.
TGGGGGTGAAGGCGGTCCACAAAATCCTCGCCAGCCGCCGCCACCGCACCCTGCGCCTGGACGATGTGGCGCGGCTCACCCAGTCGATCACTAAGGTGCGTCCGTTCATCTGTACGGTGGATTGGCGTCCTACTCTGCTGACCGACCGCGCCGACCTCAGGACCATGCTCGCTCCCAAGACCGAGCAGCTCGAACTGTTCGCGGCATGAGAGAGGCGCGATCGCTCCAGTCCATGAAGCTCGGCACATATTACGTGGTCGAGCTGCCCGAGCCGGACGATTTCGAATTCTGGCGCGAGCGGGCGCGGTCGCTGATCCAGTGCGACGTGCCGCCCGATCGGATCGCCTGGATCGAACCGGGAAGTAGTGGCGATCTGTTCGCGCATGGCGAGAGGCGCGCGCCCGTACCGCCCGGCGATGCGCCTGCGGTGCGTGCCAATCGCCGCTTCGTACCCCTTGCGAAGAACGCCGCGCTCCATTCCGATCCCGAACGCTTCGCCTTGCTCTATCGCCTGCTGTGGCGGCTTCAGGCGAACCCGCGCATGATGGAGGACAAGGCCGATCCCGATGTGCGCCGGATCGAAGAGCTCGACAAGAATGTCCGGCGCGACAGCCACAAGATGCACGCCTTCGTCCGCTTCCGCCTGGTGGAGAACGAGGAAACGGATGGCGAGCACTACGTCGCCTGGTTCGAGCCCGAGCATCATATCCTGCGCGCCAATGCGGGCTTCTTCATGCGTCGTTTCGCCAATATGCGCTGGTCCATCCTGACGCCGCAGGGCAGCCTCCACTGGGACGGCGAGACCATGCGCGAAGGCCCGCCCGCCGAACGCGTCGACGCGCCGGGCGGCGATCCGATGGAGGATTTGTGGCGCACCTATTACGCATCCATCTTCAACCCCGCGCGTTTGAAGGTCGGGGCCATGCTCAAGGAAATGCCCCGCAAATATTGGAAGAACATGCCCGAAGCCGCGCTCATTCCCGAGCTGGTGGCGGGCGCGCAGAAGCGGGAGAGCGCGATGGTCGATGCCGGAGCTCTGGAATTCGAAGAACGGCCCGAGACGCTGGCAGCGATCGACAAGGCGATCCACGCATGCCGAAAATGTCCGATCGGTGCGCTCGAAAACCAGGCGGTGATGGGCGAGGGACCGCAGGATGCCGCTCTCATGATAGTCGGCGAACAGCCGGGCGATCAGGAAGATCAGGCCGGGCGGCCCTTCGTCGGGCCTGCAGGGCAATTGCTCGACGTCCATCTTGAGAAAGCGGGGATCGACCGAAAGGCGAGCTACGTCACCAACACGGTCAAGCATTTCAAATACGTTCAGCGCGGCAAGCGGCGGCTCCATCAGTCTCCGGCTGCGAAGGAGATCGATACCTGCCGCTGGTGGATCGAAAGCGAGCGCGCGATCGTGCAACCGAAACTCGTGCTCGCCATGGGTGCCAGCGCGGCGCGCGGAATGCTCGGCAAGACGGTCAGCATTTCCAAGGCACGCGGCGCGCCGATCGCGCTGGAAGAGGGGTGCGAGCTGTGGATCACCGCGCACCCCTCTTATCTGCTGCGCCTCGAAGGCCCGGCGCGTGAGGAACAGGCGCGCCTGTTCGACGCCGATCTAGTCGCGGTGAAGGAGCGGTTGGAGGAGCTGAGCGGGTGATCGACATGCATGTCTTCGTCATCCCCGCGAAGGCGGGGGTCCAGAGCGGAGCCGCCGAGCTTGCAGCTGGATTCCCGCCTTCGCGGGAATGACGGCCGGGCAGGCACATGCCCGAAAACGATCTCCAAATACCCCGGCGCAGGATCGAGCTCGGCCCCGATTCTGTCGATGCGCCGCCACGCGCGCCTTTCGTGGAGCTTGGGCTGGTGAGCTGCTTTAGCTTCCTTCGCGGCGCGTCGGATGCGGTGGATATCGTCAAGCGGGCCTGGGAGCTTGGCTACGATGCGATCGGGATCGCCGATGCCAATACGATGGCTGGCGTGGTGCGTATCCATACCGAAGCGAAAACGCTGAAATTAAAGCCGGTTATCGGTTGCAGGATAGAAACGGTCGAAGGCTTGGCCTTCCTCGCCTACCCCGAAAACCGCGCTGCCTATGGGCGGGTGTGCCGCTTGATCAGCGCAGGCCGGATGGCGACGCTGGATGGCGAATGGCAGGCGAAGGGGGCCTGCGAGATCAGCCTGGCCATGCTCGCCGATCACAGCGAGGACGTCCACCTCGTCCTCATACCGCCGCGCGATCTGGACGAGCGTTTCACCATCGCAGTACCGAACAATGTGGTTCCGTTTCGGTCGGGAATACTCGGTGAGACCTCGCCACCGTTTCGCAATATAACCAAGCCTTTCGAACAGCTTGTCGGTCACATCGCAGACCGTCTCCCGACCCTGCGTCATATCGCCGCCAGCTATCTCCACTCCGGCGACGATGTCGTACGGATCGAAAGGCTCGACGCGCTGGCAAAGGCGAATGGCCTGTCCATCCTGGCGACCAACGATGTGCATTACGCCACGCCCGACAGACGCCCGCTGCAAGACGTGATGACGGCGATCCGGCACAAGACCACCGTCGCCGCCGCCGGTCATCTGCTGCACGGGAATGCCGAACGCTATCTCAAATCGCCCGAAACCATGCTCCGCCTGTTCGAACGCTGGCCCCATGCAATTGCGGCCACGCGCGCAGTGGCGGATTCATGCGAGTTCTCGCTGGACGATCTAAGCTACGAGTATCCCGAGGAAATCTACCCTGACGGCATGACGCCACAGGAATTTCTCGAAAGCGAGACCTGGTGGGGGGCGGAAGATCGCTATCCATCCGGTGTGCCTGACCATATCGCGGAGACGCTGGAGCGCGAATTGGCGCTGATCGCCAAGCTCGACCTCGCGCGCTATTTCCTCACCATCAAGGATATCGTCGATTTCGCGCGCTACGGGGTCGATCCGCCGATCCTGTGTCAGGGGCGGGGCAGCGCGGCCAATTCGGCGGTCTGCTATTGCCTCGGCATCACCAATGTCGATCCCGCCAAGCACCAGTTGCTGTTCGACCGCTTCATTTCCGAAGAGCGCAAGGAGCCGCCCGATATCGATGTCGATTTCGAGCACGAGCGCCGCGAAGAGGTGATCCAGTACCTTTACAGGCGGTACGGCCGCCACCGCGCCGGATTGTGCGCCACGGTGATCCATTTCCGCCCGCGCATGGCGATCCGCGAGGTCGGCAAGGCGATGGGCCTGACCGAGGATGTCACCGCCGCGCTCGCGAAGACCGTCTGGGGCGGATGGGGCAAGGAGATCAGCGAACGCCACGCCCAGGAAACCGGCATGGACGTGACTGACCCTCACTTGAAGCGGGTTCTTAAACTGACCGAGCAGATGATTGGCATGCCACGCCATTTGTCGCAGCATGTCGGGGGCTTCATTCTGACCGACAACGCGCTGACCGAGACGGTGCCGATCGGCAATGGCGCCATGCCCGAGCGCAGCTTCATCGAATGGGATAAGGACGATATCGAAGCGCTCGGTATCCTCAAGGTGGACGTGCTGGCGCTGGGGATGCTGACCTGTATCAGGAAGTGCCTCGATCTGCTTGAAAACCATCACGAAAGATGTCTCGATCTGGCCAGCGTCCCGCGCGAGGATCCCGAGACTTACGCCATGCTGCGCAAGGGGGATTCGCTCGGCGTGTTCCAGGTGGAGAGCCGCGCGCAGATGAACATGCTGCCGCGCCTGCGCCCGCGCGAATTCTACGATCTCGTGATCCAGGTCGCGATCGTGCGGCCCGGCCCGATCCAGGGGGACATGGTCCATCCTTATCTGAAGCGCCGCCGGGGGGCGGAACAGGTCGTCATCCCCGCGCCGAGCCCCGAACACGGCCCGCCCGACGAATTGTCCAGCATTCTCGAACGCACACTCGGCGTCCCGATCTTTCAGGAACAGGCGATGAAGATCGCGCTCGACGCGGCGAAATTTTCGAGCCTCGAGGCCAACCGTTTGCGCAAGGCGATGGCGACCTTCCGCAGCCGGGGCATGGTGGACGAATTGCAGGACATGATGGTGGAGCGTATGGTGAAGCGCGGCTACGATCGCGAATTCGCCCAGCGCTGCTTCAACCAGATCAGGGGCTTCGGCGAATACGGTTTTCCGGAAAGCCACGCGGCCAGCTTCGCGCATCTCGTCTATGTCAGCAGCTGGCTGAAATGCCATTTTCCGGCCGCCTTCGGATGCGCGCTGCTCAATTCGCAGCCGATGGGCTTCTATGCGCCGGCCCAGATCGTGCGCGATGCGGCGGAGCATGGCGTGCGCGTGTTGGCGGCAGATGTGAATCTGTCGGACTGGGACTGCACTTTGGAAGACACGGCATCCCAGCGAGAGCGGGAATTGAGTGTCGCGAAGTCGGACACGGCTGATGACGAGGTAATGGGGAGGGCGGACCGCCATATCGCCCTGCGCCTGGGCCTGCGCCAGATCGACGGCCTGCCCGAGGCGATGGCGGCGCGGATCGTGGCCGAGCGGGTCGAGAACGGCCCCTATCGCGATGTTGCCGAATTGCGCGACCGGGCGAAGATCGGGCCTGCTTATATCGAGCGGCTCGCATCCGCGGACTGTTTCGGGTCGCTGGGGCTGTCGCGGCGTCAGGCATTGTGGGACGCGCGCAGCCTGATCGGCGCGCCCGATCTGCCGCTGTTCGCCCATGCCGCCGCGCGCGACGAGGGGGCGGAGACGCGGCGCACCGCGCTTCCCGTGATGCCGCTGAGCGAAGAGGTCGTCGCCGATTACCAGACCACGCGATTGAGCCTGAAGGCGCATCCGATGGCCTTCCTGCGCGCCGGCCTCGCCGAGCGGGGCTTCGTACGCGCCTGCGACCTGCGCGCCCGCAAGTTTCGCTCCATGGTCCATGTCGCAGGCGTGGTCCTGATCCGCCAGCGGCCGGGTAGCGCGAAGGGGGTGTGCTTCATCACGCTGGAGGACGAGACGGGCGTCATCAATCTGGTCGTCTGGCCCGACTTGAAGGAGAAGCAGCGGCGTGTGGTGATGGGCGCGCGGCTGATGGAGGTGCGGGGCCGCGTCGAATATGACGACGAGGTGATCCACGTGATCGCGCACCATATGAGCGACTCCACGGACGAGCTGCACAAGCTGTCCGACGACATGCTGAACGCCCCCGTCGCGCGCGCCGATCATGTCAGCAATCCGCTGCCGTCCTCGTTCTCGGCAAAATCCAACCCGCGCGACGACCTTCGCGAAGGCGCCGACGATCCCTACCAGCCCGTCGAACCGTGGGAGGAACCGCCCGCCGGCAATCGCGAATGCGGATTCCACGGGCCGCAATCGGGCGGGCATCCGCGCAATGTCAGGATCATTCCCAAATCCCGCGACTTTCATTGACGATGGCGGGAAAAAGCACATCCATCTCCACCCGGATCGGCCGTTTCGCCGGCGATCGCCGCGTAATCGGCCTGTTGCTGGTGCTGGCCGCTCTGATCGGCGGGCGAGCCTGGCTGGCGGAGCATCCCGAACACGATCCGTGGGCGCCCCTCGATCTGCGCGATCCGCCGGGCTGGGCGACGATGGCGAAATTGCAGGCCCTTCGCGACGATGTGACCGCCTGCCGCGCAGTGCTGGAGCGGTCCGACGTGGCGTTCACCGCACTCGATGCGCAGGGGGAGGGCAATTGCGCGCGGCCCGATCGGACCCGGCTCGACGCCTATCCGCTCTCGCCCGCTAGTCCGCCTACGACGTGCCCGGTGGGGATCGCGCTGGAGATCTGGCGCACCGACACCCTGGAGCCTGCCGCCAGAGACATCTTCGCTAGCGATTTGCAAAGAATAGAGCACCTTGGTGCCTATTCCTGCCGACGCCTCTATGGCCGAGACAGCGGCGCGTGGAGCGAGCATGCGACTGGAAACGCGATCGATATCGCCGCTTTCGTGCTGGAAGACGGCACGCGGATCAGCCTGCTCGGCGATTGGGAGGGCGAGAACGACAAAGCGCGTTTCCTGCGCCGCGCGCGGGACGGGGCCTGCAAGGCCTTTGCAACGACCTTGAGCCCGGATTACAACGCCGCCCACGCCGATCATTTCCATCTCGACATGAGCCCGCGCTGGTCGGGCGTCTGCCGCTAGCTTTCTTCGCGCAGTTTTTCGTAAGCCAGGCGGGCGGCGCGCGCTTCGGCGCACATGTCTCCGCTATTGGCGCAGTGCCGCTCGAGCAATTCGACATTGCGCTTCTGTTCGCCCAGATAATAGGGATCCGAACGCAGGCTCGGCGAATAAACCTCTCGCCTGTCGCTCTCGGGGATCGAAGCAGTTGATGCGGGCGCCGTATCGCCACTATCGCCAAGAGAGGTCACTGCCATACCCGCGCCGAATGCCGCGACGAGTGCGAACAAGGTCACGATGGAGCGGGAAGACAAGAACCTGCGCATGACGACAGCCTAGCGCCGTTCGCCGAAACGCAAAAGCGCGTCACCCTTCCAGCGAATAGCCGGCCGAGCGCACGGTGCGGATCGGGTCTTTCGTACCCGGCATTTCGATCGCCTTGCGCAGACGGCGGATGTGGACGTCAACCGTGCGCAGCTCGATATCGCTGCTCGTGCCCCAGACGCCGTCGAGCAGCTGGCTGCGGCTAAACACGCGGCCAGGGCTTTCCATGAAGAATTTGAGCAGGCGATATTCGGTGGGCCCCAGCTTCAGCACCTCGCCCCGGCGCACGATCTTGTGCGCGACGGGATCGAGCACGATGTCGCCCACCTCGATCGTTTCGCCTGCCAGAGCCGGGCGGATACGGCGCATGACCGCGCCGACCCGCGCCAGCAATTCGCGCGGGCTGAAGGGTTTGGTCAGATAATCGTCCGCCCCGGTGTCGAGCCCGCGAATGCGATCGTCCTCCGCCTCGCGCGCGGTCAACATGATGATGGGGACGTGGGCGGTCGACTTGTCGCGACGCAGGCGGCGGCAGACCTCGATCCCGCTGGTGCCTTCGATCATCCAGTCGAGAATGACGAGATCCGGCGTGTCCTCCGCGGCGAGGATCAGCGCCTCGTCCCCATCGGCAGTGGCGCGGACCGAATATCCTTCATTGCTGAAACGATATTCGAGCAGTTCCAGCAGCGCCGGATCGTCTTCGACAAGCAGCAGTTTCGCTTTGTTCACGTCGCCTGACCGTCCCGTAGTTTGTGCGTTCGTCATTCTGATATGACGCCCACACTACAGGAATGTGTCAACGATCTCCGCCATCCGCATTTTCAGCACTGCGATTGTCTTCGTCCTGGCTGTCGTCGTCGTGATAGTAGAATCCGGTGGCGGCGAAGTGGACCATTTCCGCGACATTGGTCGCATGATCGCCGATCCGTTCGAGATTACGCGCCACGAACAGCAATTGGGCGGCGTTGCTGATCGTCGCCGGATTTTCGACCATGTGGCTGACCAGATTGCGGAAAATCGAATTGTAGAAGGCGTCGACCTTGGCGTCGGTCTCGATGACCTCCTTGGCCAGCTCCGCATCGCGCGCCGCATAGGCGGTCAGAACGTCATGGACCATTTCGGCGGCGACTTCGGCCATGGCGGGGAGCAGCGTCAGCGGTTCGAACTTCTTGCGATTCTCCGCCTCGATTTCGCGGCTCGCCTTGGCGATGTTCTTGGAATAATCGCCGATCCGCTCGACCACGCCCGCGATCTTGAGCGCGGCGATGACTTCGCGCAGATCGTCCGCCATCGGCGCGCGCAGCGCGATCACGCGGATCGCCAGCTTGTCGATCTCGCTTTCGAGCGCGTCGATGCGCTTGTCGCCCTTGATGACCTGCTTGGCGAGCGTGTCGTCGCCCTTGACCAAGGCTTCGAGCGAGCGCTGGATGGCGACTTCGGCGAGCCCGCCCATTTCGGCGATCAGGCCGCGCAGGCGGGTGATGTCCTCGTCGAAGGCCTTTACAGTGTGTTCCTGCATAAATTCGTCCTCAGCCGTAACGGCCGGTTATGTAATCCTGGGTCCGCTGTTCGAGCGGATTGGTGAATATGTCAGAAGTACGACCATACTCCACCATCTTTCCCAAGTGGAAGAAGGCAGTGCGCTGGCTGACGCGGGCGGCCTGCTGCATGGAGTGCGTGACGATGACGATCGCGTAGCGTCCCGAAAGGTCGGCGATCAGCTCTTCGATCTTGGCGGTCGCGATCGGGTCGAGCGCGGAACACGGCTCGTCCATCAGGATCACTTCGGGATCGACTGCGATGGCGCGCGCGATGCACAGGCGCTGCTGCTGGCCGCCCGAAAGCGCGGTGCCGCTGTCGGTCAGGCGATCCTTCACCTCTTCCCACAGGCCGGCGCGGCGAAGCGATTTTTCGACGATGGCGTCGAGCTCATCCTTGCCTTCCGCAAAGCCGTGGATCTTGGGGCCGTAGGCGATGTTTTCGTAGATCGATTTCGGGAAGGGATTGGGCTTTTGGAAGACCATCCCGACCCGTGCGCGCAATTGCACGACGTCGAGCTTGGGATTGTAGATGTTCTCGCCGTCCAGCGTGATGTCGCCCTCCACGCGCGCAGCGGGGATGGTGTCGTTCATCCGGTTCAGGCAGCGCAGGAAGGTCGATTTGCCGCAGCCCGACGGGCCGATGAAGGCCGTGACGTATTTCTGCGGAATATCGATCGAAACCGAATCGATCGCCTGTTTCGAGCCGTAGAACACGTTCACGTCATGCGCGCGCATTTTGGCTTCGGTGGCTTCCAGATTATCGTGAACTACAGTCACCAGCGTTTCTCGAATTTGTTGCGCAGATAGATGGCAAGGCCGTTCATCACGAGGAGGAACAGCAAGAGGACGATGATCGCCGCGCTGGTCCGTTCCACGAAACCGCGATCGATCTCGTCCGACCACAGGAAGATCTGGACCGGCAGGACGGTGGCGGGCGATGTCAGCCCGTCGGGCGGCGTGGCGACGAAGGCGCGCATGCCGATCATCAGCAGCGGCGCGGTTTCGCCCAGCGCGCGGGCCATGCCGATGATGGTTCCGGTGAGGATGCCGGGAAGGGCGAGCGGGAGGACGTGGTGGAACACGACCTGGACGGGCGAGGCGCCGACCGCCAGTGCCCCGTCGCGGATCGAGGGCGGGACCGATTTGATGGCATTGCGCCCGGCGATCACGATCACCGGCATGGTCATCAGCGCCAGCGTCATGCCGCCGATCAGAGGCGCGGAGCGCAAATTCGGGAAGATCCACAGGAACACGGCAAGGCCGAGCAGGCCGAAGATGATCGAGGGCACGGCGGCGAGATTGTTGATCGAGACTTCGATCACGTCGGTCCAGCGGTTCTTGGGCGCGTATTCTTCGAGATAGAGCGCTGCGAGAACCCCGATCGGGAAGGCCAGGATCAAAGTCACCGCCATGGTCAGCAGCGAGCCCTTGAGCGCGCCCCAGATACCGACTTCCTGCGGATTGGTCGCGTCGGAGCGGCTGAAGAAACCGGCGTCGAAATTCTTTTCCAGCAGGCCGCGTTCGGAAAGCGAGCGTGCCAGGGCCTGCATTTCGGGCGATCCTTCGCCTTCGTAACCGGCGGAAAGGTCCGGGCTGGCGGCGAGATCGAAAGTCGTGGTGGTCCGCAGGATCGAAGGATCGGCCTGGATCGCTTCGGCCACGTCGCGCCATGCGAAAGTGCCGATCTGGGCCGCGCCCTGATCGCCCAAGGTCTCGGCGGCGAAATACTGGACGGTTGCGGGCAGCCCTTGCGCCTCCAGAGTGCGGAGGCCTTCATTGCCGGCGAGCGTGTTCGCATCGCCGCTGATCCCGGCCTCGGTGAAGTCGATCGTGACCGGCATTTCGACGCGCTGGAAGCCGCCGATGCCGTTGATGGTCATGGTCGCCAGAAGGAAGACCAGCACGGCGACCGAGAAGACGATCGCCGACAGGCCCAGCATCTTGAAACGCTGTTCTGCGGCATACCGTTTCTTCAGGCGCGCTTCGAACGCAGCCGTGCGGGTCGGCGCGCGGAGCGGGGCGTCGTCTGCGCTCGTGGTGGTGGTCACGGGATCACTCATACGCTTCGCGGAACCGCTTTACGACGCGCAGGGCGATAAAATTGAGCCCCAGCGTCACGAGGAAAAGGACGAAACCGAGCGCAAAGGCGCTCAAGGTCGCCGGATGGTCGAAACTGCCTTCGCCGGTCAGCATGGCGACGATCTGGACCGTCACCGTGGTCATGGAATCGAGCGGATTGGCGCTTAGATTGGCGGCGGTGGAGGCGGCCATGACGACGATCATCGTCTCGCCGATTGCGCGGCTCACCGCCAGCATCACGCCCGCCACGATGCCGGGCAGGGCGGCGGGGATCATGACCTTGCGGATCGTCTCGCTGCTGGTGGCGCCCATGGCGAGGCTGCCGTCGCGCATCGCTCCGGGAACGGCGGCGATGCTGTCATCCGCCATCGAAGAAACGAAGGGGATGATCATCACACCCATCACGAGGCCCGCCGCCAGCGCGCTTTCGCTCGATGCATTGCTGACGCCCAGCGACACCGCGATATCGCGGATGCCCGGCGCAATGGTGAGGGCGGCGAAATAACCGTAGACCACGGTGGGCACACCGGCGAGCACTTCCAGAGCGGGTTTCACCCACGCACGCACGCGCGGATCGGCGTATTGGGTCAGGTAGATCGCGCTCATCAGCCCAAGGGGAATGGCCACGATCATGGCGATGATCGCGCCGATGAAGATCGTGCCCCAGAACAGCGGGATCGCGCCATAGCGATCGCCCTGCGGGTTCAGGGGATTGCTCATCGGATCGGGATTCCACTGCGTCCCGAACAGGAAATCGATCGGCGAGACCATGCCGAAGAAACGGACGGTCTCGAATACCAGGCTGGCGACGATGCCGATCGTGGTCAGGATCGCGACCAGCGACGCGAGCAGCAGGATGGTCATGACCATCTTTTCCACCCGCGTGCGGGCAGTAAAGTCGGGTCTCAGCCGCAGGAACGACCAGGCTCCGCCAAGGAACGCGATCACCAGCGTCGCGGCAAGGCCGATCCAGCTATAGAAATTCAGCGCGCTGCGGAACGGCTCGACGAGGTCGGCGGCCGCCGGATTGAACACGGCAGGCGAATTGCCGAGCGCGACGTTGCGGGCTTCGGCGAGCATGGTCTGGCGTTGCAGGCCGAAGGTAGGCAGGTCTGCCGCCGCCGGGCTGGCCAGCACCGATTGCAAAACCAGATTGGGCGACAGAATTGACCAGACCAGCGCGAACAGAACCGCCGGAATGACGATCCAGAGCGCCACGTACCAGCCGTGATAGCTGGGCAGCGCAGCCAGCCTGACGCCGGGCTGCGCACGCTTGAAGGTCCAAGCACGCGCCCGTGCCGCCAGCCAACCGGCCAGCCCCAAAGCCAGGGCAAGGAGAAGCAGGATGGAAGGAGACACGAGCGCGCGTTTCTAGTCTTTCGAGGAAGGTCCGCCGAGGACTTACTGGAAGTCTGCGGCGGTCAGGGTCGGGAATTGCGTCAGCGCCTGCGTGTTGCGCGCCATCACGTCATCCGGCGAAGCGACCAGCCCGATATCGGCAAGCGGTCCGCCACGCGACCACATTTTGCCCCATTCGGCCAGATAGGCGCGCAGGCCCGGAATGGCATCGAGATGGGCGTTCTTGACATAGACATAGAGCGGACGGGCACCGGGATAGGCGAAGCTGGAGATGTTTTCGTAGGTCGGTTCGACCCCGTTCATCGACAGGCCCTGCACCTTGTCCGCGTTTTCTTCCAGATAGCTGTAGCCGAAAACGCCCACGGCGCGCGGATTGTTCTCGATCTTCTGCACGATCAGATTGTCCTGCTCGCCCTGATCGACATAGGCGCCGTCCGAACGCACTTCGGTGCAGATGCGGGCATGCTGGTCCTCGTCGCTGTCCTTGAGCGCTTCCATTTCCGGATTGGTGTCACAGCCGACTTCGAGCACCAGCTCGGCCAGCGCGTCGCGCGTGCCGGAAGTGGAGGGCGGACCGTAGACCAGGATCGGCTCGTTCGGGAGCGAGGGATCGACATCGGACCACGTGCGATTGGTCTGCTCTTCGCCATAGGGGTTCGCGGCGAGCGCCTCGTACACGATCTTGGGCGTCAGGTTCATGGTGATCCCGCCCTGCGCCGAAGCGAAGGCGATCCCATCCAGGCCGACCTGCAATTCGGTGATCTCGGTCACGCCGTTCTGCTGGCAGGTCTCGAACTCGCTCGCTTTCATGCGGCGCGAAGCGTTGGCCATGTCCGGCTTGTCCGCGCCGACGCCGCTGCAGAACAGCTGGATGCCGCCGCCGCTGCCGGTCGCCTCGATGATGGGCGAGGGGTATTCCGGGTTGGAACGCACGAAGCTTTCCGAAACCAGCTTGGCGAAGGGGAAGACGGTGGACGAACCGACCGCACGGATCGATTCGCGCGATCCGCCGCCCCCTGCGGCATCACCGCAGGCGGAAAGGGCGAGAACGGAAAGGGCGGCAAACGCCAGGCGGCTGCTCTTGATCATGATTCGAGTTCCTTCAGGGAGTATCGTGCCGGTCCAAGAGCGAAATTGTGTTACAGGATTGCGACAACCGCGTGACTTCATCGGAGCCCTGACCGAGCAAGCCTTTGATACCGCGTGGCTCACGCTTCATCTTCGGCTTCGTTTTCGATCGGCAGCAGCACCGCAACCCGTGTCCCTTCGCCCAGAGTGCTCTCTATGTCGAGCCTTCCGCGATGGCGTTCCACGATATGTTTGACGATCGCCAGCCCCAGGCCGGTCCCTCCCGAAGCGCGGCTGCGGCCCGGATCGGTGCGATAGAACCGGCGCGTGAGATGCGGGATGTGTTCCGGTGCAATGCCTTCCCCCTGATCGGCAACGGTCAGGCGCACGCGTTTGGAACCCTGCGGCTGCAGATGGATCGAAACCGGCGTATCCTCGCCACCGTATTTCAGCGCATTATCGACGAGGTTCCGCACCAATTGTTCGAGTTGCTGGACATCGCCGCAAACAGTGAAATCCGTTTCTGTCTCTATGGCCAGGCGCGCCGTTCGTTCAGGTCCGGCTGCGTCCAGTGCCGCACGCCGCACCAAAGCGGTGAAGTCGATAGGGTCGGAAGGCAGATCGTCCTTTTCCGCCTCGATACGCGATAAGGACATCAGATCGCTGACCAGATCCTGCAGCCGCCGCCCCTCGCGCTCGATCGTGCCGAGGAATCGTTTGGCCATTGCGGGATCGAGATCGTCGGCATCGTCCTGCAAGGTTTCGACATAGCCGAGGATCGAGGCCAGCGGCGTGCGCAGTTCGTGGCTGGCATTGGCGACGAAATCGGTGTGTGCGCGCGCCGTATCGGCCTCGGCGGTGCGGTTGACGAATTCGATGACTGCCATCCCGCCTTCGAGCGTCTTGCGATTGATCCGCCAGATATCCTGCCGCCGCGCGAGCCCGCGGATGACGGCAAACCCGTCCGTGTCGCGATCGATCAGGGAGATCGCTTCGGGCTGGCGCAGGGCCATGCGCACATCCTGTTCGATGATGTGCGGGCCGAGCAGCTTGCGCGCGGCGCGGTTCGCCACGGCGACGCGGTTGCGCCGAGTCACGATGATGGGCGAATCGGAAAATTCGAACAATTCCCCCATCCGTTCGGCTGACATCGCCTCCTGCTCCACACCGGCGCTGGGCGGCGGGGCGGGGGAGCCGACCATCCACAGCGTGCCCATCCACAGGAGCGTGACGGCGAAAGCGAGCGCGACGCCGGCTCCGCTTACGATCATGACGATACCCGCTGCCAAAGCGAGACCGGCTGCGGGCCAGGGGAAGCTCGTGCGATCGCCCATACACGCGCGCCTCTAGCGAGCCGGTGCCCGCCTGACCAGCCTCGCCATGACGGCCCGGCTGGAAGCATGCTGCCGACGATAGATTGTCCACCGGCGCTCGCTTGCGCTATCGGATGCGGGAGGCCATTCGGGGGGAAAAGGTATGAGCGATGGCGAGCTGACGGATCCGCCGCCCGAGCGGGCGAGGATGTGGCGCCATATCGGCCCCGGTATCGTGGTGGCCGCGACCGGTGTGGGTGCGGGCGATCTTGTCGCGACGCTGATTGCGGGATCGCGCTTCGGCTATGCGCTGCTGTGGGCGGCGATCCTGGGCTGCGTGGTCAAGATCGCCCTGTCGGAAGGCGCGGCGCGCTACCACCTCGCCACCGGGTCCACGATTCTCGCAGGGTGGCGATCGCTGGGGCGATGGGCGGCGTGGTATTTCGGGATCTACGTCATCATCTGGGGCTTCATCTACGGAGCGACGGCGATGAGCGCGACGGCCCTGCCGCTCGCCGCGCTTTTTCCCGCCATACCCTTGCGCGCGTGGGCTATCGCAGCGGGGCTGTTCGGCTTCATCTTCGTGTTCTTCAATCGGTACGAGACGTTCGAGATCGTGATGAAGTGGCTGGTCGGCTTCATGTTCGTCATCATGGTCGGGCTGGCGATCCTGGTCGCACCGAACCTCGGCGATATGGCCGCAGGACTGACATTCGATCTGCCCGAAGGCTCGCTTTTCTACACGCTCGGCCTGATAGGCGGAGTCGGCGGCACGATCACGACGGCGGCCTATGGATATTGGACGCAGGCCAAGGGCTGGCGCGGCCTTCCATGGGTGCCGATGATGCGGACCGATAACGCGCTCGCATACATCGTCACCGGCCTGTTCGTCGTGGCCATGCTGATCGTGGGTGCGGAATTGCTGTATTCCGTCGGAATAGCGCTGGAAGACAGCGATCGCGGCCTGCTCGGCTTGTCCGAGGTGCTGTCAGAGCGGTTCGGCACGATCGTGGCGGTCCTGTTCCTGCTCGGCTTCGCGGCCACGTCGCTGTCCTCGCTATTGGGCGTGTGGCAGGGGATGAGCCTGTTTTTCTCCGACTGGTGGTATCAGCTCAAATGCGCCGCTGCGAGCGATGAGGGCGGCAGCGATGAAGGAGGCCGCGAAGGCAGCGGGGCTTACCGCTTCTATCTCGCCTGGCTGACCTTCCCGCCCATGCTGCTGCTGTTCGCCGACCGCCCGTTTCTGCTGGTGATCGTCTACGGTGCGTTCGGCGCGCTGTTCATGCCGTTTCTGGCCATCACGCTCCTGATCCTCAACAATTCGGATCGCGTCCCCGCCGCGGCGCGCAATGGCTGGCTGGCAAATGCCACGCTGGCGGGTTCGGCGCTCCTGTTCCTGGTGCTCGCGATCCAGCAGGTTGCGAACCTTGTGGGGCGGGCGTGAGGATTTGGGAGTGGGTGGTGACCCCTACGGGAATCGAACCCGTGTTTCAGCCGTGAAAGGGCCGCGTCCTAACCGCTAGACGAAGGGGCCTTGCCAGATGCGCCGATGCAATAGAGCGCGCCGATGGATAACGGTGCGCGGATCGCAAACGCAAAAACGCCACCGATGGTGACCCCTACGGGAATCGAACCCGTGTTTCAGCCGTGAAAGGGCCGCGTCCTAACCGCTAGACGAAGGGGCCAGTCCCGTTTCCGGGTCGGTGGCGTGGCCGGGCGTCTAATCGGCTCGTCCAAGCTCGTCAAGCCTTGGATCGCGGCAAATTTTCACGCGTCCGCAGGGCGCTCAATCGGCCCATGCGGCGTCTTCCAGATGCAGTTCGGCAGAGGCGCGCTGGGCCCAATCGTCGATCTTGGCGCGGCCCGCCAGCCACAGCCTGCGTCCGCGTGTGCCATGCAGCAAGGTCTGGCCCAATTCGCTGTCCGCCATCCGAAACCCGATAGCCTTGAAGCTGCGCCCGTCGTCTCCTGCGGCAACGATGCGGACATGGCCGGTGCCCACCACGTCGCATTTGACCAGCCGCACCGGGCCGACCGCGAGCCGGGGGCCGGGCCAGCCCATGCCGAACGGCCCCGCGCCTTCGAGCGTCTCGACGAGATCGGGCACCAGTCCGCCCGGCGACACGGCGAGATCGAGCACGGTGGATTGTCCGGCGCTGGCCCGCGCCACATCTTTCGCCAACCGCTCGTCGAGCCATTCGGCAAAGGCGTCGAGCCGGTCCGCCTCGATCGTCAGGCCTGCCGCCATGGCATGGCCGCCCCCTGCGACCAGCAGGCCGCTTTCGCGCGCCGCGATGATCGCTGCGCCAAGATCTACGCCCGCGATGGAGCGACCCGATCCCTTGCCCTGGCCGGTCTCCTCGTCGATCGCGATGACGAGAGCGGGCTTGCCGGTCTTTTCCTTGATCCGCCCAGCGACGATCCCGATCACGCCGGGATGCCAGCCGCGCGCCGCCACGAGAGTGACCGCGCGGTTGTGCTGCGCGGCGAGCTGTTCTTCCGCCCCTTCCTGCACGGCGGCCTCGATCGCCCGGCGTTCGTCATTGAGCTGGGAGAGTTGCGCCGCGATGGCCTGCGCTTCTTCCGGGTCCTGCGTCGTCAGCAGGCGCACGCCCAGCGTCGATTCGCCCACGCGCCCTCCGGCATTGATCCGGGGGCCGAGCGCGAAGCCCAGGTCGCTGCAGGCAGGCGCGCGCTTCAGGCGGCTCGCATCGATCAGCGCCGCCATGCCCGTGTTCGCGCGGCGCGCCATCACCTTGAGGCCCTGCGCCACGAAAGCGCGGTTCAGCCCGTGCAGCGCGGCAACGTCCGCCACCGTGCCGAGCGCCACGAGGTCGAGCAGCCCCATCAGATCGGGCTCGCTCCGGCTTTCGAAAAAACCGCGCCTGCGCAGCGTGCGAACGAGCGCGATGCCGAGCAGGAACGCCACGCCGACGGCGGCGAGATGGCCATGCCCGGCGGCAAGATCGCTTTCATCGAGGCGGTTCGGATTGACCAGCGCCAGCGCGCGCGGAAGCTCGGCTGCGCATTTGTGGTGATCGACCACGATAACGTCCACGCCGGCATCGTGTGCCTGCTGTAAGGCGTCGAATGCCATCGCCCCGCAATCGACCGTGACGACGAGGCTGCTGCCCTGTTCGCCGAGTTTCACCAGCGCCTCGCCCGAGGGGCCGTAGCCTTCGAGCAGGCGGTCCGGGATATAGTAATCCGCTTCCACGCCAAGATCGCGCAACAAGCGGATCAGCAGTGCCGCGCTCGTCGCGCCGTCGACATCGTAATCGCCATAGACGGTGATCCGCTCCCCGCTCAGCACCGCCTGAGCGAGGCGATCGGCGGCGGTGTCCATATCGTTGAATTCGGACGGGTCGGGCAGAAAATCGCGCAAGGTGGGCGTACGATTGCGCGTAAGATCGGCTTCCGCCACGCCGCGCGCCAGCAGCAGCTGGGTGACGATGTCGTGTGCCACGGTCGCGGTGCCGCCGCGCGACAAGTCCATGTTTCCGCCCCGCCAGCGCCATTTCTTGCCGGAAAGCGATCGCTCGATGCCGAGCACGGAAGGGGCAGTGTCTGTGGGCATGATGCGGATTTTAGGCGCCTTGGGGGGAACCGCAAGGGAGTGCGGATTGACAATCGACAGAGGTCAGCGATGCTGTGCCGCGATGTCGCTCGCGCCACTCCTCATTGCCTGGCACAGCCGGACCGGCGCCAGCCGCGCCATGGCCGAAGCCGCGCGCGATGGAGCGGGCGAGGCGGCGCTGTGCCTTTCCGCCGAACAGGTCGAGCCGGATCACCTGCTGGCCGCGCGCGGCTATCTGTTCGTCTGTCCCGAAAATCTCGCGGCGATGAGCGGGATGATGAAGGACATGTTCGATCGCTGCTATTATCCCGTTCTCGGTAGGTTGGAGGGGCGCGCTTATGCGACCGTCATCGCCGCGGGATCGGACGGGGAGGGGGCACAGAGACAGCTCGACCGGATCGCCAAGGGCTGGCGCCTGAAGCGGGTGGCCGATCCGATGATCGTCAATTTCGAGGCGCAAACGCCCGAGCGTATTCTGGCGGACAAGACCGTCCCCGACGAAACGCTGGCAGAGTGCCGGGCGCTGGGCGAAGGCCTGGCGGAAGGCTTGTCGGCCGGTATCTTCTAACCGATATTCGCCATCAGCGAAGCCTTCGCTTCGTCGTATTCGATGGCCAACCGCTCGACCATGTCCGCGACCGGGCCGACCGACTTGACCGTCCCGATCCCCTGGCCGGAGCCCCAGATATCCTTCCAGGCCTTGGCTTTGGTGTTGCCGCCGCTGCCGAAATTCATCTTGCTGGGATCGCTCGTCGGCAGATCGTCGGGATCCATGCCCGCCGCTTCAATGCTGGAGCGCAGATAATTGCCGTGCACGCCGGTGAAGAGGTTGGTGTAGACGATGCCCGCCGCGTCCCCATCCACGATGCCTTGCTTGTAGCCCGGATCTGCATTCGCCTCGTCGGTCGCGATCCAGGGCGATCCGATATAGGCGAAGTTCGCCCCCAGCGCCTGCGCCGCCAGGATCGAGCGGCCATGTCCGATCGAGCCGGACAGAGCGACCAGTCCGTCGAACCAGGCCCGGATTTCCTGCATCAGCGCGAAGGGGCTGAGCATGCCCGCGTGGCCGCCCGCACCTGCGGCGACCGGGATAAGGCCGTCCGCACCCTTTTCGATCGCCTTGCGCGCGAAGCGGTCGGTGATGACGTCGTGCATGGTGATCCCGCCCCAGCCGCGCACAGCGTCGAAGATCTCCTCGCGCGCGCCCAGAGAGGTGATGACCAGCGGAACCTGCCATTTGGCGCAGGTCGCCATATCGGCCTCGATCCGGTCGTTCGAACGGTGGACGATCTGATTGACGGCAAAGGGCGCGGCGGGCCGGTCGGGATTGTCGCGATTATGCGCGGACAGCTCCTCGGTGATCTGGTGCAACCACTCGTCGAGCTGGACCTGAGGCCGGGCGTTGAGCGCCGGGAAGCTGCCGACGATTCCCGCCTTGCATTGGGCGATGACCAGTTCGGGTCCGGAAACGATGAACAGCGGCGAGCCGATCACCGGCAGACGCAGCCGATCGAAGGGGGCGGGCAGGGGCATGAGCGATCTCCTCTCGCGAATTTTCCGACCGGGTTATGGTGCGCCGCCCCCCTTGTCGAGACTGCCGTTACGGAAGGTCGGACAACTCGGGCAGGGTATGTGCGATATCGTAGGTGCGCGCGGCGTTGGTGCAGAACAAGGCGCGCTTCTCCTGCGCCGATGCGCCGGAGGCGAGGCGTTTGAACGCGTTCCACAGCACCGGATAGCTCGCGCCCCAGCGATCGACCGGGTAATTGCTCTCGAACATGGCTCGCTCGGTGCCGAAGGCTTCGATGCAGGTTTCGATATAGGGCCGCCATAGATCGGCAAGCTCTTGGGATCCGCAGCCCTTCGCCGGTCCGTCCTCCGGCATGCCGCAGAACGACATGGCGAGCCCGCCGAGTTTTACAGAGACATTGGGGCATTCGGCAATCGCGCGAATGCTGGCTCGCCAGCGTTCGAACGTCTCGGGCAGGGTGCCGGCATATTTCCCCATTCCGAGCGGCGTGCCGCAATGGTCGAGCACGATGGCCTGATCCGGAAAAGCACGGGCGAGCGCTAGGACATCGCCGAGCTGGGGTTCCAGCACCCAGGCATCGAAGGTCAGGCCGAATTGCGAAAAGGCCGAAAAACCGGCGCGAAAGGCATCGGAGCCATAAAGCCCCTCGGGCGCGTGGAAGGGAGGCCCGAGCACTTCCGGGTCGGCATCCCAGGCGCCCGCGTGCCGGATGCCTTTGAAGCGTCCGTTTCCGGCGGCAATCAGCGCCTCGACCACCGGCGTGACCGCATCGCCCAGCGTGAGGTCCGCATGGCCCACGATCCCGGCACAGGGACGATACTCGCCATAAAGCCCGCTAGCACCCTGCGCCGCGACGCCGTTCACATACTCGACCTCGCCGACGGGCTTCATCGCCTGCTCGCGATCGGCGGCATAATAGGCGCCGCATTCCATGAAGACGGTCGCCAGCACGCGGTGCGAGGGTGCGTCCGGCGATCCGGCGCCGATATCCGCTCGTAACGCATCGAAATCGTAATACGCCGCCCCTGCAATCGCTTCCAGAAACGGATGCCTGGGGGTGGGAAAGGCCGGAAGCAGCGGCCGCAAGTCCCACAGATGGTGATGAGGATCGACGATCGGCAAGTCGGGCTCGAGTATCGTTTCGGTCATGGTCCAGTCTCTCCCTTGTCGATCGATGTTTGTAACACCTGAAATTAATTTGATGCCTCTACGTATTTTGCCGATTATGGCTTATTTCAGAATTTCGCGGTAGGGGCGCGGGCGTAGGCGGGGGTAATTACATGAGACGGGATGTTCGAAGTATTCTCGGCTACGCCGCCGCGTTCTTCGCGGCGACGGCGGCTGCGATCTTCTGGACCCGTTACAGTGGCGGTCTGGCGTTGTTCTGGCCCGGTACTGCGATCGCTGCCACCCTTTTCCTGAGTCTGCCCTATCGTTTATGGGCGATGCCCGCCGTAATCGTGCTTGTTCTCAGCACCATCGCGACCGCAGTCTTCGGGTTCGGCCCAGGCCCGGCTATCCCGCTCGCCTTCGTGAATATCGGCGAAGCTGCCCTCACAGCGTTTCTCCTTCGCAAAGTTCGGCCGCAGGGCGATTATATAACCAGCGGGTCGGGTTTCTCCGCGCTGATCGCGTTTGCAGGGCTCGCCGCGCCGATAGCGATGTCTCTGCCCGGCGGCTTCATCGCCTGGCACGCCGTGGGAGGCACGTGGCTCTCTCACGCAGGTGCATGGATTGTCGGCCATGGCCTGGGCGCTATGCTAGTGATGCCGCTAGTCCTCTTGCTCGCTGCGGATACCAAGACCGACGGCACCACGGATAAATCCTTCAGCCCCTTTACTAAGAGAAGCGCGGAATTCGTCGCCGTCATGGCACTGATAGCGGCGATCTCCGCGGCCACGATTTTCCAGACCAGTTATCCGCTCTTGTTTCTTCCGATCGTTCCGGTGGTGCTGGCAAGCTATCGCTTCGGCCGGATGGGGGCTGCTGTCGGCGTGCTAGTCGTGACCGTGGCCGCCGCAATTTCGCTGGCGATCGATGTCGGCCATTTCGCAGCTCTCAACCTGACGATTGCCGGCAAGGCGCTGTTCCTGCAATTCTATCTTGCGGTCCTGTTGCTGATCGCTCTGCCGCTCGCGATCGCGCTCGATCAGCGCGAGCGGCTGGTCAACGATATCGTGCAGCGCGAAGCGCTCCAGCGGCTGATTTCCGATCATTCGGACGATGCGCTGCTGCACCTCGATCGCAACGGCTTGATCCGCTTCGCGTCTCCCGCTTCCAAGGAATTGAGCGGGCTCGACGATCTCGACGGGAAACCGATCAGCGCGTTTTTCGGCGCCTTCGATCGGGAGGTGATCGACGAAGCGCTCTCCGACGCACGTACGGCGCCTGGCACCACGCGCATTATTGAACGATCAGTGACGCGCGGCCACGCAACCTTGTGGCTGGAGGCGAAGATTCGTTCGGTCTATTCCGCAGGAGCGGTCGGCTCTTTCGTGGTCACGATCCGCGATGTGACTGCTCGCAAGCTCGACGAATTGCAGGCCACGCGCGAAGCGCGCACCGACGCGCTTACCGGCCTGCCGAACCGCCGCGCCTTTCTCGATGTGTTGGAAGACCAATTGGCTCACGCGCACGAAGCTCCTTTTGCACTGGCTCTCATCGATCTCGATCATTTCAAGCGCGTCAACGATACCTACGGCCACGACACCGGCGATGTCGTACTCAAGAAGATCGCGGGACTGATGCGCGAACATACGACCCGCCGGTGCTTCTTTGCGCGGCTGGGCGGGGAAGAATTCGGCATGATCGTCATGCGCGATGCCGTGAAAGACGCGCCCGAAATCTGCGAACATCTCCGCCAGGCAATCGCCGACAAGCGCATCGCCGATCAGGATGGGCGCGCCTTCAGCGTGACGGCGAGCATCGGCGTTGCGCGGATTGCCGAAACTTGCAGCCCGTCCATGGCGATGAATTCGGCGGACGGGCCACTTTATGCTGCCAAGGCAGCCGGACGAAACATGGTCCGGCTCGCGCAGCGCGAAGGGCATTGGACGAATACCGATAGCACAGCTTCGCTCACCCGGCCCGAGCGGCAGGAACTCGGCGTGGCGGCACGCTAAACCGCCAGCGACACCGCGCTGTTTGCAGCGCTCAGAACGGCGCGCACGCCTGCCGTGGCGACATCTTCGTCGATCCCGCAACCCCACAAGGTCAGTCCATCCGGCGTGCGGCATTCAAGATAAGCCGCAGCCCTGCTGTCGCGCCCGGTCGTCAGCGCATGCTCGACATAATCGACGATTTCCAGTTGCAGGCCGAACGCATCTTCCAGCGTGCTCAGGACGCTCGAAATCAGGCCGTTGCCGCGACCGCTCACGCTCTGGCGCTCCCCTTCCACTTCGATCGTGCCGCTGAATAGGCGGGTGCCATCGGTGGCACGCCGTTCCTCGTAATCGACGAGCTGGAAGTGCTTGTTCGCGGTCTTCACGTGATACGCTTCGCGGAAGGCCTGCCAGATATCGCCAGCGTTCAATTCGCGCCCGAGGCCATCGGCCATGCGCTGGACATGGGGGCTGAAATCGGCCTGCATTTTCTTGGGCAGTTTTAGGCCCTGATCCTGTTCCAGCACCCAGGCGAAGCCGCCCTTGCCGCTCTGCGAATTGACGCGGATGACCGCTTCGTAGCTGCGGCCCAGATCGGCGGGGTCAATCGGGAGGTAGGGCACGCGCCAGCGCTCGTCGTTCTGGCCTGCGCGGGCGCCGAAGCCTTTCTTGATGGCGTCCTGATGGCTGCCCGAAAACGCGGTATACACCAGCTCGCCGCCATAGGGATGGCGCGCGTGGACCGGCAATTCGTTGCAATATTCGACCGTGCGGATCACCCTGTCGATGTCCGAGAAATCGAGCGCGGGATCGACGCCCTGCGTGTACATGTTGAGCGCCATCGTGACGAGGCAGCAATTGCCCGTCCGCTCGCCGTTTCCGAACAGACAGCCCTCGACCCGGTCGGCTCCGGCCATCAGCGCCAGTTCGGCTGCCGCGACGCCGGTTCCGCGATCGTTATGGGTGTGCAGCGAAATGACCGCACTGTCGCGATTGGGCAGGTTGCGGATGAAATATTCGACCTGATCGGCGTAGATATTGGGTGTCGCCGCCTCCACTGTGGCGGGCAGGTTCAGGATGATCGGATGCTTGGGTGTGGGGGCGAGCACGTCCATCACTGCCTCGCAGACCTCCAGGCTGAAATCCAGTTCGGCGGTCGAAAACGTTTCGGGACTGTACTGAAAATGCCAGTCCGTATCGGGCCGCGCGCCCGCTTCGTCGCGCATGACTTTTGCGCCTGCGACAGCGATGTCGCGCACCTGATCGCGGCTCATGCCGAAGACGATTTCACGCCAGGCCGGACTGACAGCGTTGTAGAGATGGACGATCGCCGCGCGCGCACCGTCGAGGCTGGCAAAGCTGGTGCGGATCAGATCGGCGCGACTCTGCGTGAGGACCTGGACGATCACATCGTCGGGAATGCGACCCGACTGCACCAGCCCTGCAATGAAGTCGAACTCGGTCGCACCGGCACTGGGAAAGCCGACCTCGATTTCCTTAACGCCTATCTCGACCAGCAGATCGAAGAAACGATTCTTCTTATGCGCGTCCATCGGATCGACGATGGCCTGATTGCCGTCGCGAAGGTCGGTGGAAAGCCAGCGGGGCGGGGTGGTGATGGTGCGCGTCGGCCACTGGCGGTCGGGCAGGTCGATCTGGGGGAAGGGCGCGTATTTCGCGCTGGGATCGCGGAGCATGGGCATCGGATTACTCGGTCTGTCGAAAGGAACGCGGTGTCGGAAACCCTTGGGCGATCCGCGCGCCTATCGGGCACGCCGGGTCACGCCCAAGGGCGCATAAGTCGTAGATCGAGCAGAAGCGAAGCCATGGAGCCTGCATCGCGCATCGATGCGCGCGATGCAAGCCCAAGAGATCGAAAACTGTTAGATAATTGCCGGGTCAGCGCCGGTATCATTGCTTTTCGAATGCAGCGGTGATTTCCAGCGTCACGTCGTCGCCCACCATCGGCAGCGCGTAATCGATCCCGAAATCGGAGCGCTGGATTGTCGTGCGCCCTTCGAAGCCGATCGTGGCCCGCTCGTTCATCGGATTGGTCCCGGCACCGGTGAAGCGGACATAGAGATCGACCGGGCGCGTGACGCCGTTCATGGTCAGATAGCCGCTGACATCGGCGGTAACGCCGCCCGGCCCCACTTCGACCGATCGCGACACGAAGCGGGCCGGTTCCGGCTCGGGGCCGAAGAAATCGGGTTCCGCGCCGTCCTTGCCCGGTCGCAGCAAATGGTCGCGCAAGCCATCGCTCACCACTGCGACGCTCGTGATCGGAACGGTCACATCGACCATCGCCTCCGACGGATTGGCCGGATCGATGGTGAGCGTGCCTTCGACATCGCCGAACAGGCCGAAATAATCGTTGAAGCCGAAATGATCGACGCTCCACGCAACCAGGCTGTGCGAACCGTCGGCGACATAAGTGCCGCCCGCAACGCGCGAGACATCCACCAGGCCGGGCTTGGACGGCGGCGAGGGTTGCGCTTCGAGCGCGGCAACGCCGCCGACACCGAGAGCGAGGGCGGATAAGGCGAGAGCGATAGGCTTCATAACAAACTCCTGAATGCGAAAAATTCGGCGTGGACGGGACCTAGCGCGAACCGGTCCCGTCCTCAAATCCCCCGCTCAGTTCTTTTCCTTGTCCACCAGCTTGTTGGCGCCGATCCAGGGCATCATGGCGCGCAATTGGGCACCGGTCTTCTCGATCGGGTGGGCGGCGGCAGCCTTGCGGCTTGCCTTCAGTTCGGGCTGGCCCGCCTGATTGTCGAGCACGAAATCCTTCACGAAACGGCCGGACTGGATGTCCTTCAGCACGCGCTTCATTTCCGCCTTCGTTTCATCGGTGATGATGCGCGGGCCGGTCTTGATGTCGCCATATTCGGCGGTGTTCGAGATCGAATAGCGCATATTCGCGATGCCACCTTCATAAAGCAGATCCACGATCAGCTTGGTTTCGTGGAGGCATTCGAAATAGGCCATTTCCGGCGCATATCCGGCTTCGACCAAAGTCTCGAACCCGGCCTGGATCAGATGGGTCACGCCGCCGCACAGCACTGCCTGTTCGCCGAAGAGGTCGGTCTCGCACTCTTCCTTGAAATCGGTCTCGATAATGCCCGAGCGTCCGCCGCCGACCGCGCTCGCATAGGAGAGGGCCAGCTGCTTGGCGAAGCCGTTGCCGCCGTCTCCCTCGCCGCTTTCCTGGTGAACGGCGATCAGGCACGGCACGCCGCCGCCCTTCAGATATTCGCCGCGCACGGTGTGGCCGGGGCCCTTGGGCGCGATCATGATGACGTCCACATTGGCGGGCGGATCGATCAGGCCGAAATGGATGTTGAGGCCATGTGCAAAGGCGAGCGCAGTGCCGGGGCGCATCTTGCCCGCGACCTCGTTCGCATAGATCGCCGCCTGGTGCTCGTCCGGGGCCAGGATCATCAGCACGTCGGCCCATTCGGCCGCTTCCGAGACAGTCTTGACCGTGAAGCCCGCATCTTCGGCCTTCCTGACCGTGGCCGATCCTTCGCGAAGCGCGATCACGACTTCGCCGACGCCGCTGTCGCGCAGGTTCTGGGCGTGGGCGTGGCCCTGGCTGCCATAGCCGACGATCGCGACCTTGCGGTCCTTGATCAGCTGCTGGTCGCAATCGGAATCGTAATAGATCTGCATGGTATCCCTTTTTCTCAGATTTTGTCCGCGCCGCGCATCATGCCGACGATGCCCGAACGCCCGACTTCGACGAGGCCGAGTTCGCGCATCAGGGCGATGAAGCTGGCGACCTTGTCCGGCGATCCGGTCAATTCGAAGACGAAGCTGGCCGTGGTGGTGTCGACGACATTCGCGCGAAACAGTTCGGCGATCCGCAAGACTTCGACGCGCATTTCGCCTTTGCCGACGACCTTGATCAGCGCCAACTCGCGTTCGACATGCGGGCCTTCCTCGGTGAGGTCGATCACCTTGTGAACAGGCACCAGCCGTTCGAGCTGGGCGCGGATCTGATCGATCACCTGCGGCGGGCCGCCGGTGACGATCGTGATCCGGCTGATCGCGTGATCTTCCGAGATGTCGGCCACGGTCAGGCTGTCGATGTTATAGCCGCGCGCCGTGAACAGCCCCGCGATCTTGGCGAGGATGCCCGCTTCGTTATCGACCACGACTGTGAGGACGTGGCGTTCATAACTCTTGGCATGATTTTGGGCAGGATCGCTCATTCGGCGGTTCCTTCCCAGACGGGTTCGAACATGCGGCCCTCGCCATCGTAATCGCGCAGGAAATCGCGACCGCGGCGGACCGCCTCGAAATTATCGGTCTGGCGGCTGAGGTCGAGATTGTCGGCCAGTAGCGTCCAGGTTTCGTCGTCGCCCTTTTCCGCCAGCTCGATACCGAGGAAGCGCTGACCGCTATCCTCGATCCAGTCGAGCAGGCGTTCGGCATCCTGCCGATCGAACCATACGCGGCGTTCGGCGCGCGCTTCGAATTGCGGAGGAATTTTCGCGTGCATGCCCATTATTCGTCCTCCTTCACACCAGCGCCTTGGCTTTGTCGTCGATCGAGCCCGCCACGCTGTCGCCATACATCAGCATGTCGGTATGCGCCGCGCCGCTGGGGATCATCGGCAGGCAGTTGGCATCCTTCGACACATGGCAATCGACGATCACCGGCCCATCATGCGCCAGCATCGCTTCGATCCCGGCGTCGAGCTGGCTCTCGTCCTCGATCCGGATGCCCTTCCAGCCATACGCTTCGGCCAGCGCGACAAAATCGGGCAGGCTGTCGGAATAGCTGTTGGAATAGCGGCTTTCATAGGTCAGCTCCTGCCATTGGCGGACCATGCCCATATATTCGTTGTTGAGGATGAAGATCTTGACCGGCAGGCGATACTGGCTGGCCGTGCCGAGCTCCTGAATGTTCATCTGGATGCTCGCTTCGCCCGCAATATCGATGACGAGTGCGTCCGGATTGCCGAGCTGGGCGCCGATCGCGGCGGGCAGGCCGTAACCCATCGTGCCGAGGCCGCCGCTCGTCAGCCATTTGTTCGGCCCCATGAAGCCGAAATACTGCGCCGCCCACATCTGATGCTGGCCGACTTCGGTGGTGATGATCGGATCGGAATCGCGGGTGAGGGCGAACAGCCGCTCGATGCTCTTTTGCGGCATGATCGCGTCCTTGCCAGCCGGATAGGCGAGACATTTGCGCGCCCGCCAGCCTGCGATGCGTGCCTGCCATTCCGACAGATCGCGGGCCGCGCGATCGCCCCAGGCGGAGACCAATTGTTCCAGCACCTGCGCGCAATCGCCCACGATGCCCAGATCGACCGGCACGACCTTGTTGATGCTGGCCCGGTCGATATCGATGTGGATCTTCTTCGCCTGCGGAGCGAACGCGTCGAGCCGCCCGGTCACCCGGTCGTCGAACCGCGATCCGATCGCCACGATCAGGTCTGACCGGTTCATGGCCATATTGGCTTCGTAGGTGCCGTGCATGCCGAGCATGCCGAGCCAATCCTCGTGGTCGGCGGAAAAGGCGCCGAGGCCCATCAGCGTGCTGGTAACGGGCGCGCCCGTCAGGCGCTGCAATTCGCGCAGCAATTTGCTGGCGCGCGGCCCGGCATTGATGACGCCGCCGCCGGTATAGAAGACCGGCCGCTCCGCCGCCGCCAGCATTTCGACCGCGCGGGCGATCTCGTCCGAAGCGGCGGATGTCCGCGGTTGGTAGCGATGCGAGGCGAGGGGCGTGCTTTCCGCTTCGTCCACCAGAGCGATCTGGATGTCCTTGGGAATGTCGACCAGCACCGGCCCCGGTCGCCCGGTGGTCGCGATACGAAACGCTTCTTCGATGGTCGCAGCCAGCTTGGTGGGATCGTTCACCAGATAATTGTGCTTGGTGCAGTGCCGCGTGATGCCGACCGTGTCGGCCTCCTGAAACGCATCGGTCCCGATCAAACCAGTGGGCACCTGCCCGGTGATGACCACCATCGGGATCGAATCCATCCACGCATCGGCGATACCGGTCACCGCATTGGTCGCACCGGGGCCGCTGGTGACGAGGACGACGCCCGGCTTGCCGGTGGAGCGGGCATAGCCTTCCGCCGCATGCGCCGCGCCGGCTTCGTGCCGCACGAGGATATGGCGCAGGCCGCCTTCGCGCTGATCTTCGCTGAACAGCTCGTCATAGATCGGCAGCACCGCGCCGCCGGGATAGCCGAATACGAATTCGACGCCCTGCTGCACCAGCGTATCGATCAGGATTCGCGCGCCACTGCGCTGCTCCGACACGGTAATCTCCTTCATTGGCTCGGCCTGCGAGAAACGGAAAGCAAATCGGCCCGGTGCGGGGGGTTAGCGCACCGGGCCGATCTGACAGAGACATGGTTTCTTGAAGCGACGATGTCAACGCTTGTTTTGAAATAAAGCTTCAAAAAAATTGTCGAGCGGGAATGTTTTGTTTCCCGATCGAGGCCATTGGCTTGGCGATTGATTGCGAAACCACGTGAATTGCCGCTTGGCGTATTGCCGCGTGGCGGTCGCCCCCAGCGTTTGCGCATCGTTTCGCGACAGCTCTCCGCGCAGCATCGCGGCGATTTCCGGCACGCCTATGGCGCGCATGACCGGCAAGGCGGGATCGAGGTCTCGTTCGAGCAGCGCCCGCACTTCATCGACGGCGCCGCCGTCCAGCATCTGGGAAAAGCGCCGGTCGCAGCGTTCGAACAGCTTCTCGCGATCGGGGAGGAGGACCAGGGGATGGAGCGCTATTCGCTCTGCGATCCCGCCGGATTTGTCCGCCTGCCAGTCCAGCATGCTCCGCCCGGTCGAGCGCACGACTTCGAGCGCGCGCGCGATTCGCTGGCTGTCCGCCGGAGCGAGCTGTGCCGCCCGTGCCGGGTCTTCGGCTTGCAGGGCAGTATAGGCCTCGTCGGTCGGCAGAGCGCGCACGCTGTCGCGGATGGCGGGATCGATCGGCGGGATCGCCGCGATCCCTTCGAGAAGAACCTTCATATAGAGGCCCGTTCCCCCGCACAGGATCGGCACTGCGCCCTCGCTATGGAGCGCATCGATCTCGCGCTTGGCGGCGGCGGCCCAATCGGGGGCGGAGCAGGGCGTCGCGCCGTCCCAACTGCCGAACAGGCGGTGCTCAATCCCGCCCATGTCCTCTTCGCTCGGCCGGGCGCTCAGGACGCGCAGATCGGCATAGACCTGTGCGCTGTCGGCATTGACGACGACGGCGCGGCGTCCATCGGCCTCGATCCTTTGCGCCAGCCGGACGGCCAGATCGCTCTTGCCGCTGGCGGTCGGCCCTGCGATGAGCGCGACCGGTTTGCCGGATACGGCGTTTTCAAGGGGTTCAGGCGTGATCATCGCCCGGTTGATAGCAGATCAGGCCAGCATCGGTAGCGAGCTCGAAACGCGTCTGGAACGCGCCAGCGACGCGCTTGCAAAGGCGGGAACGCCGGTGGCGCTGGCCGGGATGCTCGATTTTTCCGGTGACGTGCTGCAGATCTCGCTGGCCGAGGGGCAACCCGTCGCGGTCGCCGATATCCTGAGCGACCATTTCGGCGGCTGCGACCTGCTGGTGGCGGATCACGAAATCGAGATGCCGCGCCTGTTCGTGTCCGACATGGATTCGACCATGATCGGCCAGGAATGCATCGACGAGCTGGCCGATTTCGCCGGGCTTAAGGAGAAGGTCTCCGCCATTACCGAACGGGCCATGCGCGGCGAGATCGATTTTTCCAGCGCGCTGGCCGAGCGAGTCGCACTTCTGGAAGGGCTGGAAGAAAGCGCGATCGAGCGCTGCCTTGCCGAGCGGATCGCGCCGGTCGCAGGCGCTCGCACGCTCGTTGCGACTCTGAAGTCGAAAGGCTGCCGCAGCGTGCTCGTCACCGGGGGCTTCCACCATTTCGCCGATCCGGTGGCGGAGAGGATCGGGTTCGAACGCGTGGTCGGCAATCGCCTCGCGGTGGCGGACGGGAAACTGACCGGCGCGCTGGACGGAGCGATCAGCGATTCGGCGACCAAGCGCCGCGTGCTCGAAGAGGAGCTGGCGCTGCTCGGCGAGGGCGCCCGCGTGTTGGCGAGCGGCGACGGGGCGAACGACATCCCGATGCTGGAGGCGGCCGATTACGGTTTCGCCTATCGCGCCAAGCCCAAGGCGCGCGCTGCGGCGAACGGGCGCATCGAAAGCGAGGATCTCACCGCGATCCTGAAATTGCTCGGCATTCCGCAAAGCGAGTGGGTCGAAGGCTGACGGCCATCTTGAAGGGCGTTTACGCGATGCTTACACTAATGTAAGTAAGCCGATAGCCCACTTCACGAGGTTGAGCCATGACCGAACAGACCCACATTCAGTCCGATCTCGAAGCCGCTCCCGACGGCACGCTGCTGCGCGATCCGCGCAGGCCCGAACCCCGTTATTCCCTTACCAAGGCCTATGGCCATTTCCGCGACCTGCTGGAGGACAAGGAAGAAACCAGCCACGTCTTCAAGATATTCGAATCGCTCCCTTCGAAGCATTTTCCCGGGCGGGTGCGCCGACTGACCTTGAGCGAGGAGGGGGAGCGTCTGCGCAAGTCGGAACCGTTCCTGCCCACGATCCTCGACGATCATGAAACTCTGCGCAAACTGCCTGAGGGATCGGTCGCCCATGCCTATTGCGATTTCATGGAAAGCGAAGGCCTGACGGCAGCTGGCCTGGTTGCCGAAGCGGACAAATTGGGCCGCCCGAAATATGGCGATCTTACCGAATGGTTCGCCTTCCGATCGCGCGACATTCACGATCTGATGCATGTGCTGACCGGATACGGGCGCGACGCGCTTGGCGAACAATGCGTGCTGCTATTCACTTATGGCCAGCAACCGAGCCACGGGCATCTGCTGATCGGCTATGCCGGGGCGATCAATATCCGCACCATGACGAAGGGCAGCAAGGCGCCGGTGATGCGCGCCGTGCGCCAGGCCCGCCGCACGGGGAATGCCTGCCCGCCGCTGGTCGATCTGCCGATCCAGGAATTGCTGGCGACCCAGTTGAGCGACGCGCGCGAATTGCTGCGTATTCCCGAACCGCACTGGTATCGCGAATGTCATCGCATCTGGCGTGAAGAGGGTCTGGATCCCTACGATCTGCTCGGCAAGGATGCGGCAGTCGCCAAGGCGGCTTAAAACCGAGATCTAAAGCCAGCTCGCAATCGTATCGAGCGGCTTCTTGCGCAAAGCATGCTCGGGCACGGTCGCATGCCTCGCCGGATGCCCCGCCACCACGATCATCAGCGGCTTTTCCCATTCGGGCCGCCCGCAAATGTCGCGCAGGAATCCCATGGGCGAGGGCGTGTGCGTCAGCGTCGCCAGCCCCGCCTCGTGCAGCGTCGCAATCAGCATCCCGCAAGCAAGACCGACGCTTTCGGTGACGTAATAGTTCTGCGCTGCGCCGTCCTCCGCGATCCCGCCCTTGCGCTGCGCGAAGCAGACGATCAGCCAAGGCGCCGTTTCGAGGAAGGGCTTGGCAGCATCGGTGCCGAGCGGATCGAGCGCGGCGAGCCATTCCTCGCTGGCCTTGGGCGCAGTGTCCTCCGCTCCGTAAAACCGCCGCTCTTCAGCCTCCGCAGCCTCGCGAATCGCGCGCCTCTTTTCCGGCGAGCCGATGACGGCGAAATGCTAGGGCTGGTGGTTGGCGCCGCTGGGCGCGGTGCCGGCGGCGCGGATGGCGTATTCGATGACCGCGCGCGGCACCGGCGTGCCGGCGAAGGCACGACAGGACCGGCGGGTCGAAAGCCGTTCGAAAGCGGCCTGCGCGCGGGCGATCCGCTCTTCCTCCGACAGGTCTGGCCGTGTCGGATAGGGAGAAGCGCCGCTCAGCTTTCCATCCATTCGCGGAAGAACCGCGTATGCGCTGCGCGAAGATCTTCGATGCTCTTACCGAACAGCGTGTCGCCGCCGGTGCGCCCGATGCGGCGGAATCCGATCGAGGCGGTTTCCGCGTTCTCGGTTCCCTTGGCGAGCGCTGCGTTCAGCGCCTCGGTATCGGGCACGGTGACGATGTAGCGGCCCTGATCCTCGCCAAACCACCATTGCGCCTGGGTATAGTCCTGGTGCCATTCGACTTCGGCGCCGATCCCGCCCGCCATCGCCATTTCAGCGAGCGCGACGGCGAGACCGCCATCGGAGACGTCATGCACCGCGCTGACGAGACCGTCGGCGATCAATTGCAGCACGATCTTGCCCGCATTCTTTTCTACCGTGAGGTCGGTCGGCGGGGTGCGCCCTTCGTCGCGGCCATGCACCACGTCGAGCCAGAGCGACTTGCCGAGATGCGAGCGTTCCGGATCGGGCGTGGCCCAGCTTTCCGCGCGGATCAGGTAGATCGCCTCGCCGTCCTGTTTGAACGGCATGGTCATCATCTTGTCGTAGTCCTCGATCAGGCCCACGCCACCGATGGCGGGGGTGGGCAGGATCGCGGAGCCGCCGCCGGTCGCCTTCGATTCGTTGTAGAGCGAGACATTGCCGCTCACGATCGGGAAATCGAGCAGGCGGCATGCCGCGCCCATTCCGTCGAGCGCGTGGACGAGCTGCGCCATGATCTCGGGCCGCTGCGGATTGGCGAAATTGAGGCAATTGGTGATTGCCAGCGGCCGCGCGCCGACCGCGCAGAGATTGCGATAGGCCTCGGCCACGGCCTGCTTGCCGCCTTCGAAGGGATCGGCATGAACGTAGCGCGGCGTGCAATCGGTGCTGATCGCGAGCGCCTTTTTGGTGCCGTGCACGCGGACCACACCCGCATCGCCGCCGGTCTGCAAGGTGTCGGCACCAACCTGGCTGTCATATTGCTGTGAGATCCAGCCTTTCGACGCGAGATTGGGGCTGGCGAGCAGCTTCAGCAGATCCTCGCCCACATCCTGCGTATCGGGCCGCTCCTTCATCGGGGCGATTTTGGCCCAGGCGGCGTAGTCTTCGCGGCTGAGATACGGACGGTCGTATTCGGGGGCGTCCGCGGCGAGCGGGCCAAGCGGGATGTCGCACACCACCTCGCCATCGAATTCGAGCACCATGTGGCGCGTATCGGTGACTTCGCCGATGACGGCGAAATCGAGTTCCCACTTTTCGAAAATCGCCTGCGCCATTTCTTCCTTGCCGGGCTTCAGCACCATGAGCATTCGCTCCTGGCTTTCGCTCAGCATCATCTCGTAGGGAGTCATCCCCTCTTCGCGGCAGGGCACTTTGTTCATGTCGAGCCGGATGCCCGCCTTGCCATTGGTGGCCATTTCGACGCTGGAAGAGGTCAGGCCCGCCGCGCCCATGTCCTGAATGGCGACGATCGCGTCGGTTGCCATCAGTTCGAGGCAGGCTTCGATCAGCAGCTTCTCGGTAAAGGGATCACCGACCTGCACCGTGGGCCGTTTGGCTTCGGCGTCTTCCTCGAAATCCGCGCTGGCCATCGTCGCGCCGTGGATCCCGTCACGCCCGGTCTTGGAGCCGACATAGACGATGGGGTTTCCGACGCCCGTGGCCGCCGAATAGAAGATCTTGTCCGCATCGGCGACGCCCACGGTCATCGCGTTGACGAGGATGTTGCCGTCATAGGCAGGGTGGAAATTGGTCTCGCCCGCCACCGTCGGCACGCCGACGCAATTGCCGTAGCCGCCGATGCCGGCAACCACGCCCTTCACCAGATGCTGCATCTTGGGATGCTCGGGCCGCCCGAAGCGCAGCGCGTTCGCATTGGCGACGGGGCGCGCGCCCATGGTGAAGACGTCGCGCAGGATACCGCCCACGCCGGTCGCCGCGCCCTGATAGGGTTCGATGTAGCTGGGGTGGTTGTGCGACTCCATCTTGAAGATCGCAGCCTGCCCATCGCCGATATCGATCACGCCCGCATTCTCGCCCGGTCCGCAGATCACCCAGGGGGCTTCGGTCGGCAGCTTCTTCAAATGAAGGCGACTCGATTTATACGAGCAGTGCTCGCTCCACATGACCGAGAAAATGCCGAGCTCGACCAGATTCGGCTCGCGTCCGAGCGCGTTCAGCACGCGCTGGTATTCGTCTTCGGACAGCCCGTGCTGGGCGACGACATCGGGAGTGATTGCGCTCATGCGCCGCGCCTTAGCCGCGCGCGCTCGCCACTGCCAGTCCGGTTTGCCGTTTATGCCACCGCGTTCGCCCGACCCAGGTCGCAAGCAAGGTTAGAATCGCGAAGGCCGTCAGCGAGGCGATCGGCAGCCATATGCTCATCCGTGTGGGTTCAGGCGCGAACCAGTTGGCGGCCTGAAACAGCAGCATGACAGCCATGAGGATCAGCGGTGGAATCACTGGCCCTTTGGTGGCGCGCATATACCAGAGGAAGGCGAGAAAGGTGATCGCCAGCTCCAGCGGCATCGCGATCGCGGGGGTGTTCCAAAGTCCCAAGCCGAATTTCTGTGGCCCGCCCGCCAAAGTCAGGTCGGGGCGATGGACGAGGAAATCGATCAGCCAGTGGCTCAAAACCACCAACCCCGCCCAGGTCGCCGCAACCGCGTTGCGCGACAGGCGCCCCACGATCAGGCCGAAGCCGAGCGCGAACACCGCCGTTCCCAGAAGGCTGTGCGTATAGGGCATGTGATGGAGATCGAGCGGGTTCATCGCGGTGATGCCGGGGACAATGCGCATGTCCTCGATTCCCAGCATCAAGAGGAGGAAGAGCGCCCAGTCTACCAGCTGCGCCGCCACGAACAGCGTACCCAGTTTCGGGCTTTCGGACGAAATCGCGCCGGCGGCGAAGGCGGGCGCCCAATGGCCTATGAACATGCGGACCGCCCCATGGCCTTTTCCCCGACGGCCTCGTCCACGATTGCGCGCGCCATTCCCGTCTCCCCCGTGGCTTTCCCCGCCACTTTACTTGACCGGCGCGCGGCGCGCGGTCAATGCTCGCGCCCCATGGACCAGGATGCCCGGGGCGATGCGACGCCCGCCATTTCCGAAATGAGTTTCGAGGACGCGCTGCGCGCGCTCGAAGAGATCGTGCGCAAACTCGAAAGCGGGGAGGTGACGCTCGATCGCAGCATCGACCTTTACGAGCGGGGCGAAGCCTTGCGCACGCATTGCCAGGCCCGGCTCGACGCGGCGCAGGCGCGGATCGAGAAGATCGTGACCGACGGGCAGGGGCGTGCCAGCGGCACCGCACCCTTCGACGCGGACTCGTGACCGCGATGAATACCCTTTCTGGCGACGATCTGCTGAAATCCTCGCTGGCGCGGGTGCAGCAGGATATCGACAGCGCCTTCGACGCGTATCTGCCGGTGCCAGACGACAGCCGCGCGCGCCTGGTCGAAGCGATGCGCCACGCCACCATCGGTGGCGGCAAGCGGGTGCGCCCGCTGCTCGTCGTGGCGGTCGCCGATCTCTATCGCGTCGACCGTTCCGCCGCGATCGCCGCAGGCTGCGCGGTCGAAGCGATCCATTCCTATTCCCTGATCCATGACGATCTGCCCTGCATGGACGATGACGAATTGCGCCATGGCAAGCCGACCGTCCACCGCGCCTTCGACGAGGCGACCGCGGTGCTGGCGGGCGATGCGCTGCACGCGCTCGCTTTCGATATCCTGACGCAGAACGATGTCAGCTCCGATCCCTTCGTGCGCAGCGAACTCGTTTCCGTGCTCGCGCGGGCGAGCGGGCACGAGGGCATGGCGGGCGGCCAGGTGATGGACATGGCGGCGGAAGAGCAGGATTACGACCTGCGCCAGGTGACGCGCCTGCAGCAATTGAAGACCGGCGCCCTGCTTGGCGCGAGTGTCGAGATGGGCGCGATCCTGGGGCGCGTTCCGCCCGAAGGGCGCGGCCATCTGCGCGCCTATGCCCGCGATATTGGCCTCGCCTTCCAGATCGCCGACGACCTGCTCGACGTGGAGGGGGACGAGGCGCTGGCCGGCAAGGCGCTGCGCAAGGACGGCGAGCAGGGCAAGGCGACCTTCGTGACATTGATGGGCGCGGAAAAGGCCCGCGAACAGGCCCGCGCGCTGGTCGATCAGGCGGTGGGCCATCTGTCGGGGCACGGATCCGACGCGCGACTGCTCGAGGCGCTGGCGCGCTTCGTCGTCGAACGCGATCGTTGAGCGGGAAGGGACGAGACATGAGCAAGCGCATCGGTATCTATCCGGGCACTTTCGACCCGATCACGCTGGGGCATGCCGATATCATCCGGCGCGGTGCCAAGCTGGTCGATCACCTCATCATCGGTGTCACCACCAACCCGTCGAAAAACCCGATGTTCGACACCGAGGAACGCCTCGCAATGGTCCGGCGCGAGGTCGAGGCCATGGGACTTCGCAATGTCGAAGTCGTCGGGTTCAACGCGCTGCTGATGAAATTCGCCAAGGCGCAGGGGGCCAGCGTGATCGTGCGCGGTCTGCGCGCGGTCGCGGATTTCGAATACGAATATCAGATGGCCGGCATGAATCAGCAGATCGACGACGATATCGAGACGGTGTTCCTGATGGCGGACGTCTGCCTGCAACCGATCGCTTCCAAACTGGTGAAGGAAATCGCTTTGTTCGGCGGCGATATCGAAGCCTTCGTCAGCCAGGCGGTGTGCGAGGACGTGGTCGCGCGGGTCGAGACGATCGGACAGCGCGGCGATTATTGACGCCGCATCGCAGCTGCCACCCTATTCATTGAAACGACAGCGCGCGCCCGTTACAGCCGCCTCCGACCCCCAAACAATCACGATGGATATACGATGCTGAAGGTCACCACCGCCCTGTGCGCTCTCGGCGCTTTGACGCTGAGCCCTGTCGCCGCGCAGGCCCAGGATGCGGCCGAAACGCCCGCGGCGCAGCCGGTCTACGAACAGATCGACTACAATATCGAGAACGACCGCGAGAACATCCTGCTGCTCGACCTGTCGAATGGTGAGCGTGTCGCGATCCGCCTGATGCCGAGCTGGGCGCCCAACCATGTCGAGCGGGTGAAAACCCTCGCTCGCGAAGGGTTCTACAACGGCGTGATCTTCCACCGCGTGATTGACGGCTTCATGGCGCAGACCGGCGATCCGACCGGCACCGGCCAGGGCGGCTCGCAGCTTCCGGATCTGGAGGAAGAGTTCAACCCGATGCCGCATATCCGCGGCACGGTCGCGATGGCCCGCGCGGCAAGCGAAGACAGCGCGAACAGCCAGTTCTTCATCGTCTTCTATCCGCGTTTCGCGCTCGACAAGCGCTACACCAATTTCGGCCGCGTGATTTCCAACATGGCGGCCGTGGACGCGATCCAGCGCGGCGAGCCGCCGCAGAATCCGACGCGGATCATGCAGGCTTCGATCGCGAGCGACAACCGCCCGCCGGTTTCCATGCAGGCGATGCGTGCGCCCGGTCCGCAGACTGGCCCGCAGGCCGGTGAGGACATGACCGCAGCCGATCTCAACGCGCCGCTGGAGGAGTGATCCGGCCGGGCCGGTCCCGCTTTCGATGAAGGTCGACCTTTTCGATTTCGAGCTGCCGCCCGAGCGGATAGCGCTGCGCCCGGTAAGGCCGCGCGATGCGGCGCGGATGCTGGTGGTGCGCCCCGATGGCCCCTTCGAGGATCGCGGCGTACGCGATCTGCCAGCGCTGCTGCGCAAGGGCGATGTGCTCGTCTTCAACGACACGCGCGTGATTCCGGCTCAGCTCGAAGGCCGCAGGGGCGAAGCGAAGATCGGCGTGACGCTGCACAAGCGGATCGACCTGCGGCGCTGGCAGGCTTTCATCCGCAACGCCAAGCGCGTGAAGGAAGGCAATATCCTCACCTTCGGCGGCGGCGTAACGGCCGTGGCGGAAAGCCGGCACGAAGACGGCAGCTGGACGCTGGCCTTTCCGGGTACAGAACCGGTCGAATTGCTGCTGGAACGCGCAGGCACCATGCCGCTTCCGCCCTACATCGCGGGCAAGCGCGCCACGGACGAGGCCGACCGCGAGGATTACCAGACCATGTTCGCCGCGCGTGACGGGGCGGTGGCGGCACCCACCGCATCGCTGCATTTCACGCCCGAACTTGTTTCCGCGCTCGACGAGGCGGGGATCGGGCGCGAAATCCTGACGCTGCATGTGGGGGCGGGCACCTTCCTGCCGGTCAAGGCCGAGGATACCGCCGACCACCGGATGCACTCCGAATGGGGCCGGATCGAGCCGGACGTCGCCGAACGCCTCAACGCCGCGCGGGCATCAGGCGGGCGGTTGATCGCGGTCGGGACCACAAGCCTGCGCCTGCTCGAAAGCGCCGCCACGCCCGAAGGCACCATCACCGGATGGGAAGGCGATACGGACATCTTCATCACGCCGGGCTACCAGTTCCGGGCCGTAGATGGACTGATGACCAATTTCCACCTGCCGAAATCGACGCTGTTCATGCTCGTCAGCGCCTTGATGGGGCGCGAGCGGATGCAGGCCGCTTACGGCCATGCGATCGAGAGCGATTACCGCTTCTATTCCTATGGTGACTCCTCACTCCTGCTGCCCTAATCGAGGGCTGTGCTCGAACCCATTCTCGAAATCGCCGGTCTGTCCAAAGTCTATCCCGGCAGCCTGAAAGCCCTCGACGATATCGATCTGACCATTCGCCCGGGCGAGATTTTCGCTCTTCTGGGGCCGAACGGGGCGGGCAAGACCACGCTGATCGGCGCGGTCTGCGGTCTGGTTCGGCCCAGTTCGGGCAGGATTTCAGCATTCGGCTACGATCTGGCGCGCGACTGGCGCAAGGCGCGGGCACGCATCGGCCTGGTGCCGCAGGAACTGGCGACCGACATGTTCGAACCGGTCGAGCGCGCCGTCGCCCATTCGCGCGGCCTGTTCGGCCTCGCCCCCGATCCCGCCCGGATCGAGGAAATCCTGCGTTCGCTGTCCCTGTGGGACAAGCGCGGGGAACGGATCATGGCCCTTTCGGGAGGGATGAAGCGCCGCGTTCTCATCGCCAAGGCGCTGGCGCATGAGCCCGACCTGCTCTTCCTCGACGAGCCGACCGCCGGGGTGGACGTGGAACTGCGCAAGGGCATGTGGGCCATCATCGAGACGATGCGCGCGCGCGGCGTCACCATCATCCTGACGACGCATTACATCGAAGAGGCCGAGGAGATGGCCGACCGGGTCGGCATCATCCGCAAGGGCAAGATCATCATGGTGGACGATAAGGACGCAATGATGGCGCGTCTTGGCCGGACCGAGGCGCATATCACGCTCGCCCAGCCGCTTACCGAACTGCCGCCCGCGCTGGCGGCCTATCCCGTCGAACTGGAGGCGGGCGGAACCTCGCTATGCTATCGCGGTGGCGACGGTACGGGCAAGGGCAAGGGCGAGGTGGCGGCGATCACCAAGGCGCTGATCGGGGCCGGGATCGACTACACCGGCATCGATGTGCGCGAGAGCAGTCTGGAGGACATTTTCGTCTCTCTGCTGGGAGAGGACGCATGACCGGTTGGCGCTCGACCTGGTCGATCTACACGCGCGAATTGATGCGTTTCCTGCGCACCGCGTTCCAGTCCGTGCTTGCGCCGGTGCTGACCACCGCGCTTTATTTCATCGTCTTCGGCGCGGCGATCGGCGGGCGGATGCCCGACCTCGGCGGCGTGGAATATGGCGCCTTCATCATTCCCGGCCTGCTGATGCTGACTTTGCTGGGCGAGACGACCAGCAATTCCAGCTTCGGGATCTACATGCCGCGCTTCACCGGCACGATCTATGAATTGCTGTCCGCGCCCGTCGGCGTGGCGGAGACGCTGATCGGCTTCGTCGGCGCGGCGATGACCAAGAGCCTGATCCTGGCCGCGATCATTCTTCTCACCGCGCGCCTGTTCGTCGATTATTCGATCGCGCACCCATTCCTCGCCGTGATCTACATCATGCTGGTGGCCGCCGCCTTCAGCCTGTTCGGCTTCATCCTCGGCATCTGGGCGGACAATTTCGAGAAGCTGGGCATCATTCCCATGCTGTTCCTCACCCCGCTCACCTTCCTTGGCGGAACCTTCTATTCGATCGACATGCTGCCCAAGCCCTGGGACACGATCGCGCTGTTCAACCCGATCGTCTATCTGGTCAGCGGGCTGCGCTGGACGTTCTACGGCAGCAGCGATGTGGACATCGGGATCAGCTTCGGAATCACGCTCGGCTTCCTCGCCCTGTGCGTGGCGGTGATCGCATTCATCTTCAAGACGGGGTGGCGATTGCGCGCCTGAAGATTTATGGGGCAGGGGCTATGACGCTACGCCTTCGCCATCTTTCCCCGCTCCTCCTGTGTGTCGCCGCGCCGGTATTCGCGCAGGACGATACGCCGCCGGTCTCGCAGGCCGAACCCCTGCCCGAACCGGTGCGCGCCATGCTGAAAGCCGCAGCCGAAACGAACGATCCGGCGGTTTTCAACGCCGTGACGGCGACCGCGCGCAAGACCAATCCCGACAGCGCCGCAGAGATCGCCGCGCTCGAAAAGGATTTCGCCGAGACGCTCAGGGAGCGCAAAGCGCAACTCGCGATCGTCGAGGAGCGCGAATTGCGCGAAGCCGGTCTGTTCCAGAACTGGTCCGGCAGAGGCGAATTGGGTGCGTTCCGATCGACCGGAAACAGTGAAAATGTCGGCCTTACCGGCGGGCTCACGCTGGAGCGCGAGGGGATCGACTGGACTCACAAGCTACGCGCGCGCGCCGATTACCAGCGCTCGCGCGGGATCACGAGCCGCGAGCAGTATTTCGCTTCGTACGAACCGCGCTACCAGATCGGTGAGCGCCTGTTCGCCTACGGTCTCGGCCAGTTCGAGAGCAATCGCTTCCAAGGCTTCGACGCGCGATATGCCGTTTCGGGTGGATTGGGATATAAGGTGGTCGAAAACGACAGCCTGCAAGTGTCGGTCAAGGGCGGCCCGGCCTTCCGCCACACCGAATTCGTCAGCGGAGACCAGGAAAGCAGCCTCGCCGCGCTGCTCGGTTTCGACTTCGACTGGACCTTCGCCGAAGGCCTGAAGCTCACTCAGGACGCGAACGCCGTCGCCGAGGCGGGCGGGCAGGCCGTGGCCCTGATCGGCGGGCCCAGCACCACGCTGTCGCTGGTGACCGGGCTCGATGCGAAAGTCAGCGACCGGATCACGACACGCTTTTCCTATTCGCTCGATTACGACAGCGATCCTCCCCCTAACGCCGTCAGCACCGACACGCTGACGCGCTTCACTCTGGTCTATGGTTTTTGATCCCGCCGCG
>NZ_LWFF01000319.1 GCF_001635685.1 Erythrobacter sp. HI0063
CGTCCGGGTGGGCGCGGGCGTCGGGGCGGCAGTCGGCCGCGGCGCGGGGCTGGCCGTCGGCGTGGGGCGCGGCGTGACCGGACCGCTTTCGCTGTCCACCGGCCCTTGCGTGGTGGGGCTCGCGGTTGGCGTCGGATTGGGCGGAAGCTGAAAATCCTGCACCGATTGCGCCCGTAGCGCGCCGGACGGCGCCGCAGCGGCAAGAACGAACAGGGGCAAGGCGACAGAGGCGAGAAGGCGGGTCATCATCGGATCGGTTCGGGATTGGGGTGCGAAAGAGCTCGCGAAGTTGCGCTAAATAGGGAGTGAAGCGGGCGCTTGCCAAGCTCTCGCTTGCACCGCGTCCACGATGCGGGCAGAGGCGCGGCATGGGCGACACACCTGATCCCAAGTTTCTCGGCGCGAACACGCCGCTCCCAGCTTCTCCCGAAGAGGCCGAACTCGATTACGTTCCCAATCCGAGGGCGGGCGAGCTTTACATGGTGCGCTTCGCCGCGCCGGAATTCACCTCGCTCTGCCCGGTCACCGGCCAGCCCGATTTCGCGCATCTCGTTATCGATTACGCGCCCGGCGAAACCATCGTCGAAAGCAAGAGCCTGAAGCTCTTCCTCGGCAGTTTCCGCAACCATTGCGGCTTTCACGAGGATGTGACGGTCGGCATCGGCAAGCGCCTGTTCGACGAGATGCGCCCGCGCTGGCTGCGGATCGGCGGTTACTGGTATCCGCGCGGCGGCATACCGATCGACGTGTTCTGGCAGAGCTCCGCTCCGCCGAAGGATTTGTGGCTGCCCGATCAGGGCGTGGCCTCCTACAGGGGAAGAGGGTGATGAGCGATCTGAAGGCTAATCTGCCGAAATACGCGCTGTGGGCGGCGCTGGCGCTGCTCGTCTGGTTCGCCATCGCCGTGTTCGGCCCCAAGATCGGGCTGATCGGCTGGAAGACCGGCTTCGGCTTCATGACGGTCACGGCGGGTCCGTGGCTGATGGGGATCGTGGCGCTGGTGGCGCTGATCGCACTGTTCCTCGCCCTGCGCGGCAATCCGCGCGGGCCGGTCTGGAAGGCCGCGATCGCGCTGGCGATCCCGGTCGTGCTCTTCATGGGCCTGCTGTCCGTCCGCGCTGCGGGGGAAGCCGCGCCGCCGATCCATGACGTCGCGACCGATCTCAGGAATCCGCCCGCTTTTTCGGCGCAGACGATGCAGATGCGCGAGGAATGGGGCGCGAACCCCGTGGTCGATTACGGTACGCCGCTGGGTCAGCTCGATCTGTGGAAGGATCGCGTCGATGGCGATCTCGCCGTGCAGAACCACGCCGACGTCATCGCTGCCAATTATACCGATCTGCGTCCGATCCCGGTCGGCAACGCCACGCGCGAACAGGCGATGAATGCCGTGGTCGCCGCGATGGGCGAAATCGGCCTCGACGATATCCGCGCCGACAATGCGACCGGTATGGTCGAAGGCGTCGCCGAGACGTTCGCTTACGGTTTTCGCGACGACGTGGTTGCGCGCGTGACCGACACGCGCATCGATCTGCGCTCGGCGAGCCGAGTGGGCGTCAGCGATCTGGGCTACAACGCCGATCGGGTGCGCGAATTGTCGGACGCGATCCGCAGCAGGCTCGGAAGCTAAGGACCTGGAATCAACGGCCTGAGAAGCGCGCGATCCAGCGGCGGTCCAGCCAGTCCTTGAGCCGCCGCAGCCAGCGCGCCTTCAGACCGAAGGCGCCGTAGCTGAGGATGCTCGTGCCCCGGCAGGTGTTGAACAGGTAGAAGTCTTTGCCGAACGGCGAATAGGTCGCCAGATCGCTGCGCCCTGCGATCAGGCGGCGCAGATTTGTCGCCAGCACCGGCCCTGCATAGACCGCGTGCACGCCGGAATGGCGCACGCGGACATCGGTGCGCCGCGCGACATCGCCCGCGGCGAGGATCTGGGGAAGGCCCTCCACCTGTTGGGTAGGGCCGACGCGGATAAAGCCGTCTTCGTCCACCGGAAGCCCGCTCTCGCGCGGCCAGGAGGGCGCGCCGCTGCCGACTGCGGCGAGGATCGCGTCGAAAGGTTCGATCGCCTTGTCCTCCACGGTGAGAGCGCCGTGGTCGTCGAATTGCGCTTCGCCGGTGAGGACGGTGATGTTCTGGCTTTCCAGCTCGCGCCCCACCACGCGGCGGGCTGCGGCGGGATGGCCGGGGATGAGGCCGTGTTCGCCTGCGATCAGCACGACCTCGGGCTGGCTCGTGGAATTGCGCGCCCCGAAAGCGAGTTCCACGCCGCCCGCGCCTCCGCCGATAACGGCGATGCGGCGCGGCTCGGCGGTGTCCTCGACTTCGTCCCAACGCTCCATGAAGCCGTCGATCGGCCTTATGTCGATCAGTCGCGGATCGCGTCCGACCAGATTTTCCGCCCGGCCCGCGCCGCCGATGGCGATGGAGCAGACATCGAAAGCGATGCGCTCGCCCGTTTCGAGGAGGACTTCGCGGCTGACGGGATCGAGCCCGACCGCGCGGCAGCGACGCCAGTCGATCCGCGCCTCGCGCACCAGCGGTGCCAGCGCGATGCGGGTCTCCTCGTCGCGATATTCGCCCGCCATCCAACCCGGCACCATGCCCGAATACTGCATCGCGTCACGCGGCTCGACGAGGATCGTCCGTACGGGCGGCGAGCCATGCTTCAACCAGTCGTCGATTACGCCAAGATGCGCGTGGCCCGCCCCCAGAAGGACGATCGTCGGACCGCTGTCGCTCACCCGAGAACCGGTCCGCGACCAGCGGACCGCAAGCGCGACCGCGCGCCCGCAGCGACCAAAGGAAGTGAGAATATCGCGCTCGCAAAAGCGAGCGCCCAAACAAAAATGGTGCCGGTTAGAGGATTCGAACCCCTGGCCTGATGATTACAAATCAACTGCTCTACCAACTGAGCTAAACCGGCCCGATGCGTCATAAGCGCGAGGCGAACGCCCTTCGATCATAGCGCGCCGAAAGTCCAGCCCTCGGTGCGGGCGATGGCGGGCGTAAGCTGCGCC
Source organism: Erythrobacter sp. HI0063 (assembly GCF_001635685.1). GTDB lineage: Bacteria > Pseudomonadota > Alphaproteobacteria > Sphingomonadales > Sphingomonadaceae > Qipengyuania. The sequence continues at coordinate 3,018 of NZ_LWFF01000319.1, forward strand.
GGAGCCCAGCGACGGGCTTCTCCTGCCACCTTGCGCAGCCATGCGGCGGTCAGCAGCGCGTCGGAAGAATGGTCGTCGATCGCGCCGTCGCCACCAACTGGCGGCGATCCCAATACGGCCAGCGCCTCGTTCAATTCGGCGAAGCTGCGCATCTTGGCTCGCGCGACGCTGCGCCCGGCTTCCAATGCGGCGAGGCTGGTGTAGATTTCGACCGCGACCGATCCCGTGTCGGGCAGCGGATCGATGGGCCAGACGGGCAGCCTACCGCGCAGGCGATGAAGCATACGCATTCCGGTCAGGCTCGACTTGCCGACCTGGGCGGCGCCGACCAGGTTGAAATTGGAGTAGGGTTTGCAGCCCATGGCGGCCTGCGCCTGTTCGGTGACGCGGAAACGGCCACGGCCATGTTCGGCGCCGTCGCAGCGGAAATGCAGTCCCGTTGCAGCGCCGTTGCGAAAATAGGGTGCGAAGCGCGGATCGGCGACGAAGCTTCCCGCTTCGAGGTTCGAATCCTCTGCGCACACCGCGTCGATCAGCGCCCAGAGAGCGGGCGCATCTTTTGGACTATCCTCCAGACCGGGAAAATAGGCACCGCAATCCGCGAAGGGCAGAGCAATGCCGAGGTCCATTCCGACCAGCGTATCGGGCGGCAGATCGTCGCGCAGCAGCGCAAACACGTCCTCGCGCCCCCAGCCGCGCCCGCGATCGATCAGGACGGGCGGGCCGCCCTCGCCATCGGCGAAGGCGAGCGCGATGCCCTTTTGGCGCGGCCCCTTCGCGCCCGACCAGTCGATGGCGAGGAAATGTTTAAACCGCACCCCGTTCCCGCCGCAATTTATCCCAATAATCCAGCCGCTTCTTCACTTCGCGCTCGAACCCGCGATCGACGGGCTGGTAATAGGTCTGCGCGTCCATCTCGTCCGGCCAGTAATCGTCGCCGGAAAATCCTTCCTCCGCATCGTGGTCGTAAGTGTAGCCCGAGCCGTAACCGATTTCCTTCATCAGCTTGGTCGGCGCGTTGAGGATGTTCTGCGGGGGCATCAGGCTGCCGGTTTCCTTCGCGTTGCGGAAACTCGCCTTCATCGCCTTGTAGGCCGCGTTCGATTTGGGCGCGGTGGCGAGGTAGATGCAGGATTGGACCAGCGCCAATTCGCCTTCCGGAGAGCCGAGAAATTCGTAGGCATCCTTTGCTGCCAGGCATTGGACCAGCGCATGCGGGTCGGCCATGCCGATATCCTCGACCGCCATGCGAACCAGCCTGCGCGCGAGAAAGCGCGGCTCCTCGCCCGCGGTCAGCATCCGCGCGAGGTAATAGAGCGATGCCTGTACATCCGACCCGCGCACTGCTTTGTGGAGCGCGGAAATCAGATTGTAATGCCCTTCGCGGTCCTTGTCGTAGACGGCCACGCGGCGTTGCAGGAAGGCGCCCAAAGCCGCGGGATCGAGAGCTGCGTCAAGCTTCGCATTGTAGAGCGTTTCCGCCTGATTGAGCAGGAAACGCCCGTCTCCATCGGCGCTGGCGACCAGCGCGTCGCGCGCCGGATCGGTAAGGGGGAGGGGGCCTTCCAGCTCCTCCGCGCGGGTCAGCAATTGGCCCAGCGCCTCGCGATCGAGCCGCTGGAGGATCAGGACTTGGGCACGGCTGAGCAGAGCGGCGTTGAGCGCGAAGCTGGGGTTCTCGGTCGTCGCGCCGACCAGCGTGACCGTTCCGCGCTCCACGAAGGGGAGGAAGCCGTCCTGCTGGGCGCGGTTGAAGCGGTGGATCTCGTCCACGAACAACAGGGTCCGCTGCCCCGCTTCGGCGGCCTTGTCGGCAGCGGCGAAGGCTTTCTTCAGATCCGCGACGCCGCTGAACACCGCGCTGACGCTTTCGAACCGCATTCCCACGCTGTCGGCGAGCAGGCGCGCGATCGTCGTCTTGCCCGTGCCGGGAGGCCCCCACAGGATCATGCTGGACAGGCGCCCCGCCGCCACCATCCGCCCGATCGCGCCTTCCGGCCCGGTCAGATGATCCTGCCCGATAACCTCGCCCAGATCGGCGGGCCGCAATCGGTCGGCGAGCGGGGCATCCTCGCGAACGGATTCTGGGCGTGATGGGGGAAGCTCGTCGGCGAAGAGGTCGGCCATGGACCAGAACTTAGGTATTGGCGCGCCGATTTGCCATCATGCGCGGTTCGGGTAAGTTCACAACGGGGTCTGAACAGGGGAGGATATGATGGATCGAAAGGTAGGGGCGCCGTGGCATTTGTGGGTGGTTGGCGTGGTAACTTTGCTGTGGAATGCGATCGGCGCGGCGGACTTCGTGTTTTCAAACCTGCGCAGCCCGTTCTGGTTCGAAGCGATGCAATATCCTCCCGAGGGAATCTCCTATCTCGATGCGTTTCCGTTCTGGGCGAGAATGGCCTGGGGCATGGGCACGATCGGCGCGTTTCTGGGCTCGCTCCTGCTGCTGCTTCGCAGCCGCCTGGCCGTGATCGCCTTCGCGCTGTCGCTGGTGGGCATCCTGCTCACCACGATTTACGAAGCGGGCGCGGTCATGCCGCCGGAACTCGAAGCGATGCAGCCCGCATGGTTTCCGATCCTGCTCTGGAGCGTGGCGGTCTTCCTTCTGATCTACAGCTGGTCGCTGCGGCGCAAAGGCGTGCTGCGGTAGATCAGCGATCCGCGCCCCGTTTCGCCTCTCGGTGCAGCCGCAGATAGGTGTCGACCACGGCCTGATTGATCGCATCCCAGGAATAGGCGCGGCTGGCCCTCTCGCCTGCCGCACCGTGGGCATGGCGCAGTGCGTCGTCCCGGCAATAGGGGGCGATCGCATCGGCGAACCCTTCCGGCGATCCCGCATCGACCAACGCGCCCGTCTCGCCATCCGCGACCAGGCTGGCGCTTCCGGTCGCGCCGGCAGCGACCACGGGCAGGCCACTCGCCATTGCTTCGAGCGTGACGTTCCCAAAGGTTTCGGTGACCGAGGGGTTGAAGAAGATATCGGCGCTGGCCAGCGCTCGACCGAGGTCCGGGCCGGTCTGAAAACCGGCGAAGATCGCCTCCGGCATCGCATTCTCGAACCAGGCGCGCGCAGGACCGTCGCCGATCACCAGCACCTTGTGCGGCACACCCCGTTCGCGCAGGAGGCTCATAGTATCGGCGAACATGCCGAGCCCTTTCTCCATGACGAGCCGTCCGAGAAACGCGATGGCGACGTCGCCATCTTCGAGCCCGAATTCGTGGCGCCATTGCGGATCGCGCTTCGCGGGATCGAATATCGACCGATCGACGCCGCGCGACCAGATCGTCACGTCGTCATGCATGTGCTGATCGTGCAGCGTGTCGACCATGCTTTGCGAAGGCGTCACCAGTGCGTCGCACTTGCGGTAGATGCCGCGTAGATACGCTTCCACCACCGGTTCGAGAAAACCCAGGCGGTAATAGCGCGGATAGGTTTCGAAGCGGGTATGGACCGAAGCGAGCACGGGAATGTCGCGTCCGCGCGCCCATTTGACGGCGGCCCGCGCGCTGAAATCGGGCGAGGCGATGTGGACCATGTTCGGCGCGAACACGGCGAGATCGTCGCGCGTATCGGCATCGAGCCCGAGGGGCACGCGATATTCCGAGCGACCGGGAATGGGGACCGAAGGCAGGCTGACGAGATCGCCCTGCGGTTCGAAGGCGGGCGTGTCGATCGTGGGCGAATAGACGCGCAGGGCAGCGCCGCGGCGTATAAGATATTCCGCCAGTCGGTTCAGTGCCTTGTTCGCGCCATCCAGCGTCATATTGTAATTGCCGCTGAACAGGGCGATGCGGAGATCGGTCACATCCATTGCGGCGGGCCATAAGCCAGCGGGTCGCTTTTGGCGAGGGGCGAGAGCAAGCGATCCGGGGTGCTTCATCCGGTTGTCGACCATCCGATTGTTAGACCGCCCTGTCGATAGCGCGTGATTCCACGTTGACTCGCCGCGCCGCAACTTTATTGCCGCCCCTGGGCCACGCGGTCCCAACGCCGCGCGTGCTCTCTGAAAGGAGAGAATACATGACTGACCAACCGACGCTTAAGCCTGAGCGTCCCTTCTTCTCGTCCGGGCCGACTGCCAAGCGCAAGGGCTGGTCCGCGTCCAATCTCAAAACCGAATCGCTCGGCCGCTCGCACCGCAGCAGCCTCGGCAAGGCGCGGCTGAAATACGCCATCGACCTGTCGAAGGAGATGCTCGGCGTGCCGGAGGATTACCTCGTCGGCATCATGCCCGCGAGCGATACCGGCGCGCTCGAATGCGCGATGTGGACGATGCTGCGCCCCGATCGCCCGGCCACCGTGGCGGCGTGGGAAAGCTTCGGCAATGTCTGGATTCAGGATGCGGTCAAGCAGCTCAAGCTGCCCAAGCTGACCACGCTGGACGCCGATTACGGCCATATTCCGGACCTGGCGTCGATCCCGCAGGAAAACGATGTCGTCTTCACCTGGAACGGCACGACCTCGGGCGCGAAGATTCCGAACACCGACTGGCTGGCCGAAGGCCGCGAAGGCGTGACGATCAACGATGCGACCAGCGCCGTCTTCGCGCAGGAGATGGATTGGCCCAAGCTCGATGCCACGACCTATAGCTGGCAGAAGGTTATGGGGTCCGAAGCGCAGCACGGGATGCTGATCCTCAGCCCCAAGGCGGTCGAGCGGATCGAGAGCTACGATCCCGAATGGCCGTTGCCCAAGCTGTTCCGCCTGAAGAAGGGCGGCAAGATCAACACCGGCATCTTCGAGGGCGCGACGATCAACACCCCGTCCATGCTGGCGACCGAGGATTACATCGACGCGCTCGAATGGGCGCAGGCGATGGGCGGGCGCATGGCGATGTTCGAACGCGCCGACGCCAATGCCAAGATCGTTCTCGACTGGATCGAAGCGACGCCGTGGCTGCGCAACATGGTCCCCGATCCCGCGCAGCGCACCAATACGGGCGTCTGCTTCGTGTTTCAGGGCGATTGGTACGAAAGCCTCTCCGCCGAAGATCAGGCGGGCGTACCGAAAAAGATCGCGTCCATGCTCGAAAAGCTCGAGGTCGGATACGATTTCAACGGCTATCGCGACGCCCCGCCGAGCTTGCGCATCTGGTGCGGCGGCACGGTCGAAGAGGAGGATCTGAAGCGCCTCCTCCCGTGGATCGAGTGGGCTTACGAGCAGGTGAAGGCGGGCGCCTAGCCCGACCGCCTCTCCCCGCAGCGGGAGAGGAAAACCTTCTTCATTTTCAATCTTTTGAAGGGGCCGGGGCGGAGTATCTTTCCATCCGGTCTTCCCCCCTTGGAAGGGGGCGGAGTGTATCATGACCAAACCCAAAGTTCTCATCAGCGACAAGATGGACCCCAACGCCGCGCGCATTTTCGAAGAGCGCGGCTGCGACGTCGACGTAAAGCCGGGCATGACGCCCGAGGAACTCGCCGCCGTGATCGGCGAATATGACGGCCTCGCCATCCGTTCCGCCACCAAGGTGACGCCGGCGATCCTCGAGGCTGCGACCAATCTCAAGGTCGTGGGCCGCGCCGGCATCGGGGTAGACAATGTCGACATCCCCGCCGCCAGTTCGAAGGGCGTCGTGGTGATGAACACGCCTTTCGGCAATTCGATCACCACTGCCGAACACGCCATCGCCATGATGTTCGCGCTCGCCCGCCAGATTCCGGCAGCCGATGCGCGCACGCAGGCTGGCGAATGGCCCAAGAACGATTTCATGGGCGTCGAGGTGACGGGCAAGACGCTGGGCCTGATCGGGGCGGGCAATATCGGCTCGATCGTCGCCTCACGCGCGCTCGGTCTCAGGATGAAGGTGGTCGCCTTCGATCCATTCCTGACGGCGGAACGCGCCATCGAGATCGGCGTCGAGAAGGTCGATCTCGACACGCTGCTGGCGCGCGCCGATTTCATCACGCTGCACACGCCGCTGACCGACGAGACGCGCAATATTCTCAGCCGCGAAAACCTCGCCAAGACCAAAAAGGGCGTGCGGATCGTCAATTGCGCGCGCGGCGGGCTGATCGACGAAGCGGCGCTGGCCGATGCGCTCGATAGCGGGCAGGTCGCGGGCGCGGCGCTCGACGTGTTCCAGACCGAACCGGCGAAGGAATCGCCCCTGTTCGGAAAGCCGAATTTCGTCTGCACCCCGCATCTGGGAGCCAGCACCACCGAAGCGCAGGTTAATGTCGCGCTTCAGGTCGCCGAACAGATGGCGGATTACCTGGTCAGTGGCGGTGTCACCAACGCGCTCAACATGCCCAGCCTTTCCGCCGAAGAGGCTCCGAAACTGCGTCCCTATATGGGCCTTGCCGAAAGCCTCGGCAGCCTGGTTGGCCAGCTGGCGCACGGCAATCTGACCCGCATTAGCATCGAGCGGGAGGGCGCTGCAGCCGCTCTGTCGGGCAAGCCGATCGAAGGCGCGGTGCTGGCGGGGCTGATGCGCCAATATTCGGACACGGTGAACATGGTCAACGCGCCCTATCTCGCCAGGGAGCGCGGGCTCGACATCCGCTCGATCCGGCACGAGACCGAAGGCGCGTACAACACTCTGTTGCGCGTGACCGTGGGCACGGAAAGCGGCGACCGTTCGGTTGCCGGCACGCTGTTCGGCAGCGACGCTCCGCGCCTGACCGAGATTTTCGGTGTGCGGATCGAAGCCGAACTGACCGGCCACATGCTCTATATCGTCAACGAGGACGCGCCCGGCTTCATCGGCCGGATCGGCTCTCTTCTGGGCGAGAACGGTATCAATATCGGCACCTTCCACCTGGGCCGCCGCGAGGCGGGCGGGGAAGCGGTATTGCTTTTGAGCGTCGACCAGCCGATCCCGCAGGATGTGGTGAAGAAAGCCTGCGCGATCGAAGGAGTGCGCCGGGTAACGCCGCTGGCCTTCTGATCCTTCCGTCTGCCGACGGGGAGAATTTCGCCTTCCGCTCGCCTCCCGCGCCGATTAGGGGCGGGGCATGACCGACCAAGACGATCTTCTCCCCATCGGCCTCGAAGATGCGCTGCCCGAGCGTGCGGCTGCGATCACGCGGGCGATGCGCGCCGTGCTCGATACGATGGATTCGCACGGCTACGACCGGGTGCGCCCCCCGCTGATCGAGTTCGAGCATTCGCTCGGCGGGCGCATGCAGGGCGTCGCGACCCGGCGGATGGTGCGCTTCACCGATCCCGACAGCCTGCGCACGCTGGCCCTGCGCGGCGACATGACCGTGCAGGTCGGGCGCATCGCGGCGACGGGTCTCGCCACTGCACCGAGGCCGCTCCGGCTCTGCTATGCGGGCGAAGTGGCTCTGCTCCGCGCCGATCAGCTCGATCCCGCCCGCCAGCGCCTCCAAATGGGCGCGGAACTCATCGGCAGCGATGCAGTGGCCGCTGCGAGCGAGGCCGTGTTGCTGGCGATCGCAAGTCTCGAAGCGGCGGGCCTCGCCGACATATCGGTCGATTTCACGCTGCCCGATCTGGTGGATGTGCTGGCCGACGGCGCATTCCCGCTCGATCCCTCGGCGCGCGAGGCGGTGCGGCGTGAACTGGACACCAAAGATGCGGGTGGACTCGCTGCGGCGGGCGGCCACGACTATCTGCCGCTTCTCTACGCGACCGGGCCGTTTTCGGAAGCGGCGGACAAGCTCAAGGCACTCGATGCGGGCGGCGAACTTGCCAGCCGGATCGAGGGGTTGGAGGCGATTGTCGAACGGATCGGATCGCGCGCCCGGATCACGTTGGACCCGACCGAGCGGCACGGTTTCGAATATCAGAGCTGGTTCGGCTTCACGATCTATGCGGCGGGCGCACGCAACGCGATCGGGCGCGGCGGCACTTATACGATCCGCGGCAGCGACGAGGCGGCCACAGGCTTCTCGCTCTATGCCGAGCCCTTGCTGGAAGCGTTGGGGAGCGCGGAGGGTGCGCCGCGCGACACACTATTCCTGCCGACCGACCACGATCCTTCGGTGGCGGCGCGGTTGCGCGCGATCGGCTGGCGCACCGTGGCGGCGATCGACGATGGTAATGACGCGCTTGCGCTCGGTTGCACGCATCGTCTCGATGGAAGCGAACCGGTAGCGCTCTAGCTCTCAGCCGGTCTTTCTGCCGCCGCCACACCCGATCTCATCGCGTGTGGCGAAGGAGACGGGTGCGTCGGCGTCCAGAATTGGGATCGATCAGTTCAATTCTGCGGGGTGCGGGCCCATGCGCCCATCATCGCTGTCGAGTGCGTCGATGCGGCTCATCTGATCGTCGCTCAGTTCGAAGTCGAGCGCTTCGAAATTGGCTTCGATATGCTTGCGGCTCGATGCCTTGGGGATCGGCACCAGTCCGTGCTGGAGATGCCAGCGCAGGATGACGGCGCTGTTCGGACGCCCGGTCTCTTCGGCGATTTTGGCGATCGCGTCATTGTCGAGACCTTCGCCCTGGCCGAGCGGCGACCAGCTCTGCGTGACGATGCCGAGCTCTTCATGCACCTTGCGCAGTTCGCGCTGCTGGAAACTGGGATGCAGTTCGATCTGGTTGAGCGCCGGAGTGACGCCGGTCTCGTCGATGATTGTGCGCAGATCTTCCTCGCGGAAGTTCGACACGCCGATGGACTTGGCCTTGCCCTCGTCGCGCAGCTCGATCAGCGCTTTCCAGGTTTCCACGAACAGGCCGTTATCGGGGCAGGGCCAGTGGATCAGCAGCATGTCGACATGCTCGCGCCCCAGACGATCGAGGCATTTCTGCGCAGCCTTCTTGGTCCGCTCGTACCCCTGGCTTTCGTTCCAGATCTTGGTCTGCAGGAAGATGTCGGACCAGTCGCCGATGCCCTTGCCGACGCCCTTTTCGTTTTCGTAGATCGCCGCCGTGTCGACCAGCCAGTATCCGACATCGAGCGCGGTCTTCACGATTTCGGGCGCGTCGCCTTCGTCGATCTTGTACGTACCGAAGCCGAGCTGGGGAATCTGGCGTTCGTCGTTGAGAGTGAGAGTGGGATAATCGGTCAAATTCTGTCTCCTTTCCCCATCAATGGCCGGGCCGCCCGGTTGTTTCCCGCGCTCTTGCCGCCACCGCCACTTGCCCCGCTCTGCCCCAGCGCCTAACGCCGCACGCGTTTGAGCACCTGAAGGAACGAGCGAGCGCATATGGCCAATGTTACCGTGATCGGTGCCCAGTGGGGCGACGAGGGCAAGGGCAAGATCGTCGACTGGCTGGCGAGCCGCGCCGATGCCGTGGTACGTTTTCAGGGCGGCCACAATGCCGGCCACACGCTGGTTATCGACGGGACGACCTACAAGCTGTCGCTCCTGCCCAGCGGGATCGTTTCCGGCACGTTGAGCGTGATCGGCAATGGCGTCGTGCTCGATCCGTGGGCCCTGAAGTCCGAGATCGAGAAGCTCGAAGGCCAGGGCGTCACCATCACGGACGATAATTTCGCGATCGCCGACAATTGCGCGCTGATCCTGCCGCTGCACCGCGATCTCGACGGGCTGCGCGAAACCGCTGCGGGCAAGGGCAAGATCGGGACGACCGGGCGCGGGATCGGCCCGGCTTATGAAGACAAGGTCGGCCGCCGGGCGATCCGCGTGTGCGATCTGGCGCATCTGGACGATCTGGAGCCGCAGCTCGATCGCCTCTGTGCGCATCACGATGCCTTGCGCGCCGGGTTCGATCAGGAGCCGATCGACCGCGCCGCTCTGCTCGCCGAACTGCGCGAGATCGCTCCCTTCGTGCTGCAATACGCGCAGCCGGTCTGGAAGCGGCTGAAGAAGGTGAGGAAAGCGGGCGCGAAAATCCTGTTCGAAGGCGCGCAGGGCGTGCTCCTCGATATCGATCACGGCACCTACCCCTTCGTCACCAGCTCCAACACCGTCAGCGGCACGGCGGCGGCGGGCAGCGGCCTTGGGCCGAACGCGACCGGCTTCGTGCTGGGGATCGTCAAGGCCTACACCACCCGCGTCGGCAGTGGCCCGTTCCCGACCGAGCTGGAAGATGAAATCGGCCAGCGTCTGGGCGAGCGGGGCCATGAATTCGGCACCGTCACCGGGCGCCAGCGCCGGGTGGGCTGGTTCGATGCCGTGATCGTGCGCCAGAGCTGTTCGATCAGCGGCGTGACCGGCATCGCGCTCACCAAGATCGACGTGCTGGACGGGCTGGACGAAGTGAAGATCTGCACCGGCTATCGCCTGCGCGGACAGGTCTACGATTACCTTCCCAGCCACGCGGCGGACCAGGCGGCGGTACAGCCGATCTACGAAACGATGGAAGGCTGGAAGGAAAGCACTGCGGGCGCGCGCAGCTTCGCCGATCTGCCCGCCAATGCGATCAAATATATCCAGCGTATCCAGGAATTGATCGAAACCCCCGTTGCGCTGGTTTCGACCAGCCCGGAACGCGACGACACGATCCTGATGCGCGACCCGTTCGAGGATTGAGACGTTCGGGATTGACGACATTGCAAGCATGAGGGGCTAGGACGGAATAATGCGCTTCCTCGCCCCTCTTTCGTTGCTGCTTGCAGTCCTCGCTGGCGCTCCGGCTTCGGCCCAGCAGGCGCGAGCGGGAGAAAAGGCCGATCTGGTCGTGGTCGACAAGTCGGAACGCACTCTGTGGGTCTATCAGGATGGCAAGGCGATCCGCACCTATCGCGGCCTCCAGTTCGGCGACGCGCCGCAGGGTCACAAGCGTTTCCAGGGCGACGAGAAGACGCCCGAGGGCCGCTACACGCTCGATTACGCCAATCCCCAGTCTAGCTATTATCTCAGCCTCCACGTCTCCTACCCCAATGCGCAGGATCGCGCCTATGCGCGGGCGCGCGGGCGCTCGCCTGGCGGCGATATCTTCCTTCACGGCCAGCCCAACGGCATGCCCTTCGATGAGCGGGTGGAGGGCGACTGGACCGACGGGTGCATTGCACTCTCGAACCGCGAGATCGCCGAGATCTGGAGCCTGGTGCCCGACGGGACGCCGATCCACATCAGGCCGTGAGACGCCGATAGGTCCAGAATGGACCTCCTCCATTCTTGACATAATCTGGTTTTGTTCTACTTCCGTTTCGTCGTTGAACGGAGAGCAATGCATGGCGCAACTGGCCTATCTGATCGATGCGGAATCCGATTCGCCGGGTGCTTCGGGCGGTGCGCCCTTGGCCGCGCGTAGCCTGTCGCTGTTCGGTTCCGATACGGCGCGGCTGGGTCGGATCGCGGATGATGCGCGGCTCGCCGGGCTGACGGTTCAGGCGATGCGGGCGCTCTCATGCCTGAACGAGGATGCGGGCGGCCTGCTGGGCGATATCGTGGCGGTCGATGCGCCCCTTCTATCCGCAGCGGAGATGGCTGCGCTGGTCCGGCTGGACGAGCGGGTCGCAAGGGCGGGCGCGCAGCTGATCGTGTTGACGAGCGAGGCGGCGCTGGAAGATGTGTTCGGCTGCCTCGAACGCTCGCACCCGCAGATCGTGATCGGCGGCCGCCAGTCGGAAGGGCTGATCGCCCTGGGCGCGGCGCTGGCGCGGCTTCCCGGCCGCCGTGTGCGCGAAATGGATGAGGAGGACCGGCTCGCCTTCCTCAAGCTTACCGAACAATTGGGGCGCCTGTCCGATCGGCTGGACCGCTTCGAAAGCGGCGCCTCGCGGCTCGAATCGCCCGCGCCGGGCTTTCGTGGTGAAAGCGGCGATGCCCGCCGCCGCACGCGCCCGGCTCTGCCCGACGCGCGGCTGGTGCACCGCATCATGCACCAGCGCCGCCTGCGCGAGAAATTCCTGGGGACCGATCTCTTCGCCGATCCAGCCTGGGATATCCTGCTCGACCTTACCGCCGCGCGGGTCGAACATCGCCGCGTTTCGGTGACATCCCTTTGTATCGCTGCGGGCGTTCCGCCGACAACGGCTCTGCGCTGGATCGGACAGATGATCGATAGCGGCCTGCTGGTGCGCGAGCAGGACGATCAGGACCGTCGCCGCGCCTTCATCGATCTGAGCGAGGAAGGTGCCGCCGCCATGGCGCGCTATTTCGCTGCGCTCGATGGCGAGGGCAGTCAGCTGAGCTGACGATAGCGGCCGGATTGGCTCAGGCGTCGGATGCCTGAAAATGCAGAACGACCGTCAGACCGTCCTCGTCCTGCACCTCCGACCAGTCATCCCGAAGCACACGCTCCGCGTCCGCACGTGCTCTGACGAGGATCGCTTCGGGTATATCTCGCGGATGCACCACGCGGTCGGCGGTGCCGAGCAGGCGCGCCTGGCGCAAGGTAAGATCGTCGGGATCGGAACTTGTCAACGCGATTTCCACCGTTCCGACCGCGCCCGCGCCGCTTTCTTCCGACAGCCAGCTTGCAACGCGATCTGCGGACCCTGCATCCATCGGATCGAGCACACCGCCGCTTGCCAGGGCCTTGTCGAGCGATCGCCGGCGCTCGCCGCCATCGGGCCAGCGATCGCGCATCGCCTTTTTCGCATGCGCCAACCGTGTGGCCAGATCGCCGAGCGAGGCGGGCAGCATCCGTTCGAGCGCCAGCCGCAATTGCTTGGCGAGGCCCGCGGACGCGCCACCCGTCGCCACCGCAATCGTTATCGGACCCCGTTCGAGCACGCTGGGAAGCGTGAAATCGCACAGATCCGGCCTGTCCGCGACATTCACCAGCAGGCCCAGCCGCTTCAGCCGCAGCGTCGCCGCCTGCGCCTCGCGTTCGTCCTCCAGCGCCACGAAGCCCAGCCGCGCCTGATGCGCTTCCGCCTCGCTCACGCAGGTTCCGCCCGCGCGTTCAACCAGCCGCCGCTTCGCATCCGCCATCGTGCCCGCGCCCACCAGGACGATTCGGGCGCTCTCCAGGCGGTGCAACAGCGGCAGTCCGTTCACGTCAGCCAGTCCGGCACGCGTTCGGCGTCCATGATCGCAGCGGGTGCGATCCGGTCGGCCACCACGGCGTAGCGATCGCCGTCCACCAGCACTTCTGGCACGAAACCGCGCGAATTGTAACTCGACGCCATGGTCGCCCCATAGGCGCCTGCGCTTCGGAACACGGCGAGATCGCCTGCCGCCAGCGCGTCGCAATCGCGGTCCATCGCGAAAGTGTCTCCGGTCTCGCAGATCGGGCCGACGATATGGGCGGTGGTGCGCGTCCCATCGGGGGCGACCGCGTCGAAATCGTGCCAGGCGCCGTACATGGCGGGGCGGGCTAGATCGTTCATCGCGGCGTCGACCACCACGAAGGGCGGGCCGTTACCGCTGCGCTTAGAACGGATCACGCGGGTCAACAGCACGCCCGCATTGGCCGCGATCACCCGGCCGGGTTCGAACATCAGCCGCACGTCCCAATCCCTCGTCACGCGCGCCACCATCGCGCCGTATTCGGCGGGGCTGGGCGGCGTTTCCTCCGCCCGATAGCTCACGCCGAGGCCCCCGCCGAGATCGGCATGCGTGACCGCACAGCCGCGCGCGCGAAGGTCGGCGATGAGCGCACCCAGTTTGACGAAGGCGATTTCGAGCGGTTCGAGGCTCTGCAACTGGCTGCCGATATGGACGGCGATACCGCGCATATCGAGCCCGTCTTCCTCGGCGAGCGCTGCGTAGAGCTGGGCGGCACGGTCATAGGGAACGCCGAACTTGTTTTCGCTCTTGCCGGTGGAAATCTTCTCGTGGGTACGGGCATCGACATCCGGATTGACGCGCAGGGCGCATCGCGCCGTAACCCCCTGGCGGCGCGCGATCGCGGCGAGCTCGTACCCCTCTTCCTCGCTTTCGATGTTGAACTGCCCGATCCCGGCTTCGAGGCCTTGGAGCAGTTCGGCGTGCGTCTTTCCGACACCGCTGAAGACGATATCTTCCGGCTTCATGCCCGCCGCCAGAGCGCGCGCCAATTCACCGCCGGAGACCACGTCCGCCCCGTACCCCTCGTTCGCGAGCACGCGCAGGACGGCGAGATTGGGGTTCGATTTGACGGCGAATGCGATGTGCGGATTGTCGAGCGCGCTCAGCCCGTCGCGGAACACGCGGGCGTGGCGGACCAGAGTGGCGCGCGAATAGACATAGACGGGGGTGCCGACCTCTTCGGCGATCCTGGGGAGCGGTACGTCCTCGGCGTGGAGGATGCCGTCGCGAAGCTGAAAGTGATCCATATTCGGCGCCTCTGGCGAAGCTTCGCGCCGCTGTCGAGCAAGCCTTGCTTCGCCCCGGGAAATCCCCTCGCTACAAAATGGTGGTGAGCATCATTCCGGCGGCAGGTCGAAGGGATCGTCCTCGCGCTCTTCGCTGCGACGGCGCAGCTCCACGCTGCGTTCCGGTGCCGCCTGCGGATCGAGTTCGAGCAGATCCTCGGCCTCGGGCCGTTCCGCCGTCCCGTAAGGGGCGGGCGGCAGGCTTTCGCCCGGCGGCGGTTCGAGCGCGGCCTGCTGGCCGCACGCGGCGAGCAATCCGGCTCCGGCAAGGACGAACAGGCTGCGCATCATGTCTCCATCCCCAGATCCGAGCGCGCTTCGGCGACCCGTGCCCGTACCTGATCGGGCGCGGTACCGCCATAGGATGCGCGCGCGGCGACCGAAGCATCGACCGACAGGGCATCGAACACGCGGGCATCGATGCGCCTATCGATATCCTGCAAATCCGCGAGCGGGAGAGAGTCCAGCGCCACGCCCCGGCTTTCGGCCAGCTTCACGGCGGCGCCGGTGATGTGGTGCGCTTCGCGGAACGGAATGTCCGCCTCGCGCACCAGCCAGTCGGCGAGATCGGTGGCGGTGGCGAAGCCCATTTCCGCCGCCTGCCGCATCCGGTCGGTCTTGAACTCGCTATCGGCGATCATGCCCGCCGTGGCGGCAAGGCAAAGGTCGAGCAGGCCCGCCGCTTCGAAGACGGGCGGCTTATCGTCCTGCATGTCCTTGGAATAGGCGAGCGGAAGGCCCTTCATCGTCACCATTAGCGATGTCGCGCAGCCGATGATCCGACCGGCATGGCCGCGCACCAGCTCGGCCGCGTCGGGGTTCTTCTTCTGCGGCATGATCGAGCTGCCGGTCGAAAGCGTATCGGGCAGGCGCACGAAGCCGAAAGGCTGGCTGGCCCACAGGATCAGCTCTTCGGCAAGGCGCGAGAGATGGATCGCGCACTGGCTGGCGGCGGCGAGGTAATCCATCGCGAAATCGCGATCCGACACGGCATCGAGGCTGTTGCGTGTCGGACACTCGAAACCGAGCGCCTGCGCCGTCGCATCGCGATCGATCGGAAAGCCCGTTCCGGCCAGAGCAGCGCTGCCCAGCGGGCATTCGTCCATCCGCGCCCGCGCATCCGCAAAGCGGCTGCGATCACGCCGCGCCATCTCGTAATAAGCCATCAGATGGTGGCCGAGCGTGACGGGCTGCGCGGTCTGCAAATGGGTGAAGCCGGGCATGATGCTGGCGGCGTGTTCACAGGCGCGCGTCACCAGCGCACGCTGGAGCGCCTCCAGCCCCGCTTCGGCCCGCGCGGAGGCTTCGCGCACCCAGAGGCGGAAATCGGTCGCCACCTGATCGTTGCGGCTGCGCGCGGTGTGGAGCCGCCCGGCGGCGGGACCGATGAGATCGGACAGGCGCGATTCCACGGTCATGTGGATATCTTCGAGATCCCAGTCCTCGGGCACCCCATCGCGCTCGTATTCCTCGGCGATCCGGACCAGGCCCGCATCGATCGTCCCGGCGTCCTCGCGCGAGACGATGCCCTGATCGGCAAGCATGGCGACATGGGCGCGGCTGCCCGCGATGTCCTGCCGCCAGAGTGCCTTGTCGAACGGGATCGAAGCGTTGATTTCGCGCATGATCGCGCTAGGCCCGGCAGCGAACCTGCCGCCCCACATCGCATTGGAGCCCGCCTTGTCCGCTTTTTCGCGTTCGTCCTCGCTCACACTCGCTCTCGTTCTGTTAGCCGGTCTGGGCGGTTGCGATAGGGACAGCGCCGAACCGGCGCAAGAAACTCCCGCCACCCCGTCCGCCGCGCCGAGCGGCGAAATCGACCGCAGTCAGGCGGGGCAGCTGATGCCCGCGGTCAATCTGGCGCACCCTGATGGCCGCACGCTTAATCTGGGCGCGCTTCAGGGCAAGCCCGTCCTGCTGAACCTGTGGGCGACCTGGTGCGCGCCCTGCGTCAAGGAAATGCCCCTGCTAGACGATCTGGCGAGCGATTACGACGGCGATCTGCGGGTCCTCGTCGCCAGCCAGGATTTGCAAGGCGCCGAAGTCGTCGAGCCGTTCTTCGCCGAACGCAATTTCGCCTATCTCGAACCGTGGCTCGACACCGAAACCGCCTTGAGCTTCGCGCTGTCGGGCAATCTGCCGACCACGGTGCTCTATGATGCTGGCGGGCGCGAGATATGGCGTGTGACCGGCGATCTCGACTGGGCGGACCCCGAAGTACGCGCTGCGATCGATGATGCGATCGGGCGGGAGAATTGACCTGAGGGGATATGGTGGGCGCTGACGGGCTCGAACCGCCGACCCTCTCGGTGTAAACGAGATGCTCTACCAACTGAGCTAAGCGCCCGCTTTCCGATCGGAAGCGTGCCGTGCACATAGCGCGGCGGACATGAAATGCAATTGCCCGGTTCGGGCACCGAATTTTAGGGCACAGACATGACGACCAGGCTCACCGTCCTCGCCACCGGCGGCACCATTGCCGGGATCGCGGGCTCCGCGATCGCAAAGGATTATCGCGCGGGAGAGATCGGGATCGAGGCCTATCTCGAAGATGTCGGCGCCTTGGGATTGGAAGCGGACCTATCCGGGCGCCAGATCGCGAATATCGATTCGGCGGATATCGGACCCGATGTCTGGATCCCGCTCCACGAGGCCATTCTCGAAGCGCTCGCCAGCGAGGCATGCCAGGGCGTGATCGTGACGCATGGGACCGACACGCTGGAAGAGACCGCCTTCCTGCTCGACCTGACGCTGCCCGCGACCAAGCCGGTGGTGCTGGTCGGCGCGATGCGGCCTGCCGATGCGGTGGGGTATGACGGCCTGCGCAATTTCGCCAATGCGGTGCGGGTGGCGAGCGATCCGCAGGCTGCGGGGCGCGGCGTGCTGGTGGTGATGGGGGACCGCGTCTTCGCCGCGCGCGACGTGCGCAAGGTGAGGACGCGCGGTTCGGAAGCGTTCCGCGGCTTCCCGCGCGAATCGCTCGGCCTGGTCAGCCCCTCCGCGCTCGAATGGTTCGGCGCGCCCTGGCGCCCCAACGCGGCGGCGCGCTTCGCATGGGTGGACGAATTACCCGAAGTGGCGGTCATCCATGCGCATGCCGGGCTGACGGGCGAAGCGGTCGAGCGGATGGTGGGCACGGCGGCACGCGGCGTGGTGATGGCGGGCGTGGGCGAGGGGAACTTCCCCGAAGCCGTGCGCGCGGCCTTACGCCGGATGCGGGATCGCGGCGTCTTCGTGGTACGCGCCAGCCGCGCGGAAGAGGGGCTGGTGGACCGCGAGCCGGACGACGATAGCAACGGCTTCGTCGCCGCGCGGGCACTCAATCCGCAGAAAGCGCGCCTGCTGTTGCAGGTGCTGATCGCGAACGAGATCACCGACCTCGCCGCGATCCAACGCGCTTTCGACGGGAATTGACCGATCGGGTTCAGGCCCCCGATCAGGCCTGCGGCGTGACCAGATATTTCTCGCCGGTCTTCATCTGGCGATAATCGAGGATCGCGTCCTTCGTCAGCATCTCTTCCAGCGAGACCTTCTTCTTGTAAGAGCTGGCGAAGGTCGTCGTCAGATTGTCGAGCACGCGCTGGCGCATCCGCATCACACGCTCCATGCCCGCATTCTGGAGGAACGGGGTCAGCAGCCAGCCGGACAGCGTCCAGCCGAAACCGTAGCTCGGCGTCAGCGTGGTGGGACCCATGTCGAGACGGCCGTAGATGAACATCCGCTTCTGCTGGTTCGACCCGTAGCGCGAATATTCTGTCATCTTGGCGACCGCGACCTGCTCCATCGCCTTGAAGCAATGGTCGACCATCTTGCCGCCACCGATGGGATCGAAGCCGTAGAAGGCATCCGTCGCGTCGATCGCGTCGCGCAGCTGCGCGGCGAAATCGCCTTCCGAGGAATCGACGACGTATTCGGCGCCCTGGTCTTTCAGCATCTGCGCCTGATCGGGCTTGCGCACGATATTGACGAGCTTGATGCCGTCTTCCTGACAGATGCGGTTGAGCATCTGGCCGAGATTGGACGCGCCGACCGTGTGGAGGATGGCGTTTTGGCCGTCCATCTTGGCATTCTCGACGAAGCCCAGCGCTGTCATCGGATTGACGAAGCTCGACGCGCCTTCTTCCGCGCTGTGATCGCCCAGCGGCAGGCACATGGTGGCATCCGCGATCGCGTATTCGCTGAAGGCGGTGCCGGGGACGCAGGCGACGCGCTGCCCCATCAGCGCCTTGGCCATGTCGCCGTCTCCCGTAGCGACCACGGTGCCCGCGCCTTCATTGCCGGCCGGAAGCCGCCGGCCGTGGCGCGCCTTGGAACCGGAATTGAACGGTTCGGGCATTTTGGCCACGACCTTGCCGGGGGAATAGTCCGCATTCTCGAAATCGGCAGCGCCGGTCAGGATGGCGAGGTCCGACGGATTGATCGGCGCGGCTTCCATCTTCACGAGGACCTGATTGTCCTTGGGTTCGCGAAAAGTGCTTTCCGCGATTTCGAGCGTGAGCGTGCCGTCCGCTTCGAGCGTGGTGAAGAGTTGCTTGCCTGTCGTGGTCATCCTTGGGTCTCCTTTTGCCACTCGCCTAGGGTGTCGTATCCGGTGACACAAGCGGAGCGGGATAATCCGCCCGCACGAAATAGAGCCCGTGCGGCGGAGCGTTCAGCCCCAGCGCCTGGCGATCGCGCGCCGCCAGTGCCTCGCCGACGCGGCCTTCGTCCCACCGCCCCATGCCGACGAGGGCGAGGCATCCCACCATCGAGCGTACCTGGTGATGCAGGAAGCTGCGCGCCTCGGCATGGATGCAGACTTCCTCGCCGTTGCGTTCGACAGCCAGCCGGTCGAGCGTCTTGACCGGGCTGTCCGACTGGCAATGGACCGATCGGAAGGTGGTGAAATCGTGCAAGCCGACGAGCGCCTGTGCGGCGCGGTGCATGGCTGCCGCGTCGAGATCCTGCGGCACCTGCCACAGCCGGTCCTTCTCCAGCGTCAGCGGCGCGCGGCGGTTGGCGATGCGATAGACATAGGCGCGGCCCGTACAGGAAAAGCGCGCGTGCCAGTCGTCCGGCACGATCTCGCAGTGCGTCACCGCAATCGGATCGGGGCGTAGATGTGCGTTCAGCGCCTCCATCAGGCGGAAGGGCGTGATGTCCTTCGCGATATCGACATGGCTGCGCATGGCGAGCGCGTGGACGCCCGCATCGGTGCGGCCCGCGCTGTGCATCCGCACCTCCTCGCCCGTGACGCGCATTGCGGCCTCTTCCACCGCCTGTTGGACGCTCGGCCCGTCCTTCTGGCGCTGGAGGCCGAAGAAGGGCGTTCCGTCGAATTCGAGAGTGAGAGCGAAACGGGTCATGCGGTCAGTCGAAAATAGTCCCCGCGGCCACCTTGTTTCCTCGCAGGAAAGTTTCGAGATCCATCTTCGGCTTGCCGGCACGCTGCAATTCGAGCGGGCGCAGTGCCCCTTCGCCGCATGCGATCGTCAGTTGCGCGTCGAGGACCTCGCCCGGCGATCCCTCGCCATCGACCTTTTCGGCCCGGAGCACCTTTACCCGGTCGCCGTCCAGTTCGAACCACGCGCCGGGGAAGGGCGACAATCCGTGGATCTGCCGCACCACTTCTTCCGCCGGGCGCGACCAGTGGATCCGCGCCTCGCTCTTGTCGATCTTCGCGGCATAGGTCGCCTTGTCGTCGTCCTGCTCCAGCGGATGCAGCGCGGCGAGATCGATCAGCGTGCCGACCATCAATTGCGCGCCGATCTCGGCCAGTTCCTCAGTCAGCTCGCCGGTCGTCTTGTCCTCGACCGGCGTCCTGGCAAAGGCCAGCATCGGCCCGGTGTCGAGGCCCGCTTCCATCTGCATGATGGTGACGCCGGTCACCGGATCGCCAGCCATGATCGCGCGGTGGATCGGCGCGGCGCCGCGCCATTTCGGCAGGATCGAGGCGTGGACGTTGAGGCAGCCGTGTTCGGGCGCGTCGAGCACCGCCTGCGGCAGGATCAACCCATAGGCCGCGACTACGGCCACATCCGCGTCCAGTTCGGCGAAGTGTGCCTGTTCCTCGGCGGATTTGAGCGAGGTCGGATGGCGCACCTCGATCCCCAGATCCTCCGCGCGGCTTTGGACCGGCGAAGGCGTCAATTCGCGCCCGCGCCGTCCGCCGGGGCGGGGCGGCTGGGTGTAGACGCACACCACATCGTGCGCGGCATCGACCAGCGCCTGCAATGTCGGCACCGCGAAATCGGGCGTTCCCATGAAGATTATGCGCATGGCGGAGGGCGGAGCCTTTCTCTGTTCGTTCCGGGCCCCTATCTACAGGGCCATGGCATCGCAAGAAATCGAAACGCTCGCTACGGCGCTGGCGCGCCTGCCGGGTCTTGGGCCGCGCAGCGCGCGCCGCGCCGTTCTGTGGCTGGTCAAGCGGCGCGAAAGCGCGCTGCCGGCCCTGCTTGAGGCCTTGGCGCAGGTCGGCGAGGCGCTGGTCGAATGCGACATCTGCGGCAATGTCGATACGCGCAATCCCTGCGGCATCTGCTCCGATCCGCGCCGCGATGCGAAATCGCTCTGCGTGGTGGAGGATGTGGCGGACCTTTGGGCGCTCGACCGGGCGAAGCTGTTCACCGGGACCTATCACGTGCTGGGCGGGCGCCTGTCCGCGCTCGACGGTGTGCGGCCCGAAGATCTCAACATCGCCGCGCTGATGCAGCGGATCGAAGCGGGCGGGGTGGACGAAGTGGTCCTCGCCATGAATGCCACGCTGGAGGGTCAGACCACCGCGCATTACCTCGCCGAACGGCTGGAGGATTTTCCGCTGCGAATCACCCAATTGGCGCACGGCCTGCCCGTCGGGGGCGAGCTGGACTATCTCGACGAGGGCACTCTGGCGCAGGCTTTGCGCGCGCGGCGACCCGTCTCTTGAGAATCGCGCGGGTCGCGCTTATCTGACGCCGATGGCTATCCGTGAAATCCTCGAAGTGCCGGACCCTCGGCTCAAGACCGTCTCGACCCCCGTCACCGAATTCGACGACGAGTTGAAGACGCTCGTCTCCGACATGTTCGACACGATGTACGATGCGCCCGGCATCGGCCTCGCCGCCATCCAGGTCGGCGTGCCCAAGCGCGTTCTCGTGATCGACCTCCAGCCCGAAGATACCGAGGCTGAGGGCGAGGTGTGCCACCATAACGGCCACGAACACATGCACTATCCGACGAAGAAGGAACCGCGGGTGTTCGTGAACCCCGTAATCCTCGATCCGGCGGAGGAGTTGGCGAGCTATCAGGAAGGCTGCCTGTCGGTGCCCGACATCTTCGCCGATGTCGATCGCCCGGCGCATTGCCGTGTGCGCTATCAGGATCTCGAAGGGGAAACCCACGAAGAGGATCTGGATGGCCTCATGGCCACCTGCATCCAGCACGAGATGGACCATCTCGAAGGCATTCTCTTCATCGACCACCTTTCGCGCCTGAAGCGGAACATGGCGCTGAAGAAGCTCAAGAAGCTGCGCGAAGCCGCTTGAACGAGCCCGACGGGACTCCGCCTGCGCCCGCCATGGGCTGGCACACGGCCTCCGTCGCGGGGCTGCTCTACGCTTTGCTGATGTGCACCTGGAAGCGGATCGACGAAGGTACGGGGTTCGACGAATTGGCGATCCGCTTCGCGATCTATTTCGTCGTGTTTACGGTCGGCTTTCGCCTTTTGATCAATCTGTGGCTCAAACATCGCGGGGCCGGACGCTAGTCCAGCCCCGCAAGGTTCTCGGAAGCCTTGATTACCGGTCCATCGTGTCGAGCGCCTTGCGCACGTCCGCCAGGATTTCCTCGCACATTTTCGCACAGCGCTTGCAGTGCGCATCGTCATGCATGCTGCACAATTCGTGGCAGGCCTTCACCGCTACCAGAACCGCATCGCCCATCGCCTTGATCGCGGGCACGTTGCCGCCCGTACGGCGGCTGCCCATGCGGTAGAAGGCGGTGCAGGCGTCTGACGCATCGAGACAGCGGCGGATGCATTCCGCGCGCTCGCCCGCATTGGGTTCGGCGAGGCAGGCATCGGCGCAGCTGTTCATGATGGCCGCACCATACATGGTGTGCTTGACCGCCTGGCCGAGCTCGTCGGTATAGCCTTCGCCCACTTGCGGGTGGTCCTGGATCATTTCCTTGATCGACATATTTTAAATCTCCTTTCCCTATTGAGCGGACGGGGCTGGGGATTGTTCCGTGCCGATGCGTCGCCGGACTTTCCTACTCAAAGCGTTCCAGCTATGTTCCGGGTATGGATAGTATTGCGATCGTCTTCGTTCTGGCCGCCCTTCTCATCGGCCTGGGGCTCGGTTTCTTCTTCGGCTCGCGCCCGGTGGCGGAATGGAAGGCCCGCCATGCCGCGCGCGATTCCGAAGCGCGCGAGCTGGATGCGAAATATCTGCGCACCTTCGCCGATCTGGAAGCCGCGCGCGAGCGGGCGGGGCGGGCTGACGCGCTTGCGGAGGAGCTGCGGGAAACGCGGGTTTCGCATGAGGGGGCGCTGGAGGATCTGCGACGCACCAATGGCGCGCTGTCGTCCGAACTTGCGACCCTTCGCGAAAAGACCGCCAATTTCGACGAGCAGAAGCGCCTGCTGGTCGAAGCGCGCGAGGAGTTATTGAAGGAGTTCCAGAACACCGGTTCGGCCGTCCTGGGCAAAGCGCAGGAGGCGTTTCTGGAACGTGCCGCCGAACGCTTCGGCCATTCGGAGCGGTCTTCGGAAGAGAAGATCCGCGCGCTGCTTCAGCCGGTCGGCGATCGCTTGAAGAAATACGAAGATCAGGTCGCCGCGCTGGAGGAAAAGCGCACCAACGCCTTTTCCTCGCTCGCCAGCCAGATCGAACAGATGCGGCTGGGCCAGGAGGAAGTGCGGCGCGAAGCGCAGCGGCTCGGCAATTCTCTCACCAACGCGCCCAAGGCACGCGGCCGCTGGGGCGAGCGGGCGCTGCAGAACGTGCTCGAACAGTCGGGCCTCGCCGAACACACCGATTTCCATCTCGAGCATTCGATCGACACGGATGAGGGCCGTTTGCGGCCCGACGCGATCGTCAACGTGCCGGGGCAGAAGAAACTGGTGATCGACGCGAAGGTGTCGCTCAACGCCTATCAGGCCGCGTTCGAGGCGGATGACGAGGACGAGCGGCGTCGCCATCTCGATCAGCATGCGCGGTCCATGCGGGGCCATGTGCAGACGCTCGGCTCCAAGAGTTATCAGAGCCAGTTCGACGATGCGCCGGATTATGTCGTCATGTTCGTGCCGGGCGAACATTTCGTCGCCGCCGCGCTTGAGCATGATCCTGAATTGTGGGATTTTGCCTTTCGCAACAAAGTCTTGCTGGCGACGCCGACCAATCTCGTCGCCATCGCACGCACGGTCGCGCAGGTCTGGCGCCAGGATACGATCGCGCGCGAGGCAGTCGAGATCGGTAAGGCGGGGGCGGAATTGTACGACCGTCTGGCGATCGCGGCGGAGCATATGAAACGCGTCGGTGGCGGGCTCGAAACCGCAGTCACGAACTATAACAAATTCGTCGGCAGCTTCGAACGCAATGTCCTGTCCGCCGGAAGGCGTCTGTCGGAAAAGGGCATTGAAATCGGCAAGCGAGAGATCGAGGATATTCCGCTGGTCGAAGGCACGCCGCGCTATACGGCCAATGATGTCGAAGCGGAAAACGATGCACCGCGTCTGGAAAAGGTGAGCGATACAGACGCCTAGCGATGTCTCCGGTAATTGGATCGATAAGAGGCTTGGAGCCCGTCGTTTTTAACGGGCTTGTCCTGTTCGGCCTTTTAATCTTCGAATAACCATAGGAAATCGTACCCGGATCGGTCCCAATCGTTTTGCGTCGGCTTGCCTTTGAAGGACGCATCCCGTATTTAAGGACAAGTCGCAATCGAACGTGACCAAGGCACGCCTCGGCGATTTAGAACAGAAATGCCCACATCGTTCGGAACATACAGTCCTTTCGCCCGTCATTGCGGTGAGAGACAAGGAAAGGTTTTTATGCTTATCAAGAAACTGGCAATCGGCACTGCCGCTGCTTCGCTCATCGCGGCCCCGGTCGTCGCGCAGACCGCCCCCGTCACCGGTGAATCGGAACTCGGCGGCGAAAGTATCACGCCCGCATTCATCGTTCTCGCCATCGGCGCGATCGGTATCGGCGTTCTGCTTCTGACCGACGACGATGATGACGATGCTCCGATCAGCGCCTAAGCGCTAAGGACATTCGAAAAACATTGAACGCCCGGCCCTTCAAGGCCGGGCGTTTATCGTTTCCAGAACCTCGTATCCCAGCACAGCCGCAGCGATCGCGGCGTTGAGACTGTCCGCACGGCCCATCATCGGCATAGTGACTCTCAGATCGCAGGCGTCTTCATACGCTTGCGGCAGGCCCCGGCTTTCGTTCCCGACCATGATGAAACACGGCGCGCTGTAAGGTGCACCACGATAGGGTTGCGCATCGCGCAGGCTGGCGGCCACCAATTGTCCCGCAGCACCGCCGTCCGGCCCGCGAAGCCATTCTTCGAATGCCTCCCATGGTGCCTGCGCGATACGCTGAGTGAAGATCGCGCCCATGCTGGCCCGCACCGCTTCGACCGAGAAGGGATCGGCGCAATCGTCGATCAGGATCAGGCCACCGGCACCGATCGCATCGCCCGTGCGCAACATGGTCCCCAGATTGCCCGGATCCCGCAGCGCCTGTGCCACCAGCCAGATATCGGCGGACGATCTTTCGATCCGGTCGAGCGACGTGTCGAATTCCGTGAACACACCCGCGACGGCCTGCGGATTGTCCTTACCCGTGATTTTCGCAAGGATATCCGGCGCGGTTTCGATCACTTCGCCGCCCGCCGCTACGACCTCGCGTTCGAGCGCGTCCAGCAGCGGGTGCGCATCGCGCGCGCTCGACAGCACCAGCGTTTCGGGGATGTGGCCGCATTCGCGCGCATCGGTCAGAAGGCGCAGGCCCTCCGCTAGGAAACGCCTCGCCGCCTTGCGGCGTTTTTTCTCGCGCAGGGCGCGCAAGGCTTTGACGGTGGGATTGGAAAAACCGGTGATCTGGCGACGTGTCATCGAGCGGATCTCTCGCGAGGACGCCTCAGCTCTCGCCGAAACCGTCTTCGATCATCGCGGCGAGGTCGTCGGCAATGCGGGGCGCATCCGGCCCGGCGACGATAAGTTCGACCGTATCGCCTTTCGCAGCGCCCAGCATCATCAGCCCCAGGATCGATCCGCCGGCAGCCTTCGTCCCGTCCTTCGCCACATGGACCTGCGTTCCTTCGGGCAGGGCAGCGACGGCGGCCACGAATTTCGCGCTCGCCCGTGCATGCAGGCCGCGCTGGTTGACGATGGTGAGCGTGCGCCGGTCTTCGCCCATGCTGGCGTCGCCGCTCACGTCGCCGCTCACGTCGCCGCTCACTGGGCCTGCTTCCGCTCGGCCGCTGGCGGCGCTTCGTGCTGGCCGAGAAATTCCGACGCGACCGTGATGTAATTGCGCCCCGCCTCGCGCGCGGCATGCACCGCTTCGGTCACGCCGAGCGTCTTGCGCGCACCGGCCAGCCGGATGAGCATGGGCAGATTGATCCCGGCGATCACTTCGACGCGGCCCGCTTCGAGCAGGGAGATCGCCAGATTGGACGGCGTGCCGCCGAACAGGTCGGTCAGAACGATAACGCCTTCGCCGCTATCGGTTCGCGCGATCGCCTCTGCGATTTCGCGGCGGCGCAGTTCCATATCGTCGCTCGGCCCGATGCAGACCGTGGCGATCTGGTCCTGCTCGCCCACGACGTGTTCCATCGCATCGATGAAATGCTCGGCGAGATTGCCGTGGGTGACGAGGATCATGCCAATCATGCGAACCGTGCTGACTTCCGTTTCTGGTTCAAGCTTCGCAGCGAGACTGCGCCCATGATGATGACTGGATGCTGAGTCAACCGAAAGGGCCTGCTCAGGGAACCGGCCCTTCGACCGTATCGGCGGCCCGCGCGGCGAGATCGCGGTGGAGCAGAGTGGGCTCGTAACCCTCGTCCAGCAGGCGCTTGAAGAGGGATTCTGCAGAAAAGACCGAGCGGTGCCGCCCGCCCGTGCAGCCGAAGGCGACCGTCAGGTAGGCACGACCCTGCGCCGCGTAGAGGGGGATCAACGACTGGACCAGAGCGGCGATCTTCTCGAAAGCGGTATCGAAGGCGGGATCGGCTTGAATATGCGCGGCCACCGCCGGATCGCGTCCGGTCTGTTCGCGCAGTTCGTCGATCCAGTGCGGATTGTCGAGGAAGCGCATGTCGAAGACGAGATCCGCGATCGGCGGCATGCCGCGCGCAAAGCCGAAACTGGTGACGGTGATCGTCAAGGCGCCGGAAGGATCCTGCGCAAACCGTTCCCGCATCGCCTGTTGCAGATGGTTGCGGCCATAGCCCGTCGTGTCGATCACCATTTGCGCCCATTCGCGCAAGGGGGCGAGCAATTCACGTTCGGCGCGGATTCCCTCGCTCACCGGTCGTCCCTGGGCCAGCGGGTGGCGTCGGCGGGTTTCGTTATAGCGGCGCTCGATTTCGGGACTGGCACAATCGAGGAACAGCGTGCCGACCGACAGATCGGATCGCTCGGTCAGATCTTCGAACTGCGCTCTGATCTCGCTGGGCACGAAGCCGCGGGTGCGGGCATCGACGCCGATCGCGAGCGGCGCGCAATGGCCCTCGCTGCGGGCAAGCAGGTCGGGCAGCATGCGGATCGGGAAATTGTCGATCGCTTCCCACCCCAGATCTTCGAGGGTTTCCAGCGCCGTGCTTTTGCCCGCCCCGGACATGCCGGTGACGAGCAGGATCTGCTGCGGAGCGGACGATTCGGCGGTCATCGCGCGAATATCGAAGCCGCGCCCGAAAAAGGGAAGCGGTTAGATGCGGTCATCCCAATCCGTGCAGCCGCAGGGCATGTTCCGCGCGCAGCGCCTGTGCGGCATCGCCCGTACGGAAGGCGATCGCAGGCAGCGCGATATCGAGCAGGCTGCGCTTCTCGATTTCGGGAACGCGCGATGCATTCGGATCGAGCCGAAGGATCAGGGTCAGTCGCGCCGAAACGGCGGGAAACTCCACGATCCCGGCTCCGCGTACCTCGATCAGGCCCCGGATCGCATCGGGCGGGTGGGTCCATATGTCCCCTCCGCGCCGCTCCAGCATGACGCCGTCATCGCCCACGAGCTGCGCGCCGCGATCGATCAGCAGCAGCGCGAGCGTGGATTTTCCGCTCCCCGGCGGCCCTTCGATCATCAGTCCCCGATCGCCCAGCGCGACGCAGGTGACATTGGCTAGCGGCTCGAAATGCGCGCCGCTCATCCTTCGCGCAGTGCGGGCAGGTTGAGGACGAGGCAGGCGCCGTTTTTCCCGTCGGGGCGACTTTCCGCCATCAAGGTTCCGTCATGGGCTTCGGCGATTGACCGCGCGATGGCGAGGCCGAGGCCCGAATGGTTGCCGAAATCCTCGGCCTGCGGGCGGTGCGAATGGAAGCGCTGGAACACCTGTTCGCGCCGCGCTTCGGGGATCCCCGGCCCCTCGTCGCACACGCTCAGAGTGATCCAGTTGTCCGCTCGCGCAAGATCGATAGTGATGGCGCCATCAGGGGGCGAGAACGACACCGAATTGTCGAGCAGGTTGGAGATGACCCGCTCCAGCCGCGAAGGCTCGCCATGAACCCGATATCGGCCTGGCTCGGCATCGAAGAGGACGTGGCGCCCTTCGTTTTCCGAGCGATTCTCGCGCGATCCGATGATGTTGGTGACCAGACTGGCGAGATC
Source organism: Erythrobacter sp. HI0063 (assembly GCF_001635685.1). Taxonomy (GTDB): domain Bacteria; phylum Pseudomonadota; class Alphaproteobacteria; order Sphingomonadales; family Sphingomonadaceae; genus Qipengyuania. Next base: position 30,937 of record NZ_LWFF01000319.1, read on the forward strand.
GACCGTCTCGAAGGTGGCGCGCGACAGCTCGGCGTCGATCCGGCTGGCTTCGCTGATTTCGGTGACGAGCCGATCGATGCGGCGCACATCGTGGGTGGCGATGTCGAGCAATTGAACGCGCAGCTCCGGATCGTCGACCCGATTCAGCGATTCGGTCGCGCTTCTGAGGCTGGCGAGCGGATTCTTGATCTCGTGCGCCACGTCCGCGGCGAAGCTTTCGACCGCATCGATCCGCATCCGCAGCGCATGTGTCATGTCGGAGATCGCGCGTGCCAGCATGCCGATCTCGTCGCGCCGGTCTGGCAGGCGGGGCACCTCGACCTGGCGATCGCGGCCCTGCCGCACGCGGACGGCAGCCTGCACCAGTTCGCGCAAGGGCCTGACGATGGTCTGGGCGAGGAACAGCGACAGCATCGTCGATACGAACAGAGCCAGCAGCGTCACCAGCGCCACGGTCGATCGCGCTTCGCGCACGCGTTCAGTGATGTCGATGGGATTGCGGGTGATCAGCAGCGTCTCGCCGTCGAGGCCGACGGGCGCGGCGGCGTTGATGACATGCGTTCCGTCCGCCGCATCGCGCAGCACGATCTGGGTCAGGCTTTCGCTGCGCGCTCGGTCGAGTTCGGGCCAGGCATTGGCGTTATCCACCTGCGGTTCGCGGTAATCGGGCAGGGGCGGTGCGCCCACCACCCGGTCGAACCAGCGATCGAGCGTCAGGGCGAAGTCGCGATTGTCCTCGGGCACGGCATCGATCGAGAATGTCGGCGCGGACAGGGCGAAACTGTCGCCCTCCAGCTCGCCATCGGCATCGTAGAGCCGGATGCGCAGGCGCTGTTCCTTGCCGATCTGGATCAGCAGGGCTTCCTGGCGTGCATCGGTCGCCCCGGCTAGCGCCTCGGCCGTGATCTGCGCTTCGACCAGGGCAAGTTTGAAGCGCTCGTCAAGCAATTGCTTGCGATAGAAGTCGAGATAAATGACCCCGCCGCCCAGCAGCACCAGCGGCAACACGTTCACGAACAGGATGCGGCTGGTAAGCGAGAGGCGCCGCGACCAGCGCGGTTTTTCCGCCGCCGGATTGGGGCCCGGCCCGTCCCTCAGGACATTGCTGCGCGCCGGATCGGCCATGGATCGGTCAGCTTTCGGCGAAGCTATAGCCCGCGCCGTAAAGCGTATCGATGGCGGAAAACTGCGGATCGACGCTGCGGAACTTGCGTCGCATGCGCTTGATATGGCTGTCCACCGTCCGGTCATCGACGAAGACGTCGTCCGGATAGGCGGCGTCCATCAGCTGATTGCGGCTCTTGATGACGCCGGGGCGCACCGCAAGCGCTTCGAGGAGGAGAAATTCAGTCACCGTCAGGGATACCGCGCGGCCGTCCCACGTCACCTTGTGGCGTGCCGGGTCCATCACCAGCCGCCCGCGTTCCAGCACTTCGCTGGGGCGGGGCGCTTCGGAAGGGCTTCCCGGCTCGTCCGGCAGGTCGATATCGCTGCGGCGCAGGATGGCGCGCACGCGGGCGAGAAGAAGGCGCAGGCTGAAGGGCTTCGAAATGTAATCGTCCGCCCCCATGGCGAAGCCCGCTTCCTCGTCCTGCTCGTCGTCCTTGCTGGTGAGGAAGATCACGGGGAGGGCGGAATGTTCGCGCAGGCGGCGCAGCAATTCCATTCCGTCCATGCCTGGCATCTTGATGTCGAAGACGGCGAGGTGCGGCGGATTTTCGAGCAGCGCCTTCAGCGCCGCTTCCCCTTCGGAATAGACGCGGGTGGCGAAGCCTTCGGCCTGCAACGCGATCGATACCGAGGTGAGAATGTTGCGATCATCGTCCACCAGCGCGATCACGGCCTGCGAGGCGGTGCGCTGGGGCGCCGGTTGAGCGGTTTCGAGAGGTGCGTCCTGAGTCACAGGGCACAGCTAATCGCTTTGGCGCGGCAAGACAATCGCGAGGCCCTGCCGGATCGACCGCCGAGGATGTCAAAATGGGTGAAAAGCGCAGCGTTTCATCCATCTGTCGCAAACCGGGGCAGACCTGCCGAGGGGAATTTGACGGACGCCTGTGCGCGCTTTATGGGCCAGCGTAAGGTCTGCGCATTCGTATGCAAGTGCCGCCCGCACTTCTTCGCATGCCGGTCCGTCCCAGACATCGAAACTCCCGCCCGGAGACACGCAGTGACCGCTTCGCTTTCCCACACGCTTGCCGACCAGGGTATCGCCACCGATGCCGCGATCCACGCCAATCTCGATTCGGCGCAGCTGACCGCAGCGGCTCTCGAAAACGGCGAAGGGCGCCGCGCCAAGCATGGGCCGCTGGTGGTCGAAACCGGCAAGCACACCGGCCGTAGCGCGAAGGACAAGTTCATCGTCCGCGATGCCGAAACCGAAGAGACGGTGTGGTGGGACAATAACGCGTCGATGACGCCCGAACATTTCGCCGCGCTGAAGGACGATTTCCTGGCTGCGCTCAAGGACAAGGACGCGCTCTATGTCGCCGACCTGTTCGGTGGGTCGCAGCCCGAATACCGCGTCAATGTGCGCGTCATCAACGAACTTGCCTGGCATAACCAGTTCATCCGCACTCTGATGGTGCGCCCGACGGCAGACGAGCTCGAAGGCTTCGTGCCCGAATACACGATCATCGATCTGCCCAGCTTCAAGGCTGATCCCGAACGGCATGGCTGCCGCAGCGAGACGGTCATCGCGGTCAATCTCAGTGAAAAGCTGATCCTGATCGGCGGCACGCGCTATGCGGGCGAGATGAAGAAGAGCGTGTTCGGCGTGCTCAATTACCTGCTTCCGCCCCAGGGCGTGATGCCGATGCACTGTTCGGCCAATATCGGCCCGGACGGCAAGAGCGCGGTGTTCTTCGGCCTTTCCGGCACGGGCAAGACCACGCTCAGCGCCGATGCCAGCCGTACGCTGATCGGGGATGACGAGCATGGCTGGTCGGACACGGCGGTCTTCAATTTCGAAGGCGGCTGCTACGCCAAGATGATCCGCCTGAACCCGGAAGCCGAGCCCGAGATCTTCGCGACGACGAAGATGGAAGGCACCGTCCTCGAAAACGTGGTCATGGACGAGAATGGCGAGATCGACCTCGACGACAACACACTCGCGGAAAATACGCGCGGCGCCTATCCGCTCGAATCGATCCCAAACACGTCGGACGAGAATATGGGCCCGCCGCCCTCGAACGTGATCATGCTGACCGCCGATGCCTTCGGCGTCCTGCCCCCGATCGCGCGGCTGACGCCGGACCAGGCGATGTATCACTTCCTGTCGGGCTACACCGCCAAGGTCGCGGGCACCGAAATCGGCGTGACCGAGCCCGAGGCAACCTTCAGCACATGCTTCGGCGCGCCCTTCATGCCGCGCCATCCCAGCGTCTACGGCAATCTCCTGAAAGAGCGGATCGCCAAGGGCGACGTGGCCTGCTGGCTGGTCAATACCGGCTGGACCGGAGGCAAATACGGGGTCGGCAATCGTATGCCGATCAAGGCAACCCGCGCGTTGCTCAACGCCGCGCTCGACGGGTCGCTCAACGAGGCGGAATTCCGCAAGGATCCCAATTTCGGCTTCGAAGTTCCAGTCGCCGTTCCGGGCGTCGACAGCGGCATCCTCGATCCGCGCTCGACCTGGAATAATGCGGACGAATACGATCGCACCGCGCAGAAGCTGGTGCAGCTTTTCGTCGACAATTTCACGCCCTTTGCGGATCATGTCGACCAGGGCGTGAGAGACGCGGCCCCCGCCGCCGCCTGACCGGTTTCGCCCCACCGGGCGCACGAGTTGGAGAGGAGAGTCCCCGGCCGCGAGCAATCGCGGACCGGGGACCCGTTTTTCCGCCCGCCGATATGATCGTTAGGGAAACGGGCGAAAGCCTGCTAGACCATCCGGGCTGACGTCGAAATTTGCGACGGACTTCGGCTTTTGATCACCGGTCGGCTTCGTTATCGCCGAGCGCTTTTTAGACGACGACTTCCTTTCTTCGGACGACCTGACGCACGACCGCGCCGCATGCTGCGGCGGGGCAATACCTCGTTCTTGAAAGGAACACCTCATGGCCAAGACCGGCACAGTCAAATTCTTCAATTCCGACAAGGGCTATGGCTTCATCCAGCCCGACGATGGTTCGGATGACAGCTTCGTCCACATCTCCGCCGTTCAGGCGGCGGGCATGCAGACGCTCGACAAGGACCAGCGCCTCAATTTCGAAGTCGAAACCGGCCGTAACGGCAAGGCGAGCGCGGTGAATCTCTCCTCCGCGGACTGATTTTCTAAAAGGACGGCCCGTCGATCCCTCGCGATCGGCGGGCCGTTTCCCGCCTCTATTTCGCGCGCGTGCACCGAAGGACAAAGCCGATGAGCCAGACATTCGAATTCTATGACAGCCGCGCCCGCGAAGCCGCCAAGGAGGCGCGCGATGCGACGCTGGAAAATGTACGCCAGCGCAGCCTGCGTGCGGAAAAGACCTGGCGCGGCCTTGCCGAACAGGCGCGCAAGGTGAAGATCGACCGCGAACGGGCCCTGGTCGAACGCGAAGCGAAGCGCCTGGCCGAAGAGGCCGCAGCGCTCGCCAATACGGCGCCCGAAGCCGCCTAACTTCGCGCCCGCGCGATGTAGCGGTCCACGTTCTTCGCCATCACGTCGAGCGGCGCATTCCCGCCGAGCACGACGGCATCGTTGAACGCCTTGAAGTCGTAAGCATCGCCCAGGGCCGTTTCGGCTCGACCGCGCTGCCTTACGATCTCGCTATGGCCCAGCTTGTAGCCCGTGGCCTGACCGGGCCAACTGCAATAGCGGTCCACCTCGCTTACCACCTCGTCGTATTTCGAGCCGTTTTCCTCGACGAAGAACCGACGCGCCCGATCGCGGCTCCAGCGTTTGTGGTGAAGGCCGGTGTCGACCACCATCCGGCAGGCACGGAAGGCGAGGCTCTGAAGATAGCCCAATCGCCCGACCTTGAAATCGTCATAGGCGCCCAGTTCGTCCGCGATCTGTTCGCCATACAGGGCCCAGCCTTCGGAAAAGGCGTTGAAGGCCAGGATCGAGCGGATCAGCGGCAGGCGGTTGGAATATTCCCCCTCCCAGACATGGCCGGGAATGGTCTCGTGATAGGTCAGGTCGGCCAGATCGTATTTGCGGTGCAGGTCGGTGGTCCTCAGATTGATCCACATCCGGCCCGGAATCGTCCCGTCCTTGCTGCCCGCGCCGCCATAGGCTCCCGGCGCGCCGGGTTCTTCCGCCAGGGGCAGGCGGCGGACTTCGAGATTGGGATCGACCAGCGTGTCGAAGGCGCGCGGCATCTGCGCGGTGATCCATTCGATGCGGTCCTTGATAAAGGCCATGATCTCGGCCCGGCCGGGATCGCCTTCGGCGAATTTGTAGCGCGGATCCTGCGAGAGCGCCTGCATCCGCTCGCCCACCGTGCCGGTGGTATAGCCGATCTCTTTCAGGATCGGGTCCATGCGCGCATGCAGCGATGCGAGTTCTTCCAGCCCCTGCTCGTGCACCTCGTTGGGCGAGAGCGTGGTGGTGGTGCTGGCGCGCAGGGCCCAGTCATACCATTCGTCGCCCCGCGGCTGGCTCCACATGCCGGGATCGGAATCGGCCTCCGCCATTTCCAGGCGCAATTCGGCGAGCTGCGCTTCCAGCGCGGCAGCGATCGGGCCGGTCTCCAGAGTTTGCGCGCGATTGGCGTGGCTTTCGGGCATGCCTGCCTCGATCAGCCTGGCGCGCAGCGGGGCGGCGAACAGATCGCCCGCCATCGCCGACTTGATCGTCTCGGATAGCTGGGTGGTCGCTTTCTCGATAAGGAAATCGGGCGGCACCATGCCCATGGCGCGGGCCGCGCGCATCCGTTCGAGCTCGCCCGCGAACACGGCGGGCATGGCTTCCATCCGCTCGATATAGGCATCGGCATCGCTGCCGTCCTTCAGCGGATGCGTTGAATCCATGAAGCGCGGCAGGTCGAGATAGCTGCCGACATTCTGGATCACGACATAGGGTGCATTGCGCCAGCTCCCCACGGCGACATCGCCATAGGGCAGGGCGAACCCGTCGAGCGCGGTGGAATAGGCGCTCTGGACGACGTCCAGATTGGTCACCGTGTCCGCATCCAGCCCTTCGCGCGGGAAGGCGCGGACCCGATCGAGATCGCGGCGCAGCGTGGCGGCATAGAGATCCTGGCCGGTTTGGGACTGGTCCTCCAGTCGGGCGCGCAATTCGGCGTATCGCCCGGTATCGACGCCGAGCGAGGTAGCGCGTTCGGGTTCGTGTTCGAGGAGATTGTACGCCGCCACTTCCAGCAGGCGTTCGGCGCCGATCGCCTGTGCCTGGGCGATGGCCTCGGGACGAGCGGTGGCGGCGCATCCGCCGAGAGTGAGCGCGGTCGTCGCGCCGAGGCCTGCGAGGGCCTGGCGACGGGTGATGTCGAAGCTTTTGGATGTCATGGGCGCGGGTGTGCGCGCCGAGCCCTGACCTGTCAATTAATCGAAAATACCCGGCCGATCCTCAGTCGAGATATTCGGGCGGCACCTTCCCGCCATGCGCCGCCAGTTCGCGCATCGTGCGCCTGTGCAACCAGACATTGTCTTCCGCCGAGCCTTCGTAATCCTCGCGCCCCAGCTCGCTGGCGAGCGCCTTGCGGCTGGCATAATCGGAATCGACATTGATCAGCTTGAGCAGGTCGACGATCGAAGTGCGCCAATTGAGGCGATCGGCGCCGGGCATCGAATCGAGGTGGTTTTCGACGTCGACGGTGTCGATCGATTGCCGTTCGACCACCGGCGCGTCGGCCCAGGCATTACCGGTCTTGGGCGCGGGCTTGCCAGCGGGAGCCGTGCCGGGCTTGGCAGCGGGTCGTGCAGCGGATGGAGCCTGCTTAGCAGGCTCGTCCTTGCCGAAGATCGCGTCCTTGATCGAACTGAAGATACCCATATCGCAACCCTTTCGGTGGTGCGCGCATGATCGCGGCGCATTCGCAGGAAGAACGGGTGTTGGCGAGACGCGTTCCGCAGCTTTGCGCTTCCTTTCGCCGTCCCGTCGCGGCTAGGATGCGGGGCATGACCGATGCCGTGCTCTCGATCGTCGTCCTGCTGGCCATCGCGCTGATCGTGGGCGCGGTGTTCGCCTATCGTGGCGGGTATCGCCGCCAGGCGGTGTTGATGGTTATCCTGGCGCTTGTCGCGGGGATGAATGTGGCGATCTGGACGGTCCCGAACGAAGCGGGCGAAGCCCCGCTCGACCGGATCGAGCGGGGCCGCTGAGGCCGCTTCGGCTGGCGGATTAGTCCGGCAGCACCCAGCGCACCGCGCTTTCGTAACTGCCAGCGATCGGCTCGCCCGAACCGGTGCGCGCCGGCTGGAACTTCGCGCGCCGCTCCAGTAATTGGCAGGTCGCCTGATCGAGCGCGGAATGGCCGGTCGATCCGGTGATCGTGCAATTGGTCACGCGGCCATTGGCGGCGATTTCGAGCCGGAAGCGCGCCGTACCGGTCATCTCGCGGTTGATCCATGACGAACGGTAATCGTCCGTGCTGATCCAGGCGGAAGGATCGTTGCGCGGCTTCGCGCCGACCGAAGGGCCGACCGGAGGCTGGGTCGGCGTGACGCGCGGAGTCGGCACCGGATCGAGGCCGAGCGTCGGGCCGGGCCGCGGCACCGGGGGCGCGGGCGGCAGGATGATTTCGGTCGAATCGAAACGCGGCGCGGGGACCGGCAGGTCGAGCGGGGGTTTGGGGATGACCATCGGCGGAGTGACCTGCGCGACATCTGGCATATTATTGGTCGGCTCTGGCGTTGGTTCCGGCGGAGGGGGCGGCGCATCCTTGATGTCATAGGTCGGGATGAATTCGTCGGGGGGCGCAAGCGTCCCCGAAACGGTCAGTCCGGTGACGATTGCCACGCCGACCGCAGCGTGGATGGCGACGACCCCAGCCATGCTGGCGGGCGACGGGCGGCGGGTCTGGTCGAGATAAGCCATATGCAAGATCCTCTTCCTTTCGCAGCCCGCTTGTTTTGCGACACGATGGGGCGGGCTTACGATGAGAGGATGTTACAACATTACTGGGATGGCAAGCGGTTTCGCGTTGCGGTTTGCAACCGACCGGGCCTCTGTATGGCCAATACGAAAAACCCTCCCGCCCTAAAACAGGGCGGGAGGGTTCGATATCAGACGGATGTGCGCCTTTCAGGGCGCGTCACTTGATCGGGCAGCTCGGGTCGAGGCGGAAGTCGAGATAATTGTCGACCGAGGCCATCAATTCCTTCTGCTCGTTTTCGAAGAAGTGATTGGCGCGCGGGATTTCCTCGTGATGCACGGTGATGTGCTTTTGCGTGCGCAGCTTTTCCACCAGCTTGGTGACCGCCTGGGGCTGCACCACCGTATCCTGCGCGCCGTGGATGAAGATGCCGCTGGCTGGGCAGGGGGCAAGAAACGTGAAATCGTACATGCTCGCCGGGGCGCCGACGCTGATCCAGCCACGGATTTCCGGACGGCGCATCAGCAATTGCATCCCGATCAGCGCGCCGAAGCTGACGCCTGCGACCCAGGTGGTCTGCGCTTCGGGGTGGATCTGCTGCACCCAGTCGAGCGCGCTGGCTGCATCGGACAATTCGCCGATCCCGTTGTCGAAACTGCCCTGGCTGCGCCCGACGCCGCGAAAGTTGAATCGCAACACGGCGAACCCGCGATCGACGAAGGTTTTGTAGAGCTTCTGCGTGATCTGTTCGTTCATCGTGCCGCCGCCCTGGGGGTGCGGATGCAGGATCATCGCTACGGGCGCGCGCGGGCGCGGGGCGGGAGAGAAACGGCCTTCGAGGCGGCCTTCGGGGCCGGGAAAGATCACGGTCGGCATCGGGTGGGGTACCTGTGCGAAAGGGTTGCGGCGCATCGCGCGTGGCGGGCGCCCGGTAGCAAGCTGGAAGTCGCGCGCTATATAGGGTTTTCCCGCAAATTCGCAATTGTTTCGAGCACGTCCCATTCCGACCCCGAACTCCGACCGCATCTATCTCGATCACGCCGCCACCACGCCGTTGCGCCCGCAGGCGCGCGCCGCGATGGAGGAGGGGTTCGGGCTCTGGGCCAATCCATCCAGTCCGCATGGCGAAGGCCGCAAGGCCCGCGCCGCTCTGGAAGACGCGCGCGAGCGGATCAAGACGGCGCTGGGCTGGACGGGCGAGCTAATCTTCACCAGCGGCGCGAGCGAGGCGGCAGCGCTGGCCCTGGGCCGGGCGAAGGGTGGCAGGAGTTTCGTCAGCGCTGTGGAACACGATTGCCTGCCGCAGGCCGCGCCCGGTGCGGAAGTGCTGCCGGTTCTTGCTGACGGGCAGCTCGATCTGGCGGCACTCGTCGAGGCGATTGGGGCCGATCGTCCAATAGTGGCGGTGCAGCAGGTCAATTCCGAAACCGGCAACCGACAGGCGATCGAGCCGATCCACGAGCGGGTTTCCGACGCCGGTGGACTGCTGATCGCGGACTGCGCGCAGGCGGCGGGAAAGTTGACGATCCTCCCTTGCGACATGGCCATGATCGCGGCGCATAAGTTCGGCGGACCGATCGGGATCGGTGCGCTGCTGGTGCGCGACTTTGCCATGCTGGAGCCCTCTGGCGGGCACGAGCGCGGCTATCGGCGCGGGACCGAGAACCTGCCCGGCGTGTTCGGCATGGCGGCGGCGCTGGAAGCCTGCTCCGAATCCTATCTCGACGAAGACGTGCTGCGGGCGTTCGACGCGTTCGAACGCGAATGCCGCTCGGCTGGCGGCACGCCGCTGTCGGATCGCCTGTCCGATCCCACGCCCTATATCCGCGCCATCGCCATGCCGAACCTGTCCGCCACCGCGCAGGTAATGCGGTTCGACATGGCGGGGATCGCGGTATCGCAAGGCTCCGCCTGTTCGAGCGGGACGATGAAGACCAGCCGCGTGCTCGATGCGATGGGCGTCGAACCGGATATCGCAGCGAACACCATCCGTGTGAGCCTCGGCTGGAACACCACGCGCGCCGAGGTGGAACGTTTCGCCGAAACATGGTTAGGGATGGCGCGACCATGATCTATCTCGATTACCAAGCAACCACCCCGCTCGCGCCCGAAGCGCGGGACGAAATGCTGCGCTGGCTCGACGGGCCGGGCGGTTCCGGCTTCGGCAATCCGCACAGTCCCCACCGCATGGGCCGCCAGGCCAAGGCCGCGATCGAAGTCGCGCGCGAGCGTGTGGCGGAACTGTTCCCCGCCGGCGGCCGCGTGATCTTCACCAGCGGCGCGACCGAGGCGATCAATCTCGCCATCAGGGGCAGCGGCACTGGCGGCACCGTCTCCGTCTCCGCGATCGAGCATGCCGCCGTGCTCGACACGGCGCGCGCGGTCGGCAACTGCCACGAATTGAACGTGGCCAAGAACGGCCAGTGCAACACCAAGCAGGATCTCCCCGCCGACACGCGGCTCGTCTGCGTGATGCAGGTCAATAACGAGATCGGCACGATCCAGCCCACGGTCGAATGGCATCGCAAGGCCAAATCCGCGAATGCGCTCTATCTGTGCGACGCGGTGCAGGCCTATGGCCGCATGGAAGTGACCGGTGCGGACATGGTCGCGATCAGCGCGCACAAGTTTCACGGCCCCAAGGGCGTCGGCGCCTTGTGGCTGCGAAAAGGATTGGACATCGCCGAGGTCCAGACCGGCGGCGGACAGGAATTCGGCATCCGTTCGGGCACGCTGTCCCCGGCCCTGATCGCGGGCATGGGCGTCGCGGCGAAGGAAGCGAAGGAGCGGATGGAGCAGGACGCCGATCATGTCGACAAGCTCTGGACCCGCGCCTGCGAGCTTTTCTCGGACTGGGAGTTGAACGGCAGCGCTGAGGCGCGCTGGCATGGAAACATGAACATCCGCCCGGCGGGCAAGAACGCCGGCGGGCTCGACGTGAACCGGCTGATGAGCGAATGCCGCGACGTGATGTTCAGCGCCGGAAGCGCCTGTGCCAGCGGATCGGGCCGGACCAGCCATGTTCTGGAAGCGATCGGCCTGTCGCAGAAAAAAGCCAAGGCCTCGATCCGGCTGGGCTGGGGCCGCTATACCACGATGGACGAGATCGAGACGGCGGCGGCCAAGATCAACGCGGCGGCGAAGGAGCAGGGCGTATGAGTGAGACGATCGGATTGCGCCTGCGTACGCCCAAGGGCGACATCGTCGAAGCGCGTGGGGCCATCGGCGATACGCTGCTGCGCGCCGCGCAGGCCGCCGGGCTTCCCCTGGAGGGGACGTGCGAGGGGCAGATGGCGTGTTCGACCTGCCATGTCGTGGTCGATCCCGAATGGTTCGACCGGCTGGAGGCCGCGAGCGAGGAGGAAGAGGACATGCTCGACCTCGCCGCAGGCGTGCGCCGCACCAGCCGCCTCTCCTGCCAGATCGTGCTGGACGAGACGCTGGACGGGCTGAGCGTGGACGTTCCGACCGAAAGCCACGACGCGCGGCGGTTCTGACGCGGCTCCGCTTTCAGAATCCAGTCGAAAACCCGACTCGCCAGACCAGCTCGGTATCGTCGAGCCCATTGGCCACCCGGTCGTTGAGCATCCAGTAATCGAGCCCCGCCGTCAGCCTGACCGCGCTCGCCGCACCCTTGAACGGATTGGCCGCCACGCCAGCGCCCACTCGGAAGAACCCGAAAGTCGGCGTGCCGCCATCGACGCCGCTGTAGAAACTGTCGGACAGGCCGATCGCCATCGGTATCGACACGGTGACGCCGCCGTCCCCAGAGCCCAGCAGCACGCTCGGCGCGATGGACGGCTGGATATACAGCGCGTCGGGGCGATTGGGCTGGCCGATCTCCTGCACCATGCGCAGGGCAGGCTGAACCGAGAAGCCGCGCGCCTCTGCCGCCTCGCCCCATAATCCGCTGTCGTCGAATGTCAGGGTGAGATCGAAATCGTCGTATTCGTCGAACGAATTGGCGGGGGAGAGATAGCGGAAATAGGTCGCGCTGACGCCCACACGCTCCGCGATCTGGACTGCCCCGCCGATATAGATGTCGGCTTCGTACCATCCGGGCGTGGAGCCGCTGTTCGGCTGGCCGAGGCCGGGACTGCCGCTCTGCATGCTGTTCCAGTTACCGACGAACACGCTCGCATCGGTAATCGCCCCGCCGGTCAATTCCGGTAGCGCGACGGTGAGCGTGGCATAGGGTTGATAGCTCGTCGCATCGGCGAAGGCGACGCCGCGCGAGATATACTGGCCCACCACGCTCGCCCCGAACGAGACCGACACGCGGCCCGGCGCTTCTTCGGCCAGCGGCACGGTCTCCGGCGGCGTCGCGTCGGCCACGGTTTGCGGACCGGTCTGCTCGGGCTGGGCACCGTCATTGGCAGGCTGCCCCTCGGCCGCCGCGAGCGGAGCCGAGCAGGCGAGAAGGGCAAGGGCGCACGATAGGGGCCGGCGGCGCATGGGCTCTAACTCCAGATTCTCGATGTCCGACCACAGCGGCACCGTTTGCAAGGCGGGCGCCCATTCAGCAATCCTCGCGCCGTAGCAAGCGGGATTTCGGTGCGAGGGTCGAGCACCGATCGCGGTAACGCCAAGACCTCCGGCTCGTTCCTACTCGCTTTCGTCCTTTCCAGCGAGGTCCATACGCACCTCGCGCTCGCGGGGAAGGAAGGCCGGGGCAGGTTCGTTCGACGCAGCCGCGTCGAGACCGGCTGCGACCGCCAGCATCCGTTCGCGCAGGCGGCAATGCATCTTCCATCCGCATTTGGGATCGCTCGACCGGGCCATGAAGCGCACGACCATCGCCTGCGCGTTTTGGCCGACGACTTCGCAGATCGCGTCGTCGGGATCGACCACATCCTCGTCCTGCTCGACGAATTCGCGGAACGGGCCACGTAGTTTCTCGACATCGGAGCGATTGTCGAGTTCGAGCTCGACATGCATCATCAAGCTGGCATCGCGCTTGGTCCAGTTCTCGAAGCTCTTGTTCGTGAAATCGCTGAGCGGCGCGATTACGCGGCGTTCGTCCCATGTCCGCAGGCGTAGATGGGTGAAGCCGATCTTCTCCACATAGCACCACTGGCCCTCGTACTGCACCGCATCGCCGATCCGGGCGGTCTGCGCGAAAGCGATCTGCACGCTCGACATGATGTCGCCCAGCAATTTGCGCCCCGCAAACACCAGCACGAGACCGAGCACGCCGGCAGAAGCCAGGATCGAAAAGCCGAGCGTGCTCGAAACATCGCTGGCGACGAGGAGGAAACCGACTGCGGCCAGCATCACCAGCGCCGTCACGATCCGCCTGATCGCGCTCAGTTTAGTGTAATAGTCCCGGTCGTTGCCATTGTCCGGATCTTCGAGCGCGTCGGTCCGCTTGTCGGTCGCGATCTCGAACATGGCTTCGATGATCGACAGACCGATGCCGAGAACCGCCGCGATGATCAGGACCAGTTGCAGCGGATCGAGCAGATCCTTGACCGGGCCGGAGAGGCGGAAAAACGTCTCGCGCACCAGCGCGAACGTTCCGGCGAAGGCCAGCAGGACGGCGGGCAGGTGTACCGCGCGCAGCACGCCATGAATCGTATCGTCGTGCTGAAAACGGCTGCGGAAGCGACGAATGCCGAGATAGGTGAAGAAGGCGGCAAACGCCGCCACGATCAGTATCAGCGGGAGGGCGATGACCTCCCACCAGGCCAATGTCCAGAACGCCTGTTCGCGCAGAAATGGGGGCAAGGCCTTCTCGAACCGGGTCGGCCCATAGGTCTCGTAAAGCGCGGGCACGTTGGCAACCGTCTGCCTGCTGAACACCCAGACCGGCTCTCCGCCCGGCGCCTGCACCCTTGCGATGCGGATCGGCACGGACCGACCTTCCGTCTCGATCTCGGCAAGAGTGATCGAGCGCCGCGGCGTGCCCGCCATCGGATCCTTGCTGCTCGTTTCGGTGTCGACGGCATCGGGCCGGTCGGGAAGGACGGCCCAGTCGATCGCGACCGATCGTTCGAGCAGATCGTAAAGCGCCGCCGTGACGTCGCGCTGCGATGCGTCGGTGCCATCGAGATTGGCAAAATCGAGTGCAGCGGATGCACGCGTCCACTCGCGCGCCTCGCCCGCCGCCATGAAGGTTTCGACCAGACCCATCGGCGTATCGAGTTCGAGCGGCGTTCCCGCGCCGCCGCCGTTCTCGAGCCGGTCGACTTGATAGACAAACGGTTCGGAACTCTGCGCGATGTCGCGCTGGGATTGGGCCCCGAGCGGGACGGCGCCGAGCGCGGCTGTCAGTGCCGTCAGAAAGGCGAACAGGTATGTGCGTAAAGCCGACATCTTTCTCCCTCTGGAAAGCAATGAACGATACGGCCTATGTTTCCGAAACGCTGCGGAAGGCGTTCAAATCATATGAAAAACCCCGCCGCATCGCTGCGACGGGGTTCTCAAAAAAATCGGACTGTGCGTGTGATCAGGCGGTTTCGAGAGCCTTCTCGTCCACAGTCTCGCCGACCGCTTCGATCAGCGCCTTGCTGAAGGCGGGGATGTCGTTCGGATTGCGGCTGGTGATGAGATTGCCGTCGATCGCGACTTCCTGGTCGACCACGTTCGCGCCCGCATTCTTGAGGTCGGTGCGGATCGATTTGTAGGAGGTCGCGGTCTTACCCTTCACGATGTCCGCTTCGATCAGCAGCCAGGGGGCGTGGCAGATCGCGGCGATCGGCTTGCCCGACATGGCGAAATCCTTGACGAGGGCGACGGCGCGGTCTTCCACGCGCAGAAGGTCGGGATTGATCTGGCCGCCGGGCAGCAGGAGCGCGTCATAGCCTTCGCAGCTGCTGACTTCGTCCAGAGTCTTGTCGACCTTGACGCTGTCGCCCCAATCGTCGGTATCCCAGCCCTTGATCTCGCCGCTTTCGAGGCTGACGACGGTGGTTTCGATGCCCGCCTTTTCCAGATTGGCCTTGGGCTTCATCAGTTCGGACTGTTCGAAACCGTTGGTGGCGAGGATGAGGACGCGTTTTGCCATGAGAGTATCTCCATTGAGTTCGTGTTACCGGACTTACGCATGGGGAAAGCATGGCGTTCCGCGCTTCTAGCCGAGCCGGGGCGGTGATAGGGTGAATGGCATGGCTGCCGACAATACCACTGTGATGGACGAACCCGATCCCTTCGACGCGATCGTCGATGCCCCCTTCGACAGCGCGCTGAGCGAACGGTATCTGGTGTATGCGCTAAGCACGATCACCGCGCGCTCGCTCCCCGATCTGCGCGATGGGCTGAAGCCGGTCCATCGCCGCCTGTTGTGGGCGATGCGGCAGCTGAAGCTGAACCCGACCGACGCGTTCAAGAAATCCGCCCGCGTGGTCGGCGACGTGATCGGCAAATATCACCCGCATGGCGATGCGAGCGTGTACGATGCGATGGTCCGCCTCGCGCAGGATTTCGCGCTGCGCTATCCGCTGGTCGAAGGGCAGGGGAATTTCGGCAATATCGACGGGGATAACGCCGCCGCCTATCGCTATACCGAAGCGCGCCTGACCAAAACGGCCTTGCGCCTGATGGAGGGGCTGGACGAGGGCACGGTCGATTTCATCCGGACTTATAACGGCGAAGAGCGCGAGCCGGAGATCTTTCCCGGCCTGTTCCCCAACCTACTCGCCAACGGATCGAGCGGGATCGCGGTGGGCATGGCGACCAATATCCCGAGCCACAATGTCGCCGAAGTGGTCGATGCGACGCTGGAACTGATCGACAATCCGCAGGTCGAACATGCCCGCCTGATGGAGCTGTTCCACGGGCCCGATTTCGCGACCGGGGCGCTGGTGGTGGACAGCCCGGAAACGATCGCTGCCGCCTACGAGACCGGGCGCGGCAGTTTCCGCCTGCGCGCGCGTTTCCATGCGGCGGAGGCGAGCACGGACAAGGATCGCGAGGCGGGGATCGAGCGGCTGGGCGGGGGCCAGTGGCAGCTCGTCGTCGATCAGATCCCCTACCAGGTGCAGAAGGGCAAGCTGATCGAACAGATCGCCGCCGCCATCGCCGATCGCAAGCTGCCGATCCTGGAAGATGTGCGCGACGAGAGCGACGAGAACATCCGCATCGTCTTCGTCCCGCGCAGCCGCAATGTCGATCCCGAGTTGTTGAAGGAAAGCCTCTACAAGCTCACCGACCTCGAAACGCGGTTCGGCCTCAATCTGAACGTGCTCGACGCAACGCGCACGCCGATGGTGATGGGGCTGAAGGAATTGCTGTCGAACTGGGTCTCCAGCCAGATCGAGATCCTCCAACGCCGCAGCCGCCACCGGCTCGATCAGATCGCGAGAAGGCTGGAGCTGGTCGAAGGCTATATCGTCGCCTTCCTCAATCTCGACCGCGTGATCGAGATCATCCGCTACGAGGACGATCCCAAGGCGGTGATGATGGAGGAATTCTCTCTCACCGAACGGCAGGTCGAAGCGATCCTCAACATGCGGCTGCGATCCTTGCGCAAGCTGGAAGAGATGGAGCTGCGGCAGGAGAAGGACGATCTCCTGAAAGAGCAGGACGATCTCGAAAAGCTGCTCGGCTCGCCCGCCCGCCAGCGCACGCGGCTGAAGCGCGATCTTACAAAATTGCGCAAGGAATACGGGCCGGACACCGCACTCGGCGCGCGCCGCACGCTGATCGCGGAAGCCGAACCCATGGTCGAATTCAGCATGGAAGCCATGATCGAGAAGGAGCCGGTGACGGTGATCCTCTCGCAGAAGGGCTGGGTGCGTGGCGCCAAGGGGCATCTGCCGCTCGATCAGGAGTTCAAATACAAGGAAGGCGATGCCCAAGGGTTCGTCCTGCACGCGCAGACGACGGACAAATTGCTGCTCGTCACCGATACGGGGCGCTTCTTCACACTGGGCGCGGACAAATTGCCCGGCGCGCGCGGGTTCGGGGAACCGGTCAGGAACACGCTCGACATCGATGCGGGTTCGCAGATCGTGGCCGCGATCGTCCACCGGCCCAAACAGCGCCTGCTGCTCGCCGCCGATACGGGCAAGGGCTTCGCCGCGAACACGGACGACCTGCTGGCCGAGACCCGCAAGGGCCGCCAGGTGGTGAATCTGAAGGGCGAGGCGAAATTGCAGGTCGTGCGCCCGATCGCGGCGGAGGACGACCACGTCGCGGTGGTCGGCGACAATCGCAAGCTCGTCGTCTTCAACCTCGAAGAGCTGCCCGAACTCGCGCGCGGACAGGGCGTGCAATTGCAGCGCTATCGCGACGGCGGCCTATCGGACGCGATCACCTTCAAGCTGGAAGACGGGCTCAGCTGGACCATGGGCGGCAAGGAAGGCCGCACGCGAACCGAGAACGAGATGTGGCAATGGAAGGTCGCGCGCGGCGGCGCGGGCCGGATGCCGCCGCAGGGTTTCCCGCGCGACAACCGGTTCGAATAGGGCGCAGTTCCTTCCCCGGTGGGGGCATGAAAAAGGCCGGAAGCGCCCCCCAGCGCTCCCGGCCTTATGCGATCCCGAAAGGATCGGATTTTACATATCGGCGGCCGCTTCGGCGTTGGCTTCCATATCCGCCAGCGCGGCATCGACCTGCGCCATGGTCAGGCGCGCGATCAGCTGGCCCTCGGTCGCGACGAAGTAGTTGCGCGGAACGGTGAATTCGCCCGCATCCTCGGCGCGAACCACGAGAACGTTGTCGCCTTCGACCGTTCCGACGGTGCCCAGCGTCTGGCTGTCGGCGGTCATGATCGTGGCGCCTTCGACCAGCGCTGCGTCGAGCGCGGCATTGGCGGCGGCCATCTGCTGTTCGATCATGGTGTCGAGCTGGACTTTGGTCACGGTGATGGTCGGGCCGGTTTCGCCCACGCCGTACATGTCGACGGCGAGCGGAATCTGATGGGTGCCCGTGTCGAGCAAGGTCTGGCCGTTTTCGACCTGCGTGATCGTACCGACCTGATTGCCTTCGGGCCCGTAGACCGTCGCACCGGCGACGACCTGATCGTTGGCGAGCGCCGGAGTGGCGATCGTCGCGACTGCGAGAGCGAGGGCGGATGCGAGGGTCTTCATAAAGGAACTCCGATTGGTGTTTTTCTACGCGATCCCCCAGACGCGAAAGACGCGCCGGAAGCGGGATCGGGAATGAGGGGCGGCACGAGACGCGAAACGCCAATCCGCTACCGCCGGACGGTCCGCCGCGATGGCGGGAGAGGGCTTTCTAAACGGATGCTGCGCTGCAATGCAACCGTGGGTCCGGTTATAGGGTTTCGCGATTAAGCTGGCCTGAAGCCGCGGTTGCCGCGCGTGCGGTGGCCTTTAACGTTCGGCCAGTTCTTCCGTCAGCAGCGCCTCGATCCGGGCCTCGCCGGGAAAGTCTTCCGCGATCCAGCGCGCTTCGACGGCGCGCATGATCCGCGCGACGTCCGGCCCGGCGGCGATACCGCGCGCCACGATCGTCCCACCCTTCAACGGAAAATGGGGCGGCGTCCAATCGTCGAGCGAGGCTGGCGAGGCGCCGGTCAGCAACAGCCGGTCGCGCGCGCATCCCATCCCCTCGTGATAGGCGAGCGCACGGGGAAGTTGCGCGTCGTTCGGCGTACGTGCCGCCGCGCAGGCGAGGCGTCCGCGCTGCTGCTTCGACAGCCGCAGCCGCGCCGCCACGGTCTCGGCGAGGCTGGGCACTGAGGGCAGCAGCGCGGCGAGGCGGCGGATCGCCTCCGGTTCGGCATCGTGTTCGCGCTCGGTTTCGATCAGACGCGCAAGCGCCGCGATCTCGCTGGCGCGCGATTCGGGCAGGATCACGCGCAGCACGCCTGCATCGTCCATCAGGCGGACAGTCGGCACCGGATCGGGCAGAGCGAGGATGCCGAGCAATTCCATCGCCACGCGTTCGCGGCTGATGCCTTTCAGCGTTTCGGCCAGTTCGCTGCAGGCCGCCAATGCCCCGTCTTCGGTCTCGCGTCCGAAGCGCGCCTGGAAGCGGAAATAGCGCAGGATGCGCAAGTGATCTTCGCGAATGCGTTGGCGCGCATCGCCGATAAAGCGCACCCGGCGCGCCTCCAGATCGGCCAGCCCGCCGAAGAAATCGGTGATCTCCAGCGTTTCTGGATGGGCATAGAGCGCGTTGATGGTGAAATCGCGCCGTGCCGCATCCTCGCGCCAGTCGTCGGCGAAGGCGACCGTCGCGCGGCGTCCATCGGTGCTGACGTCGCGGCGCAGCGTGGTGA
This sequence comes from Erythrobacter sp. HI0063, assembly GCF_001635685.1. GTDB lineage: Bacteria > Pseudomonadota > Alphaproteobacteria > Sphingomonadales > Sphingomonadaceae > Qipengyuania. The sequence goes on from NZ_LWFF01000319.1 coordinate 50,101, forward strand.
TCTCGACCGGGCCGGTTTCGAGAATGGCCGTAACGGTGCCGTGCTCGATCCCGGTCGGCACGGTACGGATACCGGCGTCGCGGCACAAATCGATCACCTGTTCGGGCCTATGGAGCGTCGCGCAATCGACATCGGCCACGGGGATGCCGAGCAGCGTGTCGCGCACCGCGCCGCCGACCCAGCGCATCGCGTCGGGCCCGAGCGTCGCGGCAAGCTGCGCAAGATCGGCGCGCTGGGTCCAGGGGGCGGGGGGGAGATCGGTCACTGTGTCGCTTCCATCCATTCGAGGCGGCGCGACAGATTGTAACAGATCGCCGCCGTCACGCCCCAGATGCGATAGCCCCGATAATCGAGTTCGAGATATTGCCGCATCGCGCCTTTCCAGAACACTTCGTTGCGCGTCCAATTGTCCGCATCCATCACCAGCGACAGGGGCGCTTCGAACCAGCTTTCGACCTCGCGCGGATCGGCGCGCAGCGGCAGGTCGGGGGCGATCACGCCGAGCACGGGGGTGATGTCGAAGCCGGTCCCGGTCTGATAGCGATCGGTGGTGCCGATCAGGCGCACCTGATCGCGATCGAGCGCCAGTTCCTCTTCCGCTTCGCGCAAGGCGGCAGTGACCGCGTCCTCGCCCGGTTCCAATTTGCCACCGGGAAAGGCAACCTGGCCGGGATGGTCGCGCATGGTCGTGGGGCGCTGCGTCAAAATGACGCCGGGCCCGTCGTAGTGTGGCCTATCGCTTCGCTGCTTCAGGCCGTTGTTTTCCGGCCTAACGCTTCGCTGCATGAGGCCGGTGGGCCGATCCGTCACCGCGATCAGCACGGCGGCATCGGCAGTCCGCTCGGCATCGGCGAAACGCGCATCGGTCATCAGGTCGGGTATGTCGCGCGCATGGCCCGCTTCGGACAGGCGGACCAGCCGGTCGAACAGGTCGCTCATTCCGGGGCGGGGGGCAGCAGCGAATAGGTTTCGCCGCCGCTCATAACCGTCCAGTCCTGCCCCCGCGCCAGCGCGATTTCGGCAAGCTGTTCGTAGGTCGAGCGGTTCAGGCGTGCCTCGCAGCCGCGCCGGACATGGACGTAGAGCGCGGGCGCTTCGGCATCTCCGGCGGCGCGGATCGCATGGTCCGGCCCGGCGACCACCAGATCATCCGTATTGAGGCGGAAGGCGATTCCATCTTCGACCAGGCGGCAATCGGTGGCGATGAAGCAGGCATCCTCCACTTCGATCGAAAGCTTCTGAAACGGCGTGACCAGCCAGTAGGCGCCGTTCTCGTCACGGGTCAACAGGCCCGAAAACGCGCGCACCATCGCTTCGCGCCTGATCGGGCTGCCATCGTGATACCAGGTCCCGTCGGCGGCGATGCGCATGCCGCTGTCGCCTTCATCCTGCGGCGTCCAGCGTTCGACCGGGGGCAACTTGCGGGCTTCGACCTGTTCGGCGATCTGCGCGAGGCTGAGACCGGCGAGCTCGGGGGGCGGAGTGTAGACCATGTGCGTGGCGTTGGCAGATGCGGGCGGGCGAAACAATCCTCCCCGAACCGGCGAACGGCCTCAGCCCATCCAGGGGCCCAGCATGCCTTCGCGCGGCAGGATGGCGGCGTTGTTCGTGCGGGCGAGCAGGCGGCCCTGTTCGTACGGGCCGGGGCAATGCCAGCCGCCGGTATGCGCAGGGCTGAAGTCCCATTTCCCGTAATAGTCGACATCGCCGATCAGGACCTGCGGCAGCGCGGCGGACGAGCCTTCGCCGAGCCTATCGACAGCCGCGAGCGAGGCGGCCATCAGCGCCTTGCCATACCCTTCGCCCTGCCGCCCCGGCATCACCGCGACCGGGCCGACCATCAGCAGCGGATGCGCCCGCCCGTCGGGATCGGTCAGGGCGACGGGCCAGAGCTGGATCGTGGCGACCAGATAATCCTCATCGTCGAGCGCTGCGAAGCTGAGGCCGGGCAGCCACTCGACGCCCTCACGGATGCGATAGGCGGTGCGCGCCCGGCGCTGTTCGCCGAAAGCCGCGTCGAGGAGATCCTCGATCAGGTCGAAGTCGATCGCCGAAAGCGGCACGATGGTGGGCAATGCAGTCGCCATGGGCCGCGCGGATTAAGGGCGCGGCCCCGGCCTGTCGATGAAATAGCGCTATCCTACCGGCAAGCGGCGCTCGCTGTGCCCGCCGTGACTGGATGTCAGCCCGGCGTCAGCTTGAGCAGCCGCCCGTTGTCGCCATCCTCGAGCGCCCAGATCGCGCCGTCGGGGCCCTGCACGACCTGACGGATGCGCTCACCCATAGGCACGCGTCCGACCTCGCGCGCGGTGTCGCCGTCGAAGGCGATGCGGATCAGCGCTTCGGTCTTGAGACCCGCGACGATCCCCTGGCCGCGCCAGGGCGCGAACAAGTCGCCATCGTAGATGAAGAAATTGCCCGAGGCGATCACCGGGGTCCAGCTGATGACCGGCTTGATGAAGCCATCGTCGGGGCTGTGGTTCGGGATCGGCGTGCCGTTGTAGTTTTCGCCGTTGGAGCGCGTAGGCCAGCCGTAATTGCCGCCTTTCTGGACGAGGTTCAGCTCGTCGCCGCCTGCCGGACCGTGCTCGATCTCCCACAACCGGCCATCGGCATCGAAATCCATGGCGAGAATGTTGCGGTGGCCCCAACTCCAGATCTCGTCGCTGGGCGATCCGCGATCCGCGAGCGGATTGCCTGCGGCGGGCGTTCCGTCGAGATTGAGCCGCACGATGGTGCCGAGCGTGTTCGAAATGTCCTGCGCGGGGTCTTTCTTCTGCCGCTCTCCACTGGAGACGAACATGTAGCGCTCGTCCGGGCTGAACACGATACGGTGCGAATAATGGCCGCGACCGCTGACCTTGGGCGTCTGGCGCCAGATCGTCTCCAGCCCTTCGACCTTACAGCTCGCATCCTGGGTTCCGCAATTGAGCGTACCGCGCCCGACGACCGCGCCGCGCGTGTCGCCGTCACCGGCTTCGACCCAGCTGAGATAGATCGTCCGGCTGCCGACATTGGCGGCGCGCTGGCTGGGCAGAAACGCGATCTCGCCGAGGCCGCCCTGGCCGCCGTAATCGACGCGCGGCATCCCGCTGACCGTGCCGGTGCGGCGGGTTTCGGTGTCGATGAACTTCATCGTGCCGGGCTTTTCGGTGATGAACAGCATGGATGGGCCGGGCGCGAAAGCGGCGGCCCAAGGCTCGTCATAGGTGCCGAATGCCGTAACCTGCGGCTCGCCCATCGGTGTGGCGGTGCCGGTCGCGGGCGTACCGGTGGTGGGTGCGGGCGTCGATTGCGCGGCGGTTTCCCCGCCTGACGGGCTGCCGCAACTTGCGAGCAGGGCGCTGGAGGATAGAAGGGCGGCAAGGAAAGGTTTTGTCGTCATGCTATCGGGAACTCCTGAAGGCGGAATTGGCTCCGCGCCGCTGGTCGCTGGCGTGGACGAGGCCGGGCGCGGCCCACTCGCGGGGCCGGTTGTGGCCGCCGCCGTTGTGCTATGCAAGCCATGTCCGGGTGGCCTCGCCGATTCCAAGGTGTTGAGCGCGGCAGCGCGCGCCAAGCTCGAAGCGAGCATCCGCGCGCGCTGCGTCTATGGGATCGCCGTGGTCGATGTCGAAGCGATCGATCGGCTCAACATCTTCGGCGCCACCATGCTGGCGATGACGCTGGCGGTCGAGCGGGCGGAAGCCGCGCTGGGGCAGAGCGTTGCGGAGGCCCTGATCGACGGAAATCTGACGCCGCAGGGCCGATCGCCCGGCTGGCGCTGGCCCGCGCGCGCCATTGTAAAAGGCGATGCGAAGGAGCGCTGCATCTCCGCCGCCTCGATCCTCGCCAAGGAATATCGCGACCGGATCATGCGCGAGGCGGCGCTGGCGCACCCCCATTACGGTTGGGAGCGCAATATGGGCTACGGAACACGCGAGCATGTCGAGGCATTGCGAACATACGGGCCCACGCCCCACCACCGGCGCAGCTTCGCTCCGGTAGCGCAATTGGAGATGTTTGCATGACTTTCGCCTATTCCGATATCCCCGAACAGACCGGAAGGACCGCGATCGTCACCGGCGCGAATACCGGCATCGGCCTCGAAATCGCACGCGGGCTGGCCAGAAAGGGCGCACGCGTGCTCCTCGCCTGCCGCGACGCCGACAAGGCCAACGAAGCCATCGAGGATATCAGAAGCGGCCCCGAGCGCGCCGATCTCGCCTTCCTCCATCTCGACCTCGCCAATATCGCCTCCGTGCGGCAGGCGGCGGAGGAAGCTTCGCATGAGGAGCGGATCGACCTTCTGATCGACAATGCGGGCGTGATGATGCCGCCGCTCGACCATGCGACCGCCGGGTGCGAATTGCAGTTCGCGGTCAACCACCTCGGCCATTTCGCCTTCACCAGCCTGCTGCTGCACAAGCTGGAACAGGACGGGGGCGGCCGCGTGGTCGTCCAGTCCAGCCTGGCCCATCGCGGCGCAGGCATCGATTTCGACAATCTCGACGCGGCGAAGGGGTATTCGAAAACGCAGTTCTATGGGCAGAGCAAGCTTGCGAACCTGCTTTTCGCCAAGGAACTGGACCGGCGGCTGCGCGCATCCGGCTCCTCGGTCAGCGCCATGGCGTGTCATCCGGGGATCGCGCAGACGGAGATAACGCGCCATTTCGGACCGCTCGGCAGCGTGTTCGGATCGGTCGTCGGGCTCGCGCTCAACAGCGCCGCCGATGGCGCTCTGCCCGCGCTCCAGGCCGCAACCGACCCTGCTGCCGAAGGCGGCGAGTATTACGGACCCTATGGCTTCCGCGAAATGAGCGGCAAGCGTTCGGGCCGCGCCATCGCCAGCACCAAGGCCAAGGATGAAGCCCTGGCGAAGCGGTTGTGGGATCGCTCGGTCGAACTGACCGGCGTCGATCCGGACCTCGCGCCCGCCTGACCTTACCGATCTCGATCGCTCCGGCAGCGAGTCCTTCGCGCCACACCCGCAGCATGGTGTGGCGCGAAAAGACTAGGGGACTCAATATCTAGTCGCGGACTCCTTTCGTTCCGTGCGAGGGCGCTGCGCTCCTTCGCCAACCGCCCGTCGCTTCGAGCTTGACCTCGACTCCGATTGGACTCACCCTGTGGATAAGTACGAAGGACAGGGGCATTCGGTATGGGGGTCTTGGAGACCACGAAGCCGCGCGTGGTTGCGCGCGAAAAGGAAAAATCGGCGGGAAAACAGACGGTTTCCCTGCCTCTCGGACAAATTCTCGATGGCGACTGCGTGGAGCGGCTGCGCCAGCTGCCCGATGCCAGCATCGATCTCGTCTTTGCCGATCCGCCCTACAATCTCCAGCTCGGCGGCGATCTCAACCGGCCCGACGGCAGCCATGTCGATGCCGTCACCGACGAGTGGGATCGCTTCGAAAGCTTCCTGACTTACGACGATTTCACAAGGGCCTGGCTGACGGAGTGCAAGCGCGTTCTGAAGCCCGACGGCGGTCTGTGGGTGATCGGCAGCTATCACAACATCTATCGCGTCGGTGCGATCCTGCAGGATCTCGGCTTCTGGATCCTGAACGATATCGTCTGGCGCAAATCCAATCCGATGCCGAACTTCCGCGGCACGCGGTTCACCAATGCGCATGAAACCCTGCTGTGGTGTTCGCAGGGCGAGAAGGCGAAATACCATTTCAACTACCGCGCGATGAAGACGCTGAACGACGAGCTTCAGATGCGCAGCGACTGGGTGCTCCCGATCTGCAACGGCGGCGAACGACTGAAGGAAAACGGACACAAGGTCCATCCGACCCAGAAGCCCGAAGCGCTGCTCTATCGCGTGCTGCTGGCGACGACCGAGCGGGGCGACGTGGTGCTCGATCCGTTCTTCGGCACCGGCACGACGGGCGCGGTCGCAAAGAGATTGGGCCGCGAGTGGATCGGGTGCGAGCGCGAGGGGCTCTATCGCGACGCCGCGCGGAAACGGATCGCGCGGGAACTGCCGCTCGACGAAAGCGCGCTCACCACCATGCAGGCGGGCCGCGCCGCGCCCAAGGTGGCGTTCGGCGCTCTGGTCGAAAACGGGCTGATCCCGCCGGGCACGCAGGTGTTCGACAAGCAGCGCCGCTGGACCGCGACGGTGCGTGCCGACGGATCGCTGGCTCACGAAAAACAGACGGGCAGCATCCACGGCCTCGGCAAGGACTTGCAGAATGCGCCCAGCTGCAATGGCTGGACCTTCTGGCATTTCGAACAGGACGGCGCGATCAAGCCGATCGACGCGGCGCGCAAGCTCTACCTGCTGGCGGCTGAGGACTGAGAACCGGGCGCGGCGGAACGATGACGGACCGGTCGCGCCTTCCTACCGAACCGGGCGTGCCCTTACTCGAGACCGCGCGCTTCACGATGCGCGCCCTCGAGCGCGGCGATGCGGCTGCGCTGTTGCCGACTTTGGGTGACGAGGCGCAATGCCTTTTTCTCACGCGCGAAGCCTTCGAATCGGAGCAGGAATTATGGGGCTGGCTGGCCGATCCCTCATGGCCCGGCTTGACCTGGATCGCCGTGGATGCGGACGAGGAGGTCGTCGGCCGCTTCGTCGCGGTGCCGGTGGAGGAAGCGGGCGTTTGGGACCTCGGCTATACTGTCTGCGCGCACCGGCAGAGGGAGGGCATCGCGGTAGAGTGTAGCGAGGCGCTGCTTCGGCACCTGTTTGCCGATGGCGGAGCCCGCAAGGCGGTGGCCGAAGTGGATATCGAGAACGTGGCATCGATCCGCACGCTCGAAAGGCTGGGTTTCACACGCGAGGCTTTCCATCCCGCCTATGAGGAAACGCACAAGGGCGTGTGCGATGTCGCTATCTACGGCCTCGATCGCAGCGCCTTTGCCAGCGAGCCGGGATAGAAGCCCGATCCCGTCTCGGACGCCTTGTCACCAGTCCTCGTGCACCAGCCGATCGTCGGCAACGCCGCGGGCTTTCAACAGCGTGCTGACATCCTCCTGCATCGGCGGCGGGCCGCACAGGTAGAAGGTGCCGCCGAAATCGAGATCGGCCTGGTCGAGATAGTCGCTGTCGACCTGGCCGTGATATATTCCGTCGACATTTTCGTCGCTGAGCACGAGGTCGAGCTTGAGGCCGGGCATCCGCTCCAGCTCTTCGCGCAGGATGATGTCCTTCTCGCAGGAATTGGCGAAGATCAGGCGATAGCCGTCGAGATCGCCATGCTCGGCCTGCCGCGCGCGCAGGATCGACAGGAAGGGCGTAATCCCCGCGCCGCCCGCGATGATGGTGCCCGGCCCATGATCCGAAATCGCACCCCAGGCATCTTCGATCAGAACATCCTCGCCGCCCTCCATCTGGCCGATCTGTTCAGTAACTCCATCATGCGTGGGGTAGGATTTGATCGTGAACTGGAGATGCTCCGCATCGGGGAGCGAGGTGAAGGTGAAGGGTCGCTTCTCGTCCCGCCAGCCGTCCCGATCGAGGGCGAAATCGGTCGCCTGGCCGGGCTGAAATTCGTAGCCGTCGGGCCGGATGAAGGTCAGCTCGTTCACGTCGTGGGTGATCGGGCGGATGGACTGAAGCGTCAGGGTGTGGGGCATGGATTTCCTGGAATCGGGGGCGGAGGTTTCGATGGAAAAAGCATCGGCCTCGGTGGCTGGTTCCCGTGCGAGATGGTCGAAGGATTATCGCCGGACGTAAGGCGCTGTCCTACACGGTCGGTTTTCGCTAGCGATGCGGCCATGCCTATCGCCGCATTGCCTTGCCGCCATACCCCTCGCCATCGCACGGATCGAACCGCGAACCGTGTCGCAAGTGTCAACACCGGGCGCGCGACATGACCGACCGCGTCTATATCCGCCCCATCGGTTTCGCCCCCGGTCCGCAGGCCGAACATGGCAATGCGATCCGGCTGGCGGGCGGCATGGTCTATGCCAGCCGCTTTGCCGTGATCCTGCGGCGCGATGATCGGGTCATCGAACGCTGGCTGGCCGCGCCCGACACGATGGCGGAAACGCTGGCGCGCCTGCCCGACAGTGTCGCTGCGGAGGGGGAAGCGCAATGGGCGAATTTGACGCTCGCGCACGCGCCGCTCGCCATCGGATCGCGGACCGTCCGGCTCGACCAGCCGCAGATTATGGGCATCCTGAACGTCACGCCCGACAGCTTTTCCGATGGTGGCCGCTTCCTCGACGATGCGGAGGCAGGCCGGGACCATGCGGCGGCGATGCTGGAAGCGGGCGCGGCGATCATCGATATCGGCGGGGAGAGCACTCGCCCAGGGGCCGAGCGCCTGTGGGAAGGCGACGAGATCGAGCGGGTCGTCCCCGCGATCCGCGCCTGCGCCGCGATGGGCGCCGCGGTCAGTATCGACACGCGCAAGGCGGCCGTGATGGAAGCCGCGATGGAGGCGGGTGCGGGAATGGTGAACGACGTTTCCGGCCTCGCGCACGATCGGCGCAGTCCGGAAGTCGTCGCCGATGCGGCCTGTCCCGTCGTGCTGATGCATGCGCCGGGCGCTTCGGGCGAGGATCTGCATGGCGGCGCGGCTTACGCCAACGTCGTGTTCGACGTGTTCGACGCTTTGCGCGAACGGCGAGATGAGGCAATTGCAGCGGGGATCGCGCGCGAGCGAATCGTGCTCGATCCGGGCATCGGCTTCGGCAAGTCGCTTGCCGACAATCTCGCGCTCATCAATGCGCTGCCGCTGTTCCACGCGCTGGGGCAGCCGCTATTGTTGGGGGCGAGCCGCAAGCGCACGATCGGCGCCCTGTCGAACGAGGCGCCGGTGGATAAGCGGCTAGGCGGCAGCGTGGCGCTGGCGCTGGAAGGTATGCGCGCGGGCGTTCAATTGGTGCGTGTCCACGACGTGTTCGAAACCGTGCAGGCCCGCAATGTCTGGCGCGGCCTGCGCGATGCGGCGCTGACCGATTTCGGCGACTTGCCAGCGTAATCTTTGCCCATCATGGCTTAGGCCAAGATTTCAGGAGTGATACCATGATCCGCCGCCTGCTTTCCGCCAGCCTCCTCGCGCTGAGCGCCGCTGCCTGCACCACCGCTGCTGCCGACGCGCCGACCAGCGCGCCCTTTGCCCCCTATAATTCCGCGATGGCGGGCGAGACCGCGCTGCCGCGCGCACCGCAGGGCGTGGCTTTGGACGAGAGCGCCACACTGACCCGATTCGCCTTTGGAAGCTGCAATCACCAGTCGCGCAGCCAACATATGTGGGCGAAGATCGCGGCGAAAAATCCTCAGCTGTTCATGCTGATCGGGGATAATGTCTATGGCGATCAGCGCTGGAACGGCGGGTCGGGGCTCATGGATCTGCGCAGCAGCTATGCCGAACAGGCGAGCCATCCCGAATTCGCGCGCTTCCGCAGCGAAATTCCCATGCTGACGACATGGGACGATCACGATTACGGCTTCAACGATGGCGGAGCGAGCTTCGCGTTCAAGCTCCTGTCGGAAAAGATCTACGAGACATTCTGGGATTCGAGCGCCCAGGTCCGTTCGCGCCCCGGCGTCTATGACAGCCGCACGATCGGGACCGAAGCGGGCAAGCGTGTTCAGGTGATCCTGCTCGACACGCGCTTCTTCCGCTCCGATCTCGATCGCGGCCCGTATAGCGAGGATCGCCCGCCTCTGGGACCGTATTCGCGGCCCAATACCGGGCCCGACGTGACGATGCTGGGCGCGGAGCAATGGGCGTGGTTGCGCCAGGAACTGGCAAAGCCCGCCGATCTGCGCCTCGTCGTTTCTTCGATCCAGGTCATCACCGACGCGCATGATTACGAGGCGTGGGAGACCATGCCGCAGGAACGCGCGCGGCTTTACGAAATGCTCGGCCAGCGCGCCGGGGGCGGGGTTCTCTTGTTGTCGGGGGACCGGCATGCGGGCGGCATCTATCGCGAACGCATCGGGGGCGAAGAGATGTGGGAGCTGACCAGCTCCTCGCTCAATCTCGCTTTCAACGATACTGCCAGCAACACCGCGCGCGAGCCCGATCCCAAGCGCGTCACCGATTTCATCTCGGAAGAGAATTTCGGCACGGTCGATATCGACTGGGGCGCCAAGGCGCTGACGCTGCGCCTGCTCGGCAATAAGGGCGAGGTCCGGGCCGAGCGGACCGTCGAGTGGAGCGCGCCCTAGAGAGAATAGCCGCCATCGGTCACCAGCACGGTCCCGGTGATGTTGCTGGCCTGATCGCTCAACAGGAAGCCGATCTCGCCCGCGATCTCGTCCGGCGTGGCGAAGCGACCACGCGGCGTGGTCGCCGCCATCGCGGCGAGCGTCGCTTCGCGGCCATGCGCGCTCACGCCGGCGCGGAAATCCTTCGAGCTGTCCCAGATCGCTGTGTCCACGCCGCCGGGCGCGACCGCGTTGACGCGGATACCGTCCTTCGAAACTTCGGCAGCGGCAATCCGGGCCATGTGGGCGACGCCTGCCTTGGCGACTCCGTAGCTGCCGATGCCGGGCACCGGCTTGATCCCGGTGATCGAAGCTGTGAGGACCACGCTGCCGCGCCGGCTTTCTTGCGTAGTCTTGGTCTGCGCGTCCTTATCGCGCATCGCGCGCAAACAGGCGCGCAGCGACAGGAAGGCGCCGTCGAGATTGACCGCCATGCCGCGCCGCCATTCCTCGAAGGAATGATCGGCGATCGCGCCGCCCACACCGATGCCTGCGTTGAGCACGGCGTGGTCCAGCCCGGCGAGATTGGGTTCGAGGTCGGTCCAGAGCGCTTCGTCCGCGATATCGTCCGCGATCGTCTCGACATCGCAGGCCAAGCCGTGTTCGGCGAGCCTGTCACCGTCGCGGTCGATCAGCCAGAGTTTCGATACGCCCTGCCGGTCAAGCCAGCGGGCGCAGGCTGCGCCGATGCCGGAGGCCGCACCGGTTACGAGCGCGCTGCGCCCTTCGAAGGTAAAATTCGTCATGGGGTAAAAGCTAAGCCGCTCAGGCGGCGTTGTCGATGCCGAGATCCGCAAGCTTGCGATAGAGCGTCGAGCGTCCGATCCCGAGGCGCCGCGCCACTTCGGTCATCCGTCCGCGATAATGGCCGATCGCGAGGCGGATCACGTCGGCCTCGATCTCTTCCAACGGACGCAGATTGCCGTCATCGGTGTAGAGCATCACGCCGAGCCCGCGCTGGCGGCTCTCGGTGCGGTCTTCCATGTCGCCGAGCAGTTCGGACAATTGCGGGAAGCTGTCGGCGGTCAGCGCTTCCTGTTCGGAGAAGACCGCGGCGCGGAACAGAACCGCCTGCAATTGGCGGACATTGCCCGGCCAGTCATAGGCTTCGAGCAGGTGTAGCCCGCTATCGGCGATGGAATGGTGGCGCAGGCCCGGTTGCTGGCCGATGCGCGAGAGGAAGAAGCGGGTAAGGGCGGGGATATCGCCGGCGCGCTCGCGCAAAGGGGGTAGCACGATATGCGCAGCGCCCAGCTGTTCGTAGAGGTCGGACGAAAACTGCCCGGCTTCCACCAGCGGAGCGAGCGGTCGGTCGCTGGCTGCAAGAACGCGGATATCGACGCGGAAGCCGTGCTTGGCGCCTGTCGGGCGGACAATGCCGGTTTCGAGCGTTTCGGCGAGGCGGACCTGGATCAGCGGGTCGAGCCGGTCGATCTCGTCGAGGATCAGTGTGCCGCCGTCGCAGCTTTCGAACAGGCCGACCTGGCGATCGAAGGCACCGGGAAAGGCGCCCTTTTCATGCCCGAACAGGAGCGATTCGATCGAACCCGCCGTCGTTCCGCCGATCGAGATGGCGCGCATCTCCAGCTTGGCCCGCGGGCTTGCCGAATGCATCGCGCGCAGGAGCATTTCCTTGCCGGTGCCCGTTTCCCCCTCGACCAGCGCGTGGGCGTGGCCGCGCGCCGCAGTGGCCGCCTTGGCGAGCGCGGTGCGGAAGGGGGGCGCAGTGCCCACCATGGTGTCGAAGTCGAGTGTGCCGACCAGCTTTTCGGCCAGCGGCTGCAGTTCGAAACGCGGCGGTTCGGGCCGGGTCGCGCTGCGCAGGGCGAGCAGCAGGCGTTCGCCAGCGACGGGCTTGATCAGATAATCGGTCGCCCCGGCGCGCATCGCTTCGACGGCGAGGAGGGGCGAAGTGCTCGCCGTGATCATCAGCACGGGAAGCGTGGGGCGGCGCGTCTTGATCTCGCGGATCAGATTGCAGGCGTCGTCGCCCGGAACCCATTGGTCGAGAAGGACCGCGCCCAGGGACCGGCCTTCGGGCGTATCGAGCTTGGCAAGCGCTTCGTCCGCACTTTCGGCGACCAGCGTGCGCCAGCCTTCACGCGCGGCAACCGCGCCGACGAGGCGGCTCTGCACCGGCTCGTCGTCGATCAGCATCAGCAGGCGGGTTTCCCCATCGGCCATGATAGTTCGCGCAACTCCCAAACCCGCGCCGCGATCCGGCACCGGGCTATCTCTATAGCGCCAAATGGTTAAAGAGGCGATTATCCTCCGGAAGCGCGCGGATTTTGGGAAGGCTTGAGCGCGGGCGCGGGCCGCGATACAGGTTGGAAGGAACACAACTCAGCATTCGAAGGAATACCATGGAATCGCGCCAGGACATGAAGTCTGCCAACCGCATGTATGAAAGCTTCATCGCCAATCTGAAATGGTCGGTGCCACTGATCGCCGCGATCGCCGCGATCGTCGTGATCCTGATCGCCACCTGATCGCGCGCCCGTGCGGATCGCGATCCTGAAAGAGACGGCACCGGGAGAAGCCCGCGTTGCCGCGACGCCCGAAACGGTGAAGAAATTCACCGCTCTGGGCGCGACAGTCGCGATCGAGGAGGGGGCGGGGGCCGCCGCGTCCTATCCCGACGAAGCCTATCGCGAAGCAGGGGCGGAATTGCTTCCCACGGCCCGCGCCGTCGCGGATGCGGATATCGTGCTGGGCATCCAGGCCCCGCCGGTCATGGCACTGGCGGGCGCGAAGAAAGGCGCGTGGGTCGCGGCGAGCTTCGATCCCTTCCGTCAGCAGGAGCTGGTGGCGGATTACGCGCAGGGCGGGTTCGAGGCGCTGGCGATGGAGCTGATGCCGCGCATCACCCGCGCGCAGAGCATGGATGTCCTGTCCAGCCAGTCCAACCTCGCCGGGTACAAGGCGGTGCTGACTGCCGCCAACGTCTATGGCCGCGCCTTTCCGATGATGATGACCGCTGCCGGCACGGTGCAGGCGGCGCGCGTTTTCGTGATGGGCGTGGGTGTCGCCGGGCTTCAGGCGATCGCCACGGCCAAGC
>NZ_LWFF01000320.1 GCF_001635685.1 Erythrobacter sp. HI0063
TACAGGCGTTCCGATGCTCTTCCTGTCCGACAACGCCGCCTCCGTTCATCCGAAGCTGTGGGAAGCGATGCGCGCCGCCGACGGCCCCGATTCGCCCTATGACGGGGACGGGCATTCACAGGCGCTGGACGAGAAGTTCTCCGAGGTTTTCGGGCGCGATTGCGTCGCGCTGTGGGTGGCGACCGGGACGGCGGCGAACTGCCTGGCGCTTGCCACCCTATGCCAGCCGCATGGCGGAGTGGTCTGCCACGAAGAAGCGCATATCGAGGCCGACGAAGGCGGCGCGCCGGGCTTTTTCCTCCACGGGGCGAAGCTGATCCTGTGCCAGGGCGAAAGCGCGAAGCTGACGCCGCAAGCGGTGCGCGCCGCGATCGATCCGATCCGCGACGATGTCCACCAGGTGCAGCCGCATGCCCTGTCGATCACGCAGGCCAGCGAATACGGCGTTGCCTACCGGCCCGCCGAGGTGAAGGCGCTGGCGACGCTGGCCAGAGAGCGCGGTCTGGGCTTCCACATGGATGGCGCGCGCTTCGCCAATGCGACCGCCTATCTCGGCTGCTCGCCAGGCGAAGCGGCGGGGCCGGTCGATGCGTTGAGCTTCGGCTGCGTCAAGAACGGGGGGATGAGCGCGGAGGCGATCCTGTTCTTCGATCCCGCTCTGGCCGATGTGGCAAAATACCGCCGCAAGCGCGCGGGCCATCTTCAGTCGAAAGGCCGTTTCTTGGCGGCTCAACTCCACGCCATGCTCGACGGCGATCTGTGGCTCGAAAACGCGCGCGCCGCCAATGCTGCGGCGGCCGAGATTGCGACCAGTTGCGGCGAGCGGCTCATGCATCCCGTCGAAGCCAACGAAGTGTTCGTGACATTGTCGCCCGACGAGCGCGAAGCCTTACGCGCGCGCGGCTTCCAGTTCTACGATTGGGGTGCGGACGCCGCGCGCTTCGTGACTGCCTGGAACACGCGAGAAGAAGATGCCTGCGCACTCGCCGACGCGATCGCCGCTCTATGAGCGCGGGATCGGACGATTCCACGCTCCTGACGCCGCGCAATCTCGGCGCTTTCCTGCTCGTCAGCGTGATCTGGGGCGGGACCTGGCTGGTGATCAAGGACCAGCTCGGCAATGTGCCCGCGCAATGGTCGATCACCTATCGCTTCGTGGTCGCGTGCCTGGGAATGTTCGCGCTGGCGAAGCTGCGCGGCGAATCGCTGGCGCTTGCCAAGGGGGGGCAGCGTTGGGCGCTGCTGCTGGGCATCACGCAGTTCACGCTCAACTTCACCTTCGTCTATAATGCGGAACACTTCATCACATCCGGCCTCGTCGCCGTGATGTTCGCGCTGTTGGTAGTGCCCAACGCGCTGCTGGGGCGGCTCTTTCTCGGCCAGCGCATTACGCCTGCCTTCGTGCTGGGATCGGGCATCGCGGCGATCGGCGTGGCTTTGCTGTTTACGCAGGAATACCGCGCCTCGCCCGCGACTCTCGGCGAAGTCCTGCTCGGCGCGGGATTGACGCTTGGCGGCATCCTGTCCGCCAGCGCCGCCAATATCGCGCAGGCGATGGAGGGGGCGAAGCGCCAGCCGCTGCTGACGCTGCTCGCCTGGTCGATGCTGTGGGGTGTGGCGATCAACGCGGCGCTGGCGCTCGTCACGGTGGGCCCGCCGAGCTTCGATCCGCGCCCGTCCTACGCGCTCGGCATCCTTTATCTCGGCCTGCTGGGGTCGGTGGTGACCTTCCCGCTCTATTACGGTCTCGTCCGCAAGGTCGGGGCGGGGCAGGCGGCCTATACCAGCGTCATCGTGCCGGTCGTGGCGATGATCCTGTCCACGCTGTTCGAAGGATACCGCTGGGGGCTGTTACCCGCCGCCGGAGCCGTTCTGGTGCTGGGTGGCATGGTGGTCGCCTTGAGAGGCCGGGCGGCCGTTCCGCCCAGGCGGGCTACGCCGGAGCCTTAAGCCTTTGCGGCGAGAATCGCGGCCAGGCCTTCGCGATAGGTCGGATAAGCCGGTTCCCAGCCCAATACCCGCTTCGCCTTCCCATTGGCGACTCTACGATTCTCGGCATAGAAGCCGCGCGCCATCGGGCTGAGATCGGCTTCCTCCATCGTCTGGAGCGGCGGCGGCTCGCGGCCCGTCAGGCGGCAGGCTTCCTCCACCACCGCGTTCTGGCTGGTCGGGAGATTGTCGGACAGATTGTAGGCTCCGCTCGGCGCATTGCCTGCGATGGCCGCGATAACGCCGCTGACGATATCTTCGACATGCACACGGCTGAAGACCTGGTCCGGCATGTCGATCCGATGCGCGCGGCCTTCTTCAAGCCGCTCGAAAATGCTGCGGCCGGGGCCGTAAATGCCGGGCAGGCGGAAGACCCGCGCGCCGCAATCGAGCCAGCGCGCATCGCATTCGGCCCGCGCGGTGCGCCGCCCTTCGCCCGTCGGAGACTGCTCGTCGACCCACGCTTCGTCGGCATCGCCATAGACACCGGTCGAGGAGAGATAGGCGAGCCATTTTCCGTCCAGCAGATCGCCATAGCGATCGAGCACCGGGTCGCTATCGTCCGCGGGCGGAACGGAGGAGAGCACATGATCGGCGCGCCCGATTTCCTGCGCGACCGCGTCCGCATCCTCGAACGCGATGTCGCCCGCGCTGCCAGTGGCCGAAATGGTGAAGCCGCGTTCTTTCGCTGCTTGCGCGATCCGCGTGGCGGTGTAGCCGAGACCGAAAATGAACAAATGTGCCATCCTCGCGTTCTACCCGGGACTGCGCACAAGCCAAGATAATCCGAACCTTATGGAAATGCCGATATGATGGACATCGCCCGCACCCCCTCCACCGCCGATGGCAATCCCGAGCTGGCCGATGCCGCCATCCAGCCGCAATCGCCGCCGACGATCCTGCGCGAGGATTACGCGCCGTTCCCCTGGCTGGTGCCGACCACGCGGCTGGAATTCGCGCTGGGGCTGGAAAAGACGCGCGTGACCGCCACGCTCGATGTCGAGCGCAATCCGGACGCCGAACCTTCGCCCACGATTCGCCTGAATGGCGATGGGCTAGAGCTGGTCTCGCTCGAATGCGACGGCGGCGAATGCGACGGGCACACGATGGACGGGGACGATCTCGTCGTGACGCTGCCGGGCGACAAGCACACCCTCACCATCGTGACCGAGCTGGACCCGAGCGCCAATTCGCAGCTGATGGGACTTTACGCATCCGGCGGAATGCTCTGCACCCAATGCGAGGCGGAAGGCTTCCGCCGCATCACCTTCTTCCCCGACCGGCCCGACGTGCTCAGCACCTATACGGTGCGCATGGATGCGTCGGAAGAACAGTTCCCCGTCCTGCTTGCGAACGGCAACCGCACCGGATCGGGCAAGAGCGAGAACGGGATGCACTGGGCCGTCTGGCACGATCCGTGGCCCAAGCCCTCCTACCTCTTCGCGCTGGTCGCGGGCGATCTGGTGGCGCGCAAGGACAGCTTCACGACGAAGAGCGGGAAAGACGTCGATCTCGCCATCTGGGTCCGCGATGGCGACCTCCAGCGGACCGAGCATGCGATGGAATCGCTGAAACGCTCGATGGAATGGGACGAGAAGGTGTTCGGGCGCGAATACGATCTCGACGTGTTCAACATCGTCGCGGTTTCGGATTTCAACATGGGCGCGATGGAGAACAAGGGTCTCAACGTCTTCAACACCAAATACGTGCTTGCCGACGCGGATACGGCGACGGATGGGGATTTCGACGCGGTTCAGGGCGTGATCGCGCACGAATATTTCCACAATTGGTCGGGCAATCGCGTGACCTGCCGCGACTGGTTCCAATTGTCGCTGAAGGAGGGCTTCACCGTCCTACGCGATCAATTGTTCAGCCAGGATATGGGGAGCGAGCCGGTCAAGCGGATCGAGGATGTGCGGATATTGCGCAGCGTCCAATTCCCCGAGGATTCGGGCCCGCTGGCGCATCCGATCCGCCCCGACAGCTATCGCGAGATCAGCAATTTCTACACCGCGACGGTCTATAACAAGGGCGCCGAAATCATCCGCATGATGCGCAGCATGGCGGGCGAGACGCGCTTTCGCGAAGGCACGGACCTCTATTTCGAACGCCATGACGGCGAAGCGGCGACCTGCGAGGATTTCATCGTGGCGATGGAAGACGGCGCCGGGCTCGACCTCACGCAATTCCGCCTATGGTACAGCCAGGCCGGCACGCCGAAGGTGAGCGTGAAGACCGCGCTCGAAGGCTCGACGGCGGTCGTGGAACTGACGCAGGACGTGCCCGCGACACCGGGGCAGGACGAGAAGCAGCCGATGCCGATCCCGCTGCGCATCGCTCTGTTCGATCGCGAAACCGGGGCGCATCGCGGCGAGAAGCTGATCGTGCTCGACGAAGCCCGTGCGCGTTTCACCTTCGACGGGTTCGACGCCGAACCGGTCCTGTCGATCAATCGCGGCTTCACCGCTCCGGTGCGGATCGAACGGGACATCCCGCGCGAGGATCTCGCCTTCCTCGCCGCGAAGGACGACGATCCCTTCGCGCGTTACGAGGCCTTGCAGGATCTCGTAGTCGGCCATCTGGTCGAGGCGGTGGGCGGCGGCCTGTCCGGAACCGATCGCGATTCGGCGCGGCAGGCAATCGCCGAAGCTGTGCGCGCCATCCTCGCCGACGAGACGCTGGACGATCAGATGCGCGGCGAATTGCTGATGCTGCCGAGCCAGACCTATCTCGCCGAACAGATGCTGGTCGCCGATCCGGGTCGCATCTTCGAAGAGCGCGAAGGGCTGAAGGCGTGGCTGGGCGATAAGCTGGCGAGCGAATTCAACGCCCTCTACGAACGCGCCGCCGCGGCCGATGGCGGGCGCACGGCGCAAGCCAGCGGCGCACGCAAGGTGAAGACGCTGGCCCTGTCCTATCTCGCCGCGTCCGACCCGAAGCGGGCCGAAAAGCTGGCATCGGACCAATACGATTCCGCCGACACCATGACCGATCGCCAAGGCGCGCTGATGGTGCTGAGCGGGCTCGAAGGCGCTGCGCGGACGGACCGGCTCGCGGCGTTCTACGAACGCTATCGCGACAATCCGCTGGCAGTCGACAAGTGGTTCGCGATCCAGGCCTCCTCGCTGCATCCCGACGTTCTGGACCAAGTGAAGGCGCTGGCGGACCATCCGGACTTCACCTTTCGCAATCCCAACCGGGTGCGATCGCTTTACATGGCCTTTGCAGGTACGGCGCAGGGCTTCCACGCGGAATCGGGCGAAGGGTATCGCATGATCGCGGACCTTATCCTGGCCCTCGATCCGATCAATCCGCAGACCGCCGCGCGGTTCGTCCCTCCACTCGGGCGCTGGCGCCGCATGGAGCCGAAGAGGGCCGCGCTGATGAAGGAACAGCTCGAACGCATCGCCGAGGCGCCGAAATTGTCGCGCGACACCTACGAACAGGTTACCCGTTCGCTTGGCTGATCTGCTGACCAGCGCGATTCTGGGCGAAGTGCCGCACGGGTTTTCGACCCGCACGGGCGGTACTGCGGAGGATATCCTTCCCGGCGCGCCGCTGATCGTAGCGAAACAGGTCCACTCGCCCGATGTCGCAGTCGTCGGAAAGCCTTGGCCGGGCGACCCGCCCGAAGTCGACGCGCTCGTCACCGCGACGCCCGGCCTCGTGCTCGGGATCGTCACCGCCGACTGTGCTCCGGTCCTTCTCGCCGATGCCGAGGCAGGCGTGGTCGGCGCGGCGCATGCCGGGTGGCGCGGTGCCGTGGGTGACGAGAGGGGCGGCGTAATCGCCAACACGATTGCCGCCATGGTGGATCTGGGCGCGGAGAGAGCCCGCATCGCGGCGGCCATCGGACCTTGCGTCGCGCAGGCGAGCTACGAGGTCGATGCGCCGTTCCGGGCGCATTTCGACGGCGAAGACGCGCGCTTCTTCGCGCCGGGGCGGGAACGCCACTGGCATTTCGACCTGCCCGGCTATGTCGCGGCGCGACTGCGCGAAGCGGGTGTCGATCAAATTGATGCGCTGGGGCGCGACACCTATCGCGAAGAGAGCAACTTTTTCAGCTTCCGCCGCGCTTCGCATCGCGGCGAGCCCACCGGGGGGCGGCAGATCTCGCTCATCTTGCTCGCCTAAGCGTGCCGTAACGGTAGCGCGCACTGCGCCGCAACTTGCCTAAAATGGCGGTTGGCAAGGTGTGACATAGCGTTTACAGGCCGCGCTAACCGGCAATGTCGGGGCGCGGCGCGCCCTTCGCATGCGTGGCGCGAATTGACCTTTTGGAGGGGTGACCCCGCAGGCAATTGGCGCTTTGGGCCGGAGGGGCAATCCGTCCGGCATCCGCCGGACGCGCGAAACGAGACGAGACAGGCAACGCTCTGATGGCAGATACCGCTGCAACCACCGCTGCAACCACGGACACGCAGGTCGAGACCGCGACGGGCGAATTCCGCCGGCGCGACTTCATCAATGTCGCCGCGATCAGCGCCGCCGGCGTCGGTGGGGCAGTCGTCCTGCTGCCGCTGATCAGCCAGATGGCGCCGTCGAAGGACGTGCTTGCCGAAAGCACGACCGAGATCGACGTATCCGCGATCGAGCCCGGCCAGGCGATCAAGGCGGTCTTCCGCAAGCAGCCGCTCTTCGTGCGCCGCCTGACGCCGGAAGAAATCGCCAAGGCGGACGCCGTGCCGATCGGCGATCTGCGCGATGCCGAGACTCTGGCTGAACGCACCAAGGAAGGGCACACCGACCTTCTCGTTACGATGGGCGTGTGCACCCATCTCGGATGTGTGCCGCTGGGCGCTGCCGAAGGTGAGAACAAGGGCGAGTACGGGGGCTATTTCTGTCCCTGCCACGGCTCGCACTACGACACGGCGGGCCGCATCCGCAAAGGGCCGGCGCCGACCAATCTGCTGGTGCCCGATTACGAGTTTTCCACGGATACGACGATTCTCGTCGGCTGAGGCTGAGGACGGACTGGAAGAGAGATCATGAGCTTTCCCTGGGCGAAACAATACGAGCCGAGCAACGGGCTGACCAAGTTCCTCGACGAGAAGCTGCCTGTGCCGCGTCTGGTCTACAACGCGGTCGGTGCCGGTTATCCGGTGCCGCGCAACCTCAATTATATGTGGAATTTCGGCGTTCTCGCCGGGTTCTTCCTCGTGCTCCAGATCGTCACCGGCGTGGTCCTGGCGATGCACTACGCCGCCAATGCGAGCGTGGCCTTCGCGACGACCGAACATATCATGCGTGATATCAACTGGGGCTGGCTGATGCGCTATGCGCACGCCAACGGCGCCAGCTTCTTCTTCGTGGTCGTCTACATCCACATTTTCCGCGGTTTCTATTACTCCTCCTACAAGGCTCCGCGCGAAATGATCTGGTTGCTGGGCGTCACCATCTTCCTGCTGATGATGGCGACCGCGTTCATGGGCTATGTGCTTCCGTGGGGCCAGATGAGCTTCTGGGGCGCCAAGGTGATCACCGGCCTCTTCAGCGCCATTCCTCTTGTCGGCGAGCCGATCCAGGTCTGGTTGCTGGGCGGGTTCGCGCCCGACAATGCCGCGCTCAACCGCTTCTTCTCGCTGCACTTCCTGCTGCCGTTCGTGATCATGGGCGTCGTGATCATGCATATCTGGGCGCTGCATATCCCCGGTTCGTCCAACCCGACCGGCGTCGAAGTGAAGAGCGAGAGCGACACCGTGCCGTTCCACCCGTATTACACGGCGAAGGACGGTTTCGGCCTGGGCATCATCCTGCTGATCTTCTTCACGTTCGTCTTCTTCCTGCCGAACGTGTTGGGCCATCCAGACAATTATATCGAAGCGAACCCACTTTCTACGCCCGCGCACATCGTGCCGGAATGGTATTTCTATCCGTTCTACGCGATCCTACGTGCCTTCACCTTCGACTTCATCCTGCCGGCGAAGCTCTGGGGCGTGTTGGCGATGTTCTCGGCCATCCTGCTGTGGTTCTTCCTGCCCTGGCTCGACAAGTCGCCGGTGCGCAGCGGCCACTATCGCCCGCTGTTCCGCAAGTTCTTCTGGTTCGGCCTCATCCCCTGCATGGCGCTGCTGTTCTATCTGGGCGGTGCGCCGGCCGAAGAACCCTATGTCATGCTCAGCCAGATCGCGACGGCTTACTACTTCATCCACTTCCTCGTGATCATCCCGATCGTGAGCCAGATCGAGAAGCCCGAGCCGCTGCCCTATTCCATCACCGAAGCGGTGCTGGGATCCGACAAGAAGGCCGTGCTGGGCGAAAACACCCAGCCCGCGGTCTGACGCGACGCAACGCTACGAGAGAGAAGACTTTCGCATGATCCGCATCATCGCCATCCTCGTCGGCCTGGGTTTCGCCGTCGTCGCGCTCGTCTCCTTCGGCGTCGGGGCCTACACCGCCGCGACCGATGACGCGCCCGACACGCACCTGCCCTACAAGCATCCTCAGGACGTCAACTATTCGTTCGATGGACCTTTCGGCACGTGGGACTACGGGCAGCTTCAGCGCGGCTACAAGGTTTACAAGGAAGTCTGCTCGGCCTGCCACAGCCTCAAATTCGTTGCCTTCCGCAATCTCGGCGAGCTTGGCTACACCGAAGCGCAGGTAAAGGCCGAAGCGGCGACCTGGACCGTGCCGGGTATCGATCCGAACACCGGCGAGGCGAGCACGCGCCCGGGCGAGCCGACGGATTACTTCCCCAAGCCCTATCCCAATAACGTGGCGGCTGCGGCGGCGAACAATAATGCCATTCCGCCGGACCTTTCGCTGATGACGAAGGCGCGGGAAGATGGAACGAACTACGTGGCTTCGCTGCTGGTCGGCTATCAGCCCCCGTCGGAAGAATTGCTGGAAGAGCATCCCGAAGCGGCGCCGGGACCGGGCCTCTATCACAACGTCTACTTTCCCAACATGAACCTCGCCATGGCGCCGCCGCTGACCAGCAACGGACAGGTGACCTATGACGACGGAACCGAGGCGACCATCGGCCAGATGGCGACCGACGTGGCGGCCTTCCTGACCTGGACTGCCGAACCGACGCTGGTGAAGCGCAAGCAGACGGGTTGGCCGGTGCTGGTCTTCCTCCTGTTCGCGACCATTCTCGCCTGGTTCTCCAAGACCCAGATCTGGTCGGCGGTTAAGCCCAAGAAGACCAAGGCCTAAACCGGTCTCCTACCCTCATTCATCCGGCCTCTCGCGCTTTGCGGCGCGGGAGGCCGTTTTGTATTGGGTGCGTGTATGATGACACCTTCCGACCTCAAGGCGCTGGTCCGCACCGTTCCGGACTTCCCGGCAGCGGGCGTCCAGTTTCGCGACATCACGACGCTGATTTCCGATGGCGCAGGCCTGAAGGCCAGCGTCCACCACCTCGCCGCCCATGCGCGCGGGGCGGGGGCGCAGGCAATCGCGGGCATGGAAGCGCGCGGCTTCATCTTCGGGTCGGCAGTCGCGATCGAACTCGGCATCGGCTTCGTCCCCGTGCGCAAACCCGGCAAGCTGCCGGTCGAAACGATCGGGATCGATTATGCCCTCGAATACGGGTCCGACCGGCTCGAAATGGATCCGGGCGCGGTTCACGAAGGCCAGCGCGTCGTCCTGGTCGACGATCTGATCGCTACCGGTGGAACGGCCTGTGCGGCGGCCAGCCTGTTGCGCCAGGCGGGTGCGGTGGTGGACTCCGCGGCATTTGTGATCGACCTGCCGGACCTCGGCGGGGCGTCCCGTCTGGATGCCATGGGCATTGCAGTGTCGGCACTGATGGACTTCCCTGGAAATTGATGCGCGGGGTCTAAGCCGCGCCGAATAAACCACTTTCTCCTTGCATACTCTCACCTGTGCGGGTTCAGTCGCGCCGAGACGAGCACCAATCGGGGGCAACACGGCTCAGGCCATGGAAGAACAAGCGATCGTCATCGCCCTCGTGGGCATTCTCGGCATCGGTTCGCAATGGATCGCGTGGCGGACCGGTTGGCCTGCCATCGTGCTGATGCTCGCCGCAGGCTTTCTCGCCGGACCGGTCTTCGGCCTGTTCGATCCCGAACACGCATTCGGCGAACTGCTCGAACCGATGGTGGCGGTGGGCGTCGCGCTGATCCTGTTCGAAGGCGGCTTGAGCCTCGATTTTCGCGAACTGCGCCATTCCGGCCAGGCTGTATGGCGGCTCGCTACGGTGGGCGTTGTCGTAGGTTGGTTCCTCGGGGCGCTCGCCGCGCATGAGATTGCCGGCCTCGTCTGGCCGGTGGCCGTGCTGTTCGGCGGCATCCTCGTGGTGACAGGCCCCACGGTCGTCATCCCGCTCCTGCGCCAGAGCGCGGTCCAGCAGCGTCCTGCGACGATCCTGAAATGGGAAGCTATCGTCAACGATCCGACCGGCGCGCTATGCGCGGTCATCGCTTACGAATATTTCCGCAAGGTCGCGGAAAGTCCCGGCGCCTCGCTGATCGAGGTCGTGCCGCCGCTCATCATCGCCGCCGTCCTCGCCGGGCTGATCGGCTACGTTGCCGCCGTCATAATAGCGTGGTCCTTTCCGCGTGGGGCGGTGCCGGAATATCTCAAGGTTCCGGTGTTGCTGACGGCGGTGATCGCCGTGTTCGTCGTCTCGAACATGATCGAACACGAAGCGGGCCTCGTCGCGGTGACGGTTATGGGCATCGCGCTCGCCAATATGAACGTGTCGAGCCTCAGGAGCATTCATCCGTTCAAGGAAAACATCGCGATCCTGCTCGTCTCGGGCATTTTCATCGTGCTGTCCGCTTCGCTCAAATGGGAAGATCTCTCCTATCTCAACTGGCGCTTCGGCGCGTTCCTCGTGGCGCTGCTGTTCCTGGTCCGCCCGCTGACGATCATCATCAGCCTGCTGGGCAGCTCGATCCCGTGGAACGAGCGGCTGTTCCTAGCTTGGATCGCGCCTCGCGGGATCGTGCTCGTCGCGATATCGGGCCTGTTCGCGCTGCGCCTTGCCGAACTTGGCTTCGGGGACGGCAATGTCCTCATCGGCCTCAGCTTCGCCGTGGTGGTCACGACCATCGTGGCACACGGTTTCACCATCGATCTCGTCGCCCGTCTCCTCAAGGTGAAGGGCCAGACCCGCCCCGGCCTGCTCATCGTTGGCAGCACGCCCTGGACGGTCGCGCTGGCGGAACAGATGCGCGATCTGAAAACGCCGGTGACTGTAGTCGATTCCAGCTGGCAACGCCTCGCGCTCGCCCGCCGCAAGGGCGTTTCCTATTACCACGGAGAGATCCTGAACGAGGCGACCGAGCACAATCTCGATCTGAGCCCCTTCCAGACGCTGGTCGCAGCAACCGATAACGAGGCCTACAACACCCTCGTCTGCAACGAATTCGCGCACGAGGTCGGCCGCGATTCGGTCTATCAGTTGGGCGAGGCGGGCGACGAGGACGACCGCCACGCGCTGCCCGAAGCGCTGCGCGGGCGCGCCCTGTTCGAATCGGGTTGGGGCGTGACCGAGGTCAGCGAACGCCAGCAACAGGGCTGGGTCTTCCGCAAGACCAAGCTGTCCGAGGAATTCGATTTCGAGGCCGCCCAGGCGAAGCTGCCCGATGGCGCGCACATGCTGCTGCTGCTGCGCGATAACGGGCGGATGCGGTTCTTTACCCACGCCGCCCGGCCGGAACCGCGTGCAGGCGACGTCATCATCAGCTTTTCGCCCCAGGCGCGTACTGCGGAAGACACCGCGGCCAAGAAAGCCCAGAAGAAAGAGAAAGGCGGGCCCAAGCCCGAACCAGCATGATCGACCCGTTCGCGCACGTCCCATCGCATCGTATTCTCACCGGCCTCGCTCTGGCGCTGGCGCTTGCCGCCTGCGGATCCGGCGATACGCGCGAACCGGCGCCAGAGCCGAGCTCGACTCAGACGGGGGCGCAGAATTCGATCATTCGTGACGATCTGGAGGATACCGCGCCTCTGCCGCCGCCGCCTCTGGCGCCGCTCGACGCGCGGATCGGCTTCCCCGAAGGCGGAGCGGAGCTGTCCGAATCGGCGACCGCCGATCTCGACACCCTGCTTCAGTCGCCCCAGATCGAAGAGGGCGGTCCGATCGTCCTGCGCGCCCACAGCGATGCGGGCGGGCCGGGCGACGCCAACCAGCGCGCATCGCAATCGCGCGGCGAGGCGGTGCGGGACTATCTGGTCGAAAACGGGATCGACGAAGAGCGGATCACCATTATCGCCTTTGGCGAACAGAACCCGATCGCGCCGAACGCCAATCCGGACGGTACTCCGAACGAGCGGAACCGCGCCGCCAATCGCCGTGTCGAAGTGCATGTCGCGCTTCCCGGTGCGTCGGAAGAAGCCGCCCCCGAAGAGATCGAACAGCCCGAGCCGACGATCGCGGAGAACCTTTCGCGAGCGACTGCGGATTGAGGCTTCGACAGCGAATGGCTTCAGCCGGAAGCCACTCAAACCGACGTTAGCCGGACTAGCTGATAGCGCCGAGAATGCCGTCCGCCAGATCGGGTCGGCAGATCAGCAGATCGGGCAGATAGGTGTCACGCGCGTTGTAGCGCAGCGGGCTCCCGTCGAGACGCGAGCAGTGCAGTCCATATCCGAGCGCCACCGCGACCGGGGCGCAGCTGTCCCATTCGTACTGCCCGCCGGAATGCAGATAGATTTCCGCTGCGCCGCGCACCACGGCCATCGCCTTCGCGCCGGCGGAGCCCATCGGCACGATCTCGGCATCGACTGCCGCCGCCGCCTTTTCGGCTTCTGCCGGAGGGCGCGAGCGGCTGACCACCATGCGGGGGCGACACGTCGTCGGATCGCAGGCGATCGGTTGGTCGGATCGCAACACGCGCTGGCCCGCCATACCCGGTAGCGCAACCGCGCCGAGATGCGCCGCGCCATCAACGGCGAGGCCCACATGGACGGCCCAGTCCGGCCGCCCCTCGCCATATTCGCGTGTCCCATCGACCGGATCGACGATCCAGACGCGGCTTTTCTCGAGCCGCTCGGGCGTGTCGCGCGTTTCCTCGCTCAGGATACCATCGTGGGGACGGGCCTCTTTCAGCGCCGCCATCAACAGCGCGTTGGCGCGTCGATCGCCTTCCTCGCCCAACGCGCGGCCTTCGAATTCGCCCTGTGCGCGCAGATCGAGCAGCAATTGGCCCGCTTCCTGCGCCAGCCGCGCGGCCAGATCGCCATCGGTTTCGTGGCTTGCCATTCGCTCGCTCACTTCAGCGGGAGGATGCGCGACACGATATAATCCGCCGCTTCTTCGGCCGTCATATCGACCGTGTTGACGCGAATTTCGGGCGCCTGCGGCTCTTCATACGGGCTGTCGATCCCGGTGAAGTTCTTGAGGCTTCCCTCGCGCGCTTTCTTGTAAAGACCCTTCACGTCGCGCTGCTCCGCCACTTCAAGCGGCGTATCGACGAAGATCTCGATGAACTCGCCATCGGGAAGCATGTCGCGCACCATCTGCCGCTCGGCCCGGAAGGGGCTGATGAAGGCGGTGAGGACGATGAGGCCCGCATCCGTCATCAGTTTGGCGACTTCGCCGATGCGCCTGATGTTCTCGATCCGGTCGGTTTCGGTGAAGCCCAGATCCTTGTTCAGGCCATGGCGGACATTGTCTCCATCGAGCAGGAAGGTGTGGCGGTTCATCAGCGCCAGCTTCTTTTCGACTTCGTTGGCGATCGTCGATTTGCCCGAGCCCGAAAGACCGGTGAACCATAGCAGCCGCGGGGTCTGGTTCTTGAGACTGGCATGATCCTCGCGCCCGACGCTGGTCGCCTGCCAATGGACGTTCTGCGCGCGCCGCAGCGCGAAATGCAGCATGCCCGCAGCGACCGTCTGGTTGCTCACCTTGTCGATCAGGACGAAGCCGCCGAGCGTGGGGTTCGTATCGTACGGTTCGAACACGATCCGCCGTTCGGTCGTCACTTCGACCACGCCGATGGCATTGAGGTCCAGGCTGGTCGCCGCCAGCTTCGCCATCGTGTTAACGTTGATCTCGTATTTCGGCTCGGCGATCGTGGCGGTCACGGTCTGCGTGCCGAGCTTGAGCCAGTATCCGCGCCCCGGTTTCAGCGATTCGGCGTCCATCCAGACGAGCGTCGCTTCGAACTGATCGGCCACCTGGGGCGGATCGTCGGCGGATGCGATGACGTCGCCGCGCGAACAATCGACTTCATCGTCGAGAGTGAGCGTGATCGAATCGCCCGCTTCGGCGCTGTCCCTGTCGCCGTCGAAGGACGGGATCGCGCGCACCGTGGTGGTGGTGCCCGAGGGCAGGATGCGTACTGCATCGCCGGGCTTGACCGTGCCGCCCGCGACCTGGCCTGCAAAACCGCGGAAGTCCTGGTGGGGGCGATTGACCCACTGGACCGGCAAGCGGAATGGCGCGTCCGCGCTCGACTGGTCGCGTACCGGGATGGTTTCGAGATGCGCGATCAACGTCGGGCCGTCCCACCAATCCATCGCTTCCGATTTGGTGGCGATATTGTCTCCGGTTACGGCCGCAAGCGGGATCGCCGTGATGCGCTCGATCCCGAGTTCCTCGGCAAAGGCGCGGTATTCGGCCTCGATCGCGTCGAACCGTTCCTGGCTGAAATCGACGAGGTCCATCTTGTTGACCGCCAGCACCATGTTGCGAATGCCGAGCCGGTGGCACAGGAAACTGTGGCGGCGCGTCTGGGTCAGCACGCCCTTGCGCGCATCGATCAGGATGACGGCGGCATCGGCAGTGGACGCGCCGGTTACCATGTTGCGCGTATATTGTTCGTGGCCGGGACAATCGGCGACGATGAACTTGCGCGCCTCGGTCGCGAAGAAGCGATAGGCGACGTCGATCGTGATGCCCTGTTCGCGCTCCGCCGCCAACCCATCGACCAGCAGCGCGAAATCGAGCTCCGCCCCGCGCGTGCCCGATGCCTTGCTGTCCGCCTCCAGCGCTTCCAGCTGGTCCGCGAAGACCCGGCGGCTGTCATAGAGCAGGCGCCCGATCAGCGTCGATTTGCCATCGTCCACGCTGCCGCAGGTGATGAAGCGCAGCATGTCCTTGTCGCGATGGCGGTCGAGATATTCGCCGATGTCTTCGTCGATCAGGGCATCGGCGCGATAGGCGGTGTCGTCAGGCCGGTTCATCAGAAATACCCCTCCACCTTCTTGCGTTCCATCCCGGCGCCGGAATCGTCCTTGTCGATCGCGCGGCCCTGGCGTTCGCTGGTGGTGGTCAGCAACATTTCGCGCACCACGCCTTCGAGCGTGTCCGCCTCGCTCTCGACCGCGCCGGTGAGCGGATAGCAACCAAGGGTGCGGAAGCGGATCGAGCGCATCTGCGGCTCTTCCCCGTCACGCAGCGGGAAGCGCTCGTCATCGACCATCAGCAGCATGCCGTCACGCTCCACCGTGGGGCGGGGCTGCGACAGATAGAGCGGCACGATCTCGATATTCTCGGCCATGATGTACTGCCAGATATCGAGCTCGGTCCAGTTCGACAGCGGAAAGGCGCGCAGGCTTTCGCCTTTGGCCTTGCGCAGATTGTAGAGGTTCCAGAGTTCCGGCCGCTGGGCCTTGGGATCCCAGGCGTGGCTCGCGCTGCGGAAGCTGACCACGCGTTCCTTCGCACGGCTCTTCTCCTCGTCGCGCCGCGCCCCGCCGAACGCCGCGTCGAACCCGTAATGGTCGAGCGCCTGCTTCAGCCCTTGCGTCTTCCACATATCGGTGTGGAGCGGGCCGTGATCGAACGGATTGATACCGCGCTCCTTGGCCTCGGGGTTCTGCCAGACGAGCAATTCCATGCCTGCATCCTTCGCCGCCTTTTCGCGCAGCTCGTACATGGCGCGAAATTTCCAGGTCGTGTCGACATGGAGAAGCGGGAAGGGAGGCGGGGCGGGATGGAAGGCTTTGCGGGCCAGGTGCAGCATCACTGCACTGTCCTTGCCGACCGAGTACAGCATGACGGGCTTGGCCGCCTCGGCGACGACTTCACGCAGAATATGGATGCTTTCGGCCTCAAGCCGGTCGAGATGGGTTCGGCTGGTCATGATGGATGGCGAGGTAAGGTCGGGCCCGACGCGACGGAAGAAACATTTCGTGTCGCACGGACAAGCGCCCGGTGATCGGCCGCCGAAAAAAAGCGCGCGCACGGTATTGCGCAAACCGGCCGATGCAAACCAGTTGACGACGCGCCGCCAGGAGTGGCAAAGGCGGCGCCTGCCGAAACGTGCAGCGGGCGGGTATAGCTTAGTGGTAAAGCCCTAGCCTTCCAAGCTAGTTATGCGGGTTCGATTCCCGCTACCCGCTCCATGATTTTCATCGCTTCGCCGTGTTTCGCACGCTCTTCGCCACAGTAAACATGACACGCATCTGATTTTCCCACCATCTTGGCTTGCCCGCGACGTGGCGGAGCAATAAGCGCCATCGCATGAGCGAGAGTATTTCACCCGTAATTCTTTGCGGCGGTAGCGGCACGCGGTTGTGGCCGCGTAGCCGAATTTCGAGACCCAAGCCCTTCCTGCCGCTTGTGGGCGATGAGACGCTGTTCGGTCAGGCGCTAGCAAGGACGCAGGGCGACAGCGCATTCGCCTCGGCGATGATCGTGACCGGTAAGGGTCATCTCGACCATGTGGAGAGCGAGACTCTCGAGGGCGACGTATCGATCATCGTGGAGCCGAGCGCGCGCAACACTGCCGCGGCGATCGCACTTGCGGCTTTGCGGCTACCTGCGGATCAGGTCATGCTCGTTTGTCCGAGCGATCATCACATCTCCGATACCGAAGCCTTTATCGAAGCGGCGCGCCGGGGGGCGGAACTGGCGCGCGAAGGACGGCTCGTGGCCTTTGGGATCCGCGCGACCGCGCCCGAGACCGGCTTTGGATATATCAAACGCGGCGATGCCATGGGGGACGGCGCGTACGAGATCGAGCGCTTTGTGGAGAAGCCCGATCGTGACCGCGCCAAAGCTTTTGTCGAAGACGGCGGATACGATTGGAACGGAGGTATCTTCGTTTTCACCGCCGGGCGTTATCTCGAAGAGCTCGCAGCCCACCGACCCGATATCGCTGATGCGGTGGCGAACGCGGTCGCGACCGGTCACGAGAAGGACAATCGCTTCGAACCCGATGCGGAACTGTTCGCCGCCGTGCCCAGCGAATCGATCGACTATGCCGTCATGGAAAAAACCGATCGGGCTGCCGTCGTACCGGTCGATATGGGATGGTCGGATATCGGCAACTGGCATGTGGTGCGCGATAAGCGTCCAGGCGATGCGGACGGCAATCGAGTCATCGGGCGGGCGGAACTGGTCGACTGCCGCAATGTCCTCATCGAAACCGATGGCCCGCGCGTTTCGGCGATCGGTCTCGAGGACCTTTGCATCGTTGTCGATGGCGACGAGGTGCTGGTGACCACCGTGGACGGGACGCAAAAGGTCGGAAAACTCACGGGCGCCCAGAACCAGGATAAGCACGAATGAGTTCGCTTCTTCCGGTCCGCTCGGTCGAAAAACCCTGGGGGCGTGATCGGCTGCCCGCACCGTTCGTGGCACCCGAAGGAAAGCGCATCGGTGAATTCTGGTTCGAACCGCCGGCCGCGCTCGACGATCTGCTCGTCAAATATCTATTCGCCAGCGAAAATCTGTCCGTCCAGGTCCATCCCGACGACGCTCAGGCTCTGGCTGCGACCGGCAGGAGCGAAGGCAAGGAAGAGTGTTGGTTGATCACCGCTTGCGAACCGGGTGCGCGGATCGGTATCGGTTTCGAGGAACCGCTCGACGCCGAAACGCTCAAATCGGCCGCTCTCGACGGCTCGATCGAAGCGAGAATGGCCTGGTTCGATGTCGTCCCAGGCGATTTCTTCTATATCCCCGCCAACACAGTGCACGCAATCGGAGCAGGGTGCAGCCTGATCGAAATCCAGCAGAACAGCGACATAACCTATCGCCTGTACGATTATGGGCGCCCGCGCGAACTGCATCTCGATGCGGCAATCGCAGTCGCCAAGGGTGAACCGCATCCTCCGCGCATGAGGCGCCGCGTGGCGGAAACGGGGGAGGTCACTCTGGTAGAGGGACCGCTGTTCCGGCTCGATCGGCTCGATGGCGCGGCCTCGCCTGACGTGAGGGCGCGGTATGAGGGCGCCTTTCTCGTCATCCCGGTTTCAGGAAGCGCCACGATTGAGGGCGAAAGGGTCGCGGCAGGGCAATGTGCGCTGGTTCGCGACTGGTCGTCGCTTTCGATTGAAGGCGACGCCAAGATTCTAATCGCTCAACCGGTTCTTTAGACCGCGCGATTGTCGATCAGGCGTGTGCCGCCGATCCGCGCGGCGACGAACAGGCGCGCATTGCCGTTATCGCTCTCCAGCGGGGCCAGGCTGTCCGCATCGCGCAATTCGGCGTAATCGACGCTTTCGAAGCCTGCCACGCGCAGCGTTTCCTTCAGATTGCCCAGAGCGCGCGCGGCATCGCCGCCATCAGCGATCACGGCCGCCGCATCCTCCATCGCGCGGGGCAGAGCGGCGGCGCGCTGGCGATCGTCGGGCGAGAGATAGGCGTTGCGGCTGCTCATCGCGAGCCCGTCCGCCTCGCGCACGATCCCGACGCCGTAAATGGCCGCGACATGCGGAAAGGTCAGGTCGAGATCGCGGGCCATGCGGCGGATCACGGCGAGTTGCTGCCAGTCCTTCTCGCCGAAAAGCGCCATGTCGGGTCGAACCTGGTTGAAGAGCTTCAGCACCACCGTTGCCACGCCGTCGAAATGACCCGGCCGATCCGCGCCGCAGAGCCCTGCGCTGACCCCGCTGACCGAGACATTGGTCGCATAGCCTTCAGGATAGACCTCGCTCGGCGCGGGCGCCCAAAGCACGGCCACGCCCTCGCCCGCCAGAAGGTCGCTGTCGCGCGCCAACTGGCGGGGGTAGGCGTCGAGATCCTCGTTCGCTCCGAACTGGCGCGGATTGACGAAAATCGAGGCGACGACATGGTCGGCGCGCGCCCGCGCTTCGCGGATCAGTGTCAGATGCCCTTCGTGCAGCGCGCCCATCGTCGGCACGAGTGCGATCGAGCCGCCGCCTTCCTCGCGCAGCCCGGCGATGAAGCTTCTCAACATTTCGAGCGTGGTCGCGGTTTGCACGGGGGCACCCTTCGGTTATGGCCGGGACCGCCCTAGCCGCATCGGTTCGGGCGCGACAATACTCGACGTACGAACACGGAAAGCAGCGCACCCCTTGTCTCACAATCGTGCCCATCGCATCGTCTTCGCCAACGAGAAGGGCGGGACCGGCAAATCGACCACGGCGGTCCACGTGGCGGTGGCGCTCGCCTATATGGGCAAGACGGTCGCCGCGATCGATCTCGATCCGCGTCAGCGCACGATGCATCGCTATATCGAGAACCGCGAGGCCATTCAGGCAAAGCGCGGAATCGAACTGCCGACGCCGACCTGCGAGGTTTTCGACGGAACGGCGGCAGGCCAGGACGAGAAAACGCTCGAAGCGACGCTCGACCGGTTCGCGCAGACGGCCGACTTCCTGATTGTCGACACGCCGGGGCGCGACGATCCGATGGCGCGCATCGCCGCCGAACAGGCCGACACGCTGGTCACGCCGATGAACGACAGCTTCGTCGATTTCGACCTCATCGGCCAGGTCGATGCCGAAACGTTCAAGGTTAAGAAGCTGTCCTTCTACGCCGAACTGATCTGGGAAGCGCGCCTCAAACGCTCGCGCATGGGGCTGGAGCAGGATCGGCGCGAATTGGATTGGGTCGTAGTCAGGAACCGCACCGGTTATACCGAAGCGCGCAATATGGCGCGTCTGGAAAAGGCGCTGGCGGAAATGTCCAAGCGGGTCGGCTTCCGCATCGCCAAGGGCCTGTCGGAGCGTGTGATCTATCGCGAGCTTTTCCCCTCGGGCCTGACCCTGCTCGACAAGGGGCATCTCGGCGATCTCGGCACCAGCCACCTCGTCGCGCGGCAGGAACTGCGCGGTCTCATCGCCAGCCTGCGCCTTCCCGGCATCGGCCTGGAGGACAAGGCGGCATGATCCGCTGGCTGGTG
>NZ_LWFF01000321.1 GCF_001635685.1 Erythrobacter sp. HI0063
ATGCGCTGCCGCCGCTCGACGTATTCTGCGTATTCGTCGTGGTCTGTCCGCTGTCCGAGGACGATTGCAGCCCGGTGGCGGTGCCCGAACCGCTCGTCGCAGTCGGTTCGGAGGAGGGGGCCGGGGCCGGTGTGGGGACCGGGCTGGGCTTGGGTGCCAGGCCGATATTCGAAAGCAAAGTCATAGTAAGGCTATCCGGTTGGGGGGGGGTGATGCGTCCCCTATGGACCGCGCTTCCTGCCGGTTTCCTCATCGAAACCGGATAATGCGGGCTTACGCAACACTACGCATTAATGCGTAATTTGCAAAAATATCAGACCGCCGCCGTTAACTGGACGAACACGTCTTCCAGATCCGCCTCGCGCGTGGTCACATCCTCGATCGCATAGCCATGGTGCTGGATCAGCGAGAGAATCTGGCCCGCCGTGGTCGCATCGCGATCGTAGGTCACGTCGAGGCGGCGCGGCTCCACCACCTCGGCCTTCACGAAAGCCTCTTCCATGATCGGTCCGGCCAGATCCATGTCGACCGAAACCGACACGATCTTCTCGCGCGCCATGCCGATCAGTTCGCGCGTGGGCTTGTTGGCGATCAGTTCGCCGTGATTGATGATCGCGATGCGATCGCACAATTGTTCGGCTTCTTCGAGATAATGGGTGGTCAGAACCACGGTGACGCCCTGCCCGTTCAGTTCGAGCACCAATTCCCACAATTGGCGGCGCAGTTCGACGTCGACGCCCGCGGTCGGCTCGTCCAGCACCAGGATCGGCGGGGAATGCACCATCGCCTTGGCGATCAGCAGCCGCCGCTTCATCCCGCCCGAAAGCGTGCGGGCATAGGCATCGCGCTTGTCCGACAGGCGCACCGCCTCCAGCAGCTCCTCGCTGCGCCGTTCCGCCTTGGGGATGCCGTAGAAGCCCGCCTGGTTCTCCAGCACTTCGAAAGGTGTGAAGAAGGGATCGAACACGATCTCCTGCGGGACGATCCCGATCGATCGCTTGGCATTCCGGCGCTGGCGATCGATGTCGAAGCCCCAGATTTCCGCGCTGCCATCGGTCTTGTCGACCAGCCCGGCGAGGATGTTGATCAGCGTGGACTTGCCCGCGCCATTGGGACCGAGCAGGCCGAAGATGCCGCCTTCGGGCACGTCGAAGCTGACGCCCTTCAAAGCCAGCTTGCCCCCGCCATCACTGTCTTTGGCGCTGTCCTTTGCACCATAGCGCTTCACGAGGTTATCGATGCGGATCGCCGGTTCGCTGGTGGGTTCTGGAGCCATGGCCCGCGCCTTACGGCGGATATCGCGGACACGCAAACCATCCGCTTGCGCGGGGCGGGCCGAGCATTTATCGCTCCTGCCATGAACACCGCCGAAAACGCCGCGCCCTATACCGCACCGCCCGAAATCGTGAAGGTCGAAACCCGGCGCGTGTGGTGCGATGGCGCCAGCGATATTCGCGGCGGCCCGAATTATCGCCCTGCAGCGCTGGGCCATCCCAAGGTCTATCTCGAAATCGACGAGCACGGCTATGTCGATTGCGGCTATTGCGACCGGCGCTTCGTGCTGGAAGGCGGCCCGGCGGACGGAGTGGACCCGGCGATGCTTCGCGATATCTCCGAAGGCGGCGATCCGGGCCACCGCTAAACACCGCGGGGGCGCGCCATACGAGGGGGTGGCGTGCTTTCGTCCCCCTATCGGTCGGGCCATGCAGTGCCTACATAGGTTGCATGACTCCAGCCACCGATCCGCATGCCCTGCTCTATCGCCAGATCGATCCCGACGGGGCGTTGCGCCTTACCGCCGATCTCCTCGCTCCGTGCGACGATGGCGAGCTCTATCTTCAATTCTCGGCCTCCGAGGCCTTCGCCTTCGATGACGGACGCCTGAAGACCGCCGATTACAGCCGCGATTCGGGTTTCGGCCTGCGCGGCGTATCGGGCGAGACGACCGGCTTCGCCCATGCCAACGAGATCAGCCACAAGGCCATCGCGCGGGCGGGCGAAACCCTGCAATTGCTCGATCCGGGCAAGCAGCCTGCGGTTCTTCCGCCAGAGCGGACCAACCGCCATCTCTACACCGATCTGTGCCCGCTCGATCTCGTGCCGTTCGCCGAAAAGGTGGCGCTGCTCGAGAAGATCGATGCAGTCGCCCGCGCGAAGGAACCGCGCGTCGCGCAGGTCAGCGCCAGCCTTTCGGCAAGCTGGAGCGTGGTCGATATCCTGCGGCCCGATGGCTTCACCGCGCGCGACATCCGCCCGCTGGTGCGCCTCAATATCGGCATCGTCGCCGAATCGAACGGTCGGCGCGAAAGCGGCAGCTTCGGAATGGGCGGGCGCTATCTCTACGACCGCCTGTTCGATGAAGGGCAGTGGATGCGCGGTATCGACAAGGCCGTGCGCCAGGCGCTCGTCAATCTGGACAGCGTGGCCGCCCCGGCGGGGGAGACCACCATACTGCTCGGCCCCGGCTGGCCCGGCGTGCTGCTGCACGAGGCGGTCGGCCACGGCCTCGAAGGCGATTTCAACCGCAAGGGCACCAGCGCCTTTTCGGGCCGGATCGGCGAGCGGGTGGCCGCCCCCGGCGTTACGGTAGTGGACGATGGCAGCATTGCGGAACGGCGCGGCTCGCTAAGTATCGACGACGAGGGCACACCCACGCGCGAGACCGTGCTGATCGAGGACGGTATCCTGAAGGGCTATATGCAGGACCGGCTGAACGCGCGCCTGATGGGCGTGGAGCCGACCGGAAACGGCCGCCGCCAGAGCTACGAACACGCGCCCATGCCGCGCATGACCAACACGTTCATGCGCAGCGGCGAGGACGATCCGGCCGAGCTGCTCTCCCGCGTCAGGGACGGCATCTACGCCACCAGCTTCGGGGGCGGACAGGTCGATATCGTCAGCGGCAAATTCGTGTTCGCCTGTACCGAGGCCTACAAGGTCGAGAACGGTAAGATCGTCGCCCCGATCAAGGGCGCGACGCTGATCGGCGACGGGCCCAGTGTGCTGACCCGCGTTTTGGGCATCGGCGACGACATGGCGCTCGACGAAGGGGTCGGCGTGTGCGGCAAGGGCGGGCAGAGCGTGCCGGCAGGCGTGGGCCAGCCGACGCTGCTGATCGACCGCCTGACGGTGGGCGGCACCGGTTGAAGCCTGCGCCCAATGGCATAGCGGATCGGAAACTCAGCCCGGGTTCAGGCATTTTGAGGTATACATCGCTTCCATAGGAGAACCGATCATGTCCCGCCTGTCCTCACTCGCCATCGCCGCTACCGCTGTAACCCTCGTCGCTTCCCCCGCTTCCGCCGAACGCAAATCGGGCGAAGAGAAGCTGGCCGAGATGATCGATGGCCGTGTCGCGGGCGAACCGCAGAGCTGCATCAACACCTTCCAGAGCCGCCCGCTGACCGTGATCGACGACACGGCGATCGTCTATCGCAGCGGCGACACGGTATATGTCAATCGCACCCGTGCGCCGGAAACGCTCGATGAGGACGATGTGCTGGTGATCCGCAAGTTCGGAACGGGCAGCCGCCTCTGCCGCCTCGACCAGATCACGACGCGCGACCGGCTGACCGGGTTTTACTCCGGCAATATCTTCCTGACCGACTTCGTCCCCTACGAGCGCGTCGAAGGCACGCGATAGACGATGACGGCAGCTGTACGGTCCTGGGCGCGAGAGCTGCTGCATATTTGGTTCGAACGGCTCGGCTCCAGCGATTGGTTCGGCGGCGGTGAGAAGGTCGACGATCTACTCGCACGCCGCTTCGAGCATGTGCTTCACGCGATGGGATCGCAGCCGGCATATGACTTTCTCGGCGATCGCGCACTGACCCGCGCCGCAATCCTGCTGTTCGATCAGGTGCCGCGCAATCTCTATCGCGACACGGCGCAGGCCTTCGCCTGGGACGATCTGGCGCTTTCCCTGACCCACGCCGCGCTTCGCCGGGGCTGGCTGACGGGCCTTTCGCGGTCCGAAAAGCAATTCCTGCTCATGCCCCTGATGCATAGCGAGGCGATCGCCGATCAGGAGTTGAGCCTGCGCCTGTTTGCGCGGCATGTCCCCGGATCGCTCGGCTTCGCAAAAGCGCATCACCGCATGATCGCACGCTTCGGCCGGTTTCCGCATCGCAACGAAGCGCTTGGACGGACAAGTACCGAGGCGGAAAAGCGCGCGGTGGCGGCAGGCTTCAGCTGGTAGCGCGCGTCGCGGCGTAGAATTCGCAATAGGCGTTGACCGGGCAGGCCGGACATTTCGGGGCGCGGGCCGTGCAGACGCGCTTGCCGAACTGGATCAGCCAGAAATGTCCGTCGCGCAGCGCCCATTCGGGCGTGCGCTCTTCCAATTGCTGCGCGGTCCGGTCCGCCGTCTTCGCATCGGTCAGTCCAATACGGTTGCAGACCCGATGCACATGCGTATCGACCGCGATCACGTCCTTTCCGAAGGTGAAGCTCATCACGATATCGGCGCATTTGCGCCCAATGCCGGGCAGGCTCATCAGCCCCTCGCGGCTGTCGGGCACCACGCCGCCATGCTCCGCCAGCAGAGCCTCGCAGAAGCGGCGGATCGAGCGGGTCTTGTTGTTGTAGAGCCCGCACGGCTTGATGGCGGCGGCGATGTCGCGGTCGTCCAGCTCCAGCATCGCCTTCGGCGTCGTCGCCAGCGCGAACAGGGCCTTGCTCGCCTTCGCCGTATTGCGGTCGAGCGACTGGGCAGACAGCATGCACGAAATGCAGGACCGGAACGCGTCGGGCTGGCCCTTGGGGCCCTTCGCGTCCGGTGTGCGCCCCGGCATTTCTTGCGAGAGAATGCGATAGACGCTTTCTACCGCTTCATCGTCCAGCATGGATCAGGCCGGGAGAGGATCGTTTACCTGTTCCAGGC
The DNA here is from genome assembly GCF_001635685.1 of Erythrobacter sp. HI0063. Classification (GTDB taxonomy): domain Bacteria; phylum Pseudomonadota; class Alphaproteobacteria; order Sphingomonadales; family Sphingomonadaceae; genus Qipengyuania. The sequence continues at coordinate 4,883 of NZ_LWFF01000321.1, forward strand.
TCGGATAGTCGGTATAGCCTTCGGCCCCGCCGCCATAGAAGGTGCTTTCATCCGGTTCGTTATAGGGCCCGTCCTGCGCGATGCGGACGGGCAGATCGGGATTGGCGAGGAACAGGCGCCCGAAGGCGACCGCATCGGCATGGCCCTTTTCGATCCGTTCGGCGGCTTCGGCAGGTTCGAAATTGCCATTCGCGATGAAGGTGCCGTCGAAGGCTTCGCGCATCGTCTTCAGGATTGCGTCGCCGATCTCATCCTTGCCCTCGCCGGTATGCGAGTTCGGACGGATGACGTGGAGATAGGCGAGCCCTTTTCCGGCCAGTGCCTTGGCGGCGGCGGGATAGGTTTCTTCCGGGTTGGCATCCTCGGTACCGCCCGGACCGCCCTGCGGCGACAGGCGCACGCCGACGCGATCGGCGGGCAGCTCCTCGCACACCGCCGCGACCACTTCGCGCATCAGGCGCAGGCGGTTGTCGAGGCTACCGCCATATTGGTCGTCGCGATTATTGGTTTCGGATCGGATGAACTGGTCGATCAAGTAATTGTTGGCGCAGTGGACCTCGACCCCGTCGAACCCGGCCTTCGCAGCGCAGCGGGCGGCGTGGCGGTAATCTTCGATGAGGCCGGGGATCTCGTCGGTGCGCAGGGCGCGCGCCTCTTCGAACGGCACTTGCGGCCCGTCTTCGTGGCGATCGCCCACGAAGGCTTCGCCCTCGGGCGTCCAGGCGCTGGCGGAGACGGGCTTGCCGCCATCGGGCTGAAACACCGAATGGCTGATCGCGCCGACATGCCATAACTGGCAGAAAATCCGTCCGCCCGCCTCGTGCACTGCGTCGGTCACGACCTTCCAGCTTTCGACCTGGCCATCGGTAAAGATGCCCGGTGTCCAGGCATAGCCCTGGCCCTGCTGGCTGATCTGCGTGGCTTCGCCCACGATCAGGCCTGCACCAGCACGCTGCGCGTAATAGAGCGCGTGGAGGCCGGTCGGTTCGTTGGTCTTCGCTTCGGAACGGCTGCGGGTGAGCGGCGCCATGACGATACGGTTGGGCGCTTCGAACGCACCGAATGTGACGGTGTCGAAAAGGGGGGCATTGCTGGGCATGGGAACTCCGATGACTGTTAGCCACCCAACGGCGGAGCCGGGCAGAGCGTTCCGGTGCTCAGGTCCGGGCCAGCCCCGTCGCGCAGAGCGAGCAGGCGGCGCAGGCCGCACAATCGGGCGCGCTGGGCCTGCACCATGTCTGGCCGAGCTTTTTCATCAGCAGGTGATGCTCGTCGAAATCCGCGCCCGACCACTCGTCCGGCATGGCAGGCATGATCGCATCGAAAGCGCGCGCGGTAGTCGCCTTGGGCGGGATGAGGCCCATGCGCTGGAGAATGCGGGTGTGGTGCGAATCGAGCACGATGGCGCGCCGGTCTAGCGTGCTGGCGTTCATGATCCCCGCCGCGATCTTGCGCCCGATGCCGGGCAAGCGTTCGAGCCAGTCCATCGCCTCGCCCGTTTCCATCTGCGCAAGATGCGACAGATCGACCGTCCCGCGCTGTTCGATCAGTGCGGTCAGACTGGCCTTCAGGCGCTCGGCCGCAATGTTGGGATAGGTCTGCGTCGAAAGCCCCGCCTGCAATTCCTGAACCGGCGCCTCGGCCACCGCCTCCCACGAACCGTAGCGGGTCAGCAGGCGGTCGGTCGCGGCATTCGAAACCGGCGACTTCGTGCGCGCGCCGATCACGCCCTGCACCAGCACCCATTCCGGCTCTCGCCACGCCGCCGCCGCTCGCTCGATCCGCCCGAAGCGCTGGATCAGGAGCGCCTGAAGACGGCGCAAGGTCTCGGTGCGGGGATCGGAAAAGAGCGAGTGCGGCAAATTTGCAAGCTCCGGTGGGATCGCTAGGGTCGGGTTTGAACGGTAACAACTCCGAACTTCATGAAAAGGGATCGACCATGCACGATACAAAGTCCGACCACGCGCCCGAGAATTCGAGCCGACGGAACTTCATGGGCACGGCCGCCCTCGGCACGGCGGCGATGGCGATGGCCGGATGCGCCAGCGCCTCGGCACAGCAGACCGTGGCAGCGGCAGCCGCGCCGATCGACACCAGCAATCTGACGCCGGATCAGGCGCTCGCCATTCTTCAGGAAGGCAATGCCGCTTTCCTGCGCGGCGAACAGCGCTCCGGCATCTCGAACGCGCAGCGGCGGCTCGAACTGGCGGAGGGCCAGTCGCCCTTCGCGGCCTATGTCACTTGTTCGGACAGCCGCGTGCCGCCCGAATTGCTGTTCGGGCGAGGACTGGGCGAACTCTTCATCATCCGCAATGCGGGCAACACGGTAGACACGGTCGCGCTCGGCAGCATCGAATATGCGGTCGGCGTGCTCGGCGTGCCCCTCGTCGTCGTGATGGGCCATGAAAGCTGCGGCGCAGTGAAGGCGGCGGTCGACGTGGTGAAGAACAATGCTACCTTCCCAGGCCAGATCGGGCGCATGATCGAACCGATCATCCCCGCCGTGCTCGCCTCGCGCGAGAACGGAACGATCGAGCTCGACAATGCGGTGCGCCAGAATGTGCGCCGCGTCGTTTCGCAATTGCGCAACCAGACCGATCCATTGATGCAGGAGCCGCTGGCGCAAGGACGATTGAAGGTCGTCGGCGCCTATTACGATCTCGACACCGGCGCGGTGGATTTCTTCGACCGCGGTTAAACGGTCGGACGCACGAGGCAGTTTCCGAACGGTTTCGCTGCGAAATGCCGGTCAGGCATTTACGCGGTACGACCGTTCGAAGACCGCCTCGCGCTCGGCCTTTTTTAGGCCCGCCGTCTCCTCGACGAAGCGGTTGCGATCCTCGCGCGTTTCGAACACCCAGACGCAGACGCTGTCGGGCCCGTGATAGATCGCTTTCAACTCGTCATCCACGGCGCACAATTCCTGCGGCATGGCGACGGGGATGCAGAGCGAGGTCGGAGGCGTTATTCCCACTCGATCGTGCCCGGCGGTTTCGACGTGTAGTCGTAGGTCACCCGGTTGATGCCCTTCACCTCGTTGACGATCCGCGTGGCGCATTGAGTCAGGAAGCTGGCGTCGAAGGGGTAGACGTCCGCCGTCATCCCGTCCGTGCTGGTCACGGCGCGCAGGGCGCAGACGCTGTCATAGGTGCGGTGGTCGCCCATCACGCCCACCGTCCTGACCGGGAGCAGCACGGCGAAAGCCTGCCAGATCGCATCGTAAAGCCCGGCCTTGCGAATCTCGTCGAGATAGATCGCATCCGCCTTCCGCAGGATGTCGCAGCGCTCCTTCGTCACTTCGCCGGGAATACGGATGGCGAGGCCGGGTCCGGGGAAGGGATGGCGACCGACGAAGATTTCGGGCAGGCCCAGCTCGCGCCCCAGTTCGCGAACCTCGTCCTTGAACAGTTCGCGCAAGGGCTCGACCAGCTTCATGTTCATCCGCTCGGGCAGGCCGCCGACATTGTGGTGGCTCTTGATCGTGACCGAGGGGCCGCCGGTGAAGCTGACGCTCTCGATCACGTCGGGATAGAGCGTGCCTTGGGCGAGGAAATCCGCCCCGCCGATCTTATTCGCTTCCTGCTCGAACAGGTCGATGAAGGCGCCGCCGATGAACTTGCGCTTCTTCTCCGGATCGGTCTGGCCCGCGAGGCCCGAGAGGAACATCTCTTCGGCGTCCACATGGACGAGCGGGATGTTGTAATGGTCGCGGAACAGGGTGACGACCTGCTCGGCCTCGTTCATCCGCATCAATCCGTGATCGACGAAGACGCAGGTCAGCTGGTCGCCGATCGCTTCGTGGATCAGCACGGCAGCGACGGCGGAATCGACACCGCCCGACAGGCCGCAAATGACCTTTCCATCGCCCACCTGCTCGCGGATTTCCGCGATCTTGGTGGCGCGGAATTCGGCCATGGACCAATCGCCGGCGAGGCCGCAGACATGGCGCGCAAAATTGGCGATCAGCTTCGCCCCATCAGGCGTGTGGACGACTTCGGGATGGAACTGGACGCCGTAATATTTGCGCGCCTCGTCTGCGATCACCGCGAAAGGCGCGCCATCGCTGGTGGCGACGATCTCGAACCCCTCGGCAAAGCGCGTGACCTTGTCGCCATGGCTCATCCAAACCTGATGGCGCTCGCCCTCCTCCCATAGACCGTCGAACAGCGCGCAGGGCTTGGTGACGGTAAGGAAAGCGCGGCCGAACTCGCCGCCTTCACCCGTTTCATGGCCGGGGCGGACTTCGCCGCCCAATTGGTGCGTCATGACCTGCTGGCCGTAACAGATGCCCAGGATCGGCAGGCCGCTGTCGAACAGGCACTGGGGCGCGCGCGGGCTTCCATCCTCGGGCACGCTGGCGGGCGATCCCGACAGGATGATGCCCTTGGGCTTCATGCGGGCAAACGCCTCTTCCGCCATGCTGAACGGCGCGATTTCGGAATAGACGCCCGCTTCGCGCACGCGGCGCGCGATCAGCTGCGTCACCTGGCTGCCGAAATCGACGATTAGGATGGAGTCGGGGAGATGCTCTGGGTCCATGGGCGAGCCGTTACCGCCAAGGTGCCGACCGGTCCAGAGAGAGGGCGCGCTCTTTCGCCGAAGCTTGCTTGCAAGAAATGCAACCGCATTTGGTGTTTTCTCACTTTCGTTCGCAGCGGTGCAACATTATTTCGCACTCCAGACGCCGATCCGGTCCTCCCATTGCGATCGGCTCCTGCAGGAAAACCCGCTTCAAGGTGCATTGCGCCGGCGGCATCCTGGTCCTCCCTTGCGGGGCAAGAACGGTCGGAGCCTCCTCTCCCCCTGATGCCCGACCGGTCTCGCAAGGCGCTAGGCAGCGAGTAGAGACGCGGCCGCCGAACCCTCTCCCCCCTACCCCATCGGTGCCGCGTCTCGAAAGCGCGTACGCCGCCTTGATATCTATTCGGGCAGGCCGCGGCGCTCGGCTTCGGCGCGCAGTTCGGTTTTCAAAAGCTTTCCGATATGGCTGCGCGGCATATCCTCGATGGCGTGCAATTGGGCGAGCCGCTGGGTCTTGCCGAGCCGGGCATTCACTGCGGCGAGGATCGTTTCCGTATCCCGCGCATCTGCGCCCAGCCGGACGAAGCCCACCGGTGTCTCGCCCCATTTGCGCGAAGGAACGCCAATGACTGCGGCTTCGGCGACGCCCGCTTCCTTCTCGAGCTCGGTTTCGAGATCGACGGGATAGATGTTGAACCCGCCCGAAATGATCATATCCTTCGCGCGGCCGACCAGCTCGACGAAACCGTCCGCATCGACGCGCCCGATATCCCCCATCCGCTGCCAGACCTCTCCGGTTTTCGGATCGGTCCAATAGCCTTCCTGCGTCTTTCCGGGCTGGTTCCTGTAACCGCTCATCATCGTGGCGCTGCGGCCCACCAGATTGCCTGCCGTACCCGGCGGCGCTTCGCGATCGTCGTCGTCCAGCACTTTCACTTCGCTGCCCGGCGCAGGGCGACCGACCGTATGCAGCTTGTCGGGAAATTCATGCGCGGGCAGCAGGCAGACGAGGCCGCCTTCGGTCATCGAATAGATCTCGATCAGCGCGCCGGGCATGCGCGCCAAAACCTCGCGCTTCAACTCGGCGGAGAAGGGCGCACTGGTGCAGTATTTCAGGCGCAGCGCAGACAGGTCGGCATCGTCCAGCCCCGGCGCGTCCATCAGCCGCTGATACTGGACCGGGACCAGCATGGTGACGGTGGTGCGATCCTGCTCCGCGTGGGCCAGCCACCGTCCGGCATCGAACTTGCCCACCACTCTCACCATTCCGCCCGCCAGCAGCGGGGCGAGGAAGGCGACCATGGTGGTGTTGGAATAGAGCGGCGTCGATGCGAGCGCGCGCACCTCCAGCCCGCTCGCGCAATAGGAATTGGCGGTGGAAGCGAACTGCGTCCAGCGCATGCCGTGCGAATGGACGATGCCCTTGGGCGTGCCGGTGGTGCCGCTCGAATAGATGATGTTGAAGGCGTCTTTCGGCTCGGGCGCGAAGGCAGGGGCGCGCGTTCCGGCGGGTGCCATCCACTCGTCCAACCCTTCGTCGAGGACGATGCGCGTCAGCCCGGCAAAGCTGTCTTCACCCAACTCGCTCAGCTTGGCGCGGTCGATGAAGATATGCGCCGCGCCCGAATCGCGCGCCATTTCCGCTAATTGTTCGGCGCTGGCACTGGTCGTCAGCGGCGCGGCGACGCCGCCAGCCCGCACTGCCGCGAGGAAGACCAGCGCGTAGGGTATGGAGGAAGCGCCGAGGATCGCCACCGCCTGGCCGCGCTCCAATCCCTCTTCGACGAGCCGCGCCGCGATCCGCTCGATCCGGTCGGCCATCTCGGCCCAACTCAGCGCGCCGGTCTCGTCCCGCAAAGCGATTTGCTCCGGCTGCGCCTCGGCCCAGGCGGCCAGCGTCGCGGAAAAATCGCCGAAGGGTTCGGCGAGGCGGTCGGCAGTGGCCGGAATCGAAGTGTCTCCCATGCGCGCACCCTACCCGCTGGGCACGCCATGTCGAGCGTTTCAGCCGCAAAGCAGCAGAGCGCAGGCGACAGTCCGGCTGCGCACGATCGCCATCAGCATTCGATGACGTTTACCGCCAGCCCGCCCTGGCTCGTTTCCTTGTACTTGGTCGACATGTCGAGCCCGGTCTGGCGCATGGTCTCGATCACCTGGTCGAGCGTGACGCAGCTTTCGGCGGCCGTACGATGAAGCGCCAGCCGCGCAGCATTGACCGCCTTGACCGCACCGATGGCATTGCGCTCGATGCAGGGCACTTGCACCAGCCCTGCAACCGGGTCGCATGTCAGGCCCAAATTGTGCTCCATCCCGATTTCCGCCGCACTGGCGACTTGCTCGGGATTGGCACCCCACAATGCCGCCAGCCCGCCCGCCGCCATCGAGCAGGCGACGCCGACTTCGCCCTGGCAGCCCATTTCGGCGCCCGAGATGCTGGCGCGCTGTTTGTAGAGCAGCCCGATCGCGCCGGCCGTCAACAGGAAGGTGCGGCGGCTTTCCTTGCAATCCTTCTCGTCGGCGGTCTTGCAGTAGAAGCGCATCACCGCCGGGATGATGCCCGCCGCCCCGTTGGTGGGCGCGGTGACGACGCGGCCTCCGGCGGCGTTCTCCTCGTTCACTGCCATGGCGTAGCAATTTAGCCAGTCGAACAGCGATTCGCGCTCGTTCGATTGCGGCTGGGCGGACAGTTTGTCCCACAGATCGGGCGCGCGGCGGCGCACCTTCAATCCGCCGGGCAGGATGCCGCGCTGGGACAGGCCGCGATCGATGCAGCCATCCATCGCCTCGGCCACCCGGTCGAGCCCCGCCATTGTCTCGTCGCGCGAACGCATCGCGTCTTCGTTGGCGAGGACGAGGTCGGCGATGGCGCAATCCTGTGCCGCGCACAGGCCGAGCAGCTCCGCCGCCGATCCGAAGGGGTGCGGCACGCTCGCGCCGGTACGCACGCGATCGTCCTTGGGCTTGCGCTGCAATTGCGCCGCGCTCGCCACGAAGCCGCCGCCGGTCGAATAATAGGTCCGCTCGAGCAGAACCGCGCCATCGGCATCGCCCGCGCTCAGCCGCATGCCGTTGGGATGGAGATCGGGGATGATATGCCCGGCCAGGTCGATATCGCGCGCTCTTTCAAACGCGATGGCTTGCTTGTTCCCCAGCGCGATCTGCCCGGTTTCGCGGATGGTTTTTAGCGTGGCAGCCGCCTCGTCGGGATCGGTGCGGTCGGGGCGGAAGCCCGCCAGGCCGAGGATGGTGGCATCCACCGTCCCGTGCCCCACGCCGGTCAGCGCCAGCGATCCCTGCAACTCCACCGCGACCCGCGCCGTCCGCTCCAGCAGACCCGCTTTTTCCAGCGCGCGCACGAAGCGCACCGCGATCCGCATCGGGCCGACCGTGTGCGAACTGGAGGGGCCGATGCCGATGCGAAAGATGTCGAGAATGGAAAGCATGCCGTAACGGCACGTGGCGCTGTCGGCGCGTCCGGTCAAGCGATCCGAAGGGTGAGCGGGCAAGATGGGGAAAAGCCCCCGTAAACTTTGTCAAAAGCCCTCTATGCGCCTATATGCTGGATATGGACGAGAACACCCCAGCGACGCCGGAAAACGGCGCATCCGAGACTCCCAATTCCGCGAAACGCAACGGCCAGTACGGCGCCGATTCGATCAAGGTCCTCAAGGGCCTCGACGCGGTGCGAAAGCGGCCGGGCATGTATATCGGCGATACCGACGATGGATCGGGCCTCCACCACATGGTGTTCGAAGTTTCGGACAATGCGATCGACGAAGCGCTGGCGGGCCATTGCGACCTCGTCCTGATCGAGCTGAACGCCGACGGGTCCGTATCGGTCGAGGATAACGGGCGCGGCATTCCGGTCGATCTCCACAAGGAAGAAGGCGTATCCGCCGCCGAGGTCATCATGACCCAGCTGCACGCGGGCGGCAAGTTCGAGAACACCAGCGACGACAATGCCTACAAGGTTTCGGGCGGCCTCCACGGCGTGGGCGTCTCGGTCGTCAACGCGCTGTCGGAATGGCTCGAACTCGTCATCTGGCGCGACGGCAAGGAGCACTGGATGCGCTTCGAACACGGCGACGCGGTCGAGAGCCTGCGGGTCGTGGGCGATGCGCCGCCGGTAGAATCGAACGGCGACGAGAACGGGCTGAAGAAGGGAACGCGCGTCACCTTCAAGGCCAGCGAGGACACCTTCAAGAACGTGACCGAGTTCGATTTCGACAAGCTGGAGCACCGCTATCGCGAGCTCGCTTTCCTCAATTCGGGCGTGCGCATCAAACTGCGCGACAACCGGCACGAGGAACCGCTGGAGCACGACCTGTTCTACGAAGGCGGGATCGCGGCCTTCGTCAAATATCTCGACCGCAACAAGCAGCCGCTCGTCGCCGAACCGATTTCGGTGAGCGCGGAAAAGGACGGGATCGGGATCGACGTCGCGCTGCAGTGGAACGACAGCTATTACGAAAACGTCCTCACCTTCACCAACAACATCCCCCAGCGCGACGGCGGCACGCACCTCGCCGCCTTCCGCGCCGCGTTGACCCGCACGCTCAACAATTACGCGACCGCCAGCGGGTTGATGAAGAAGGAAAAGGTCACGCTCTCGGGCGAGGATATGCGCGAAGGGCTGACCGCCATCGTTTCGGTCAAGCTGCCCGATCCCAAGTTCGGATCGCAGACCAAGGACAAGCTGGTTTCCTCCGAAGTCCGCCAGCCCCTGGAATCGCTGATGGGCGAGAAGATGGGCGAATGGCTGGAGGAAAACCCCAACGACGCCAAGGCGATCATCCAGAAGATCATCGACGCCGCCGCCGCGCGCGAGGCCGCCCGCCGCGCCCGCGAAATGAGCCGCAAGGGCGCGATGAGCGTCGCTTCGCTGCCCGGCAAGCTGGCCGATTGCCAGGATCGCAATCCCGCCAATTGCGAACTCTTCCTGGTCGAGGGTGATTCCGCGGGCGGTTCCGCCAAGCAGGGCCGCGACCGCAAGACGCAGGCGATCCTGCCGCTGAAGGGCAAGATCCTGAACGTGGAGCGCGCCCGGTTCGACCGGATCATTTCCTCGAAGGAAGTCGGCACGCTGATCCAGGCGATGGGTACGGGCCTGCGCGACGAATTCACGCTCGACAAATTGCGCTATCACAAGATCGTCATCATGACCGACGCCGATGTCGACGGCGCGCATATCCGCACCCTGCTGCTGACCTTCTTCCACCGCCAGATGCCCGAGATCGTGAAGGCCGGGCACCTCTTCATCGCGCAGCCGCCGCTCTACAAGGTGACGCGCGGCAAATCGGAAGTCTATCTCAAGGATCAGGCCGCCTACGATCGCTATTTGACCGAACAGGGCCTGCAGGGCCGCGTGCTGGAGACGGCGGGCGGCACGCGCGGGGCGGGCGAATTGTCCGAACTGGTCGCGCACGGCCTGCGCATGCGGAACCTGCTCGCCTTCGTGCCGCGCAAATACGATACCGACCTGATCGAGGCGATGGCGCTGGCAGGCGCGCTCGATCCCGAATTGTCCGATCGCAGCGAAGCGCTGAACCGCGCCGCCGCGCATCTCCAGCTGGGCGATCCGGAAGCGAACTGGTCCGCCGATCGGCTCGACAACGGCACGGTGCGCTTCCACCGCCTGTGGCGCGGCGTGACCGACGTGCACGAGATCGAAGGCAAGTTCCTCGACAGCGCCGAAGCGCGCAAGCTGCACCGCGTGGCGAGCGAACAGGCCGAAGTCTACACCGCGCCGGTGCGCCTGGTGAAGGGGTCGGAAGAGACGGTCGAGGAAGAAGTTTCGGACGAAAGCGAAACGGACGCTGCCGTCGATACCCCCATGGCCGAAGACGGCGCGATCATCCTTCCAACCCAATTGCTCGAAGCGGTCCTCGCCGCCGGGCGCAAGGGCCAGAAGATCCAGCGTTACAAGGGCCTGGGCGAAATGAACGCCGAGCAGCTTTGGGAAACCACGCTCGATCCGGACAATCGCGCGCTTCTCCAGGTCAAGGTCGAGGATGCCGACGTCACGGACGAGATCTTCACGCGCCTGATGGGCGACGTGGTCGAGCCGCGCCGCGAATTCATCCAGAATAACGCGCTTAACGTCGCAAATCTCGACGTTTGAGACCGGTTTGAAGAATCCGATCGCGCCGGGATCACAGGCCGAACAGGTCGGGCGCCTGCTCCTCGCGGGCGCGCTGGTGCTGTTCCTGCCGCTGATCCCGTTTGGCGCGTATCTGCTCTATCCCTTCGTCATCCTGACGACGTGGTTCCACGAAATGGCGCACGGGCTGGCGGCGATGCTGGTGGGCTGGGATTTCCAGCGGCTGGTGATCCTGCCCGACGGATCGGGCTTCGCCGAAAGCTTCACGCCGATCGAGGCCGGACGCCTCAAGCGCGCGGTCGTCGCGGCGGCGGGACCGCTTGGGCCTACTGTCGTGGGCTCGCTGCTGATCCTCGCCTCGGGCCGCCGCCGCAGCTGGCGCCCGGCGCTTTATGCGCTGGCCGGGGCGCTGATCGTTTCCACTTTCATCTGGGTGCGCAGTCCGGTGGGCGTGATCGTCCTGCCGCTCGTGGCGCTGATCCTCGTGGGTATCGCGCGCAGCGACAGGCCCAATCTCGAACGCTTCACGCTGCAATTCCTAGGCATTCTCGCCGCGCTCAGCATGCTGCGCGACTGGAATTACCTCTTCACCGAAAGCGCAGTGATCGGCGGGCGCCGCGTCCTGTCGGACACCGGCGCGATCGAGGCCGCGCTGGTCCTGCCGCACTGGGTCTGGGCGGGGCTGATCACGCTTCTGTCGGCACTCGCGATCGGAGCGAGCCTCAAGCACGCCCTCAAGGAAGACGGCAGTACCGCCCGCTTATAGCGCTCAGTCCGGGCGCACCGGGCGACCGTTCGCGGTCATGCTGGCGGTATCGGCATCGCCGAAACTTTCGCCGTTATGGTCTGCGATCCCGTCGCTCGTCCCATCGGCGCGATCGGTAGTGACCGAAGTCTCCTCGACCGCATCGGCGACCAGCTCGTCATAGAGCTTCTCGTAATGGTTGAGCGCCCGGCGCATTTCCTCGGTCGTGGCGTCTCCGCGCTTTTCGGCAATGTCGTGCCCGTCGCGATAGTGGCGCGCCACAGTGCCGTGATCGACTGTCAGATCTTCATAACGCCGGTCGAAATCGCCCATCGGATAGCCGCGCGTATCCATCATGTTCGCGAGCAGGCGATCGCCGCGCAGCACTGCTTCGGCCGGACTATCGACGAACAGCGCCTTCACATCCTTCCACTCGGCGGCGAAGCGATCGCGTTCGGCCACCGTCAGCGGGCGAATGTCGAATTCCGCCACGCGCTTCTGGCGCTCTTCCAGATTGCGCTCCGCATCGCTGCGCCCGCCGACGCTGTCGACCGTGCGGTCGTATTCGTCGCCGAACTTTTCGCGCAGCTGATTGGTCTTGCGGCGCCGCAGGACGAACCAGATGATGGCGAACACCGCGATCACCACGGCAATCACGACAAGCAATTGGATAAGTTCGGCTTCCTGCATGGCAACTCTCCTCATGCGCCGCCATCCGCCAGCGCTCGGGAGCAATACGCGCCATATGGGTGGAGCGTTCCACCCGCCCCTGAGCGGTCAGCGGGCCGAGCGTGCGCGTAGCGCCAGCCAGGTCGCCAGGATCGGTCCGATCGCGGTCCACGCTGCAACCCACCAGCCCGCGCTGGCGGAAGCGATCCAAAGGCCCCACCAGACCAGCGCCATACCCCATCGCGCGCGTCCTGCCGGTTTGCGCGCCCGCAGCGCGTCGAGCAGGAAGCCGAGCACGTAGATCCCCAGCCCGACCAGCGAGAGCCCGCTGACCGGCTCGATCGAAGAAGCCTGGATGATCCCGTATTGGGCCGGGCTCGCGACGAGGAACAGCAGCAGCGCCCGCCCAAGGACGCGAAGCACCGCCTGGATCATAGGCGGCGAGGTTTCGCCTGCCGAAACGCCCATCGCCCCGGCTGCCTGGGCCGTAAAACGCACCGACACCGCAACCCAGAGTCCCCAGGCCACGGCCATACCCGCAAGCTGATTGGCAAGCGGTGCGGGCGCGGCCAGCTGGAACCAGCTCGTCCCGGCGAGCACGACGATTCCCAAGCCCCAGGCCGCCTGCCCGAAAGCGAGGCGCGGCGCGAAGACGCCCAGAATCAGGGCCAGCCCCAACAGGATCGCCGCATTCGCGATTACGGATTCAAGTACGATCGCCATAATTCTCCCCTCGTGCGACGTCCGGCCCGCCCATCATCCGCGCGCTCTCTTCCAAAGCGAGAAATCGCGCGCAATCGGGCCGCTTCTCCCTGTAGAAGCTGGCGAGTTTTGCAAGATCGGCACTATAATCGCCGCTCGGCCATAACGGCTCGCCGATCCCGCCGCGCAAATTCTCGTGATCGACCCAAGCGGGCACGATCGGAACGTTCGCCGCCATCGCGATGTGATAGAAGCCACTCTTCCATTCGCCCGATCCACTACGCGATCCTTCGGGCGCAATCACCAGCGCGAGTTCGTCGGCTTGATCGAAAGCCTCGGCGATCTGCTGGACATAATTCCCGCCGCGCCGGCCGCGTTCGATCGAAATCCCGCCCATATCGCGCATGAAGCCGCCCATCGGCCATTTGAACAGCGTGTGCTTGCCGATGAAACCGGGCGGAATGCCCATTCTCTGCGCCGCGCCCAGCACGAAGATGAAATCCCAGTTCGACGTATGCGGCGCGCCGAGGATCACGCATTTGCGCACATCCGGCGCCGCCCCCTCGAACCGCCAGCCCTTCCAGCGATAGAGACCAAGCAGAATACGCCAGACGAGGCGGGATAGGAGCGAGGGTTTGCGGGTCATCGCCGCGACCTCGGATGGGATGTCACCTTCCGATCACATCCTGAACACGCCGAAGGCCGGGCGTTCGGCGATCGGGGCTTCGAGGCTGGCGGACAGGGCCAGCGCCAGCACGTCGCGGGTCTGGGCGGGGTCGATCACGCCATCGTCCCACAGGCGGGCGGTGGCGTAGTAGGGATTGCCCTCGTCCTCGTATTTCTGACGGATCGGGGCCTTGAAGGCTTCGGCCTCTTCCTCGCTCCAGCTGTCGGCGTCGCGATGGACGGTGGCGAGGACGCTTGCCGCCTGTTCGCCGCCCATCACCGAAATGCGCGCATTGGGCCAGGTGAAAAGGAAACGCGGGCTATAGGCGCGGCCGCACATGCCGTAATTGCCTGCGCCGAACGATCCGCCGATCACGACGGTCAGCTTGGGCACGGTCGCGGTGGCAACCGCGGTCACCAGCTTGGCACCGTGCTTGGCGATGCCTTCCGCCTCGTATTTCCCGCCGACCATGAAGCCGGATATGTTCTGGAGGAACAGCAGCGGGATGCGTCGCTGGCAGGCCAGTTCGATGAAATGCGCGCCCTTCTGCGCGCTCTCGGAAAACAGCACGCCGTTATTGGCGAGAATCGCGACCGGCATACCCCAGATATGCGCGAAACCGCAGACCAGCGTGCTTCCGTATTGCGCCTTGAACTCGTGGAACTCGCTGCCGTCCACGATCCGCGCGATCACCTCGTGCACGTCGTAGGGCGCGCGTACGTCATCGGGGATCAGGGCATAGAGATCTTCCGCGTCGAATTTGGGCGCGCGGGGTTCCTTTATCGCGATATCCGTGGCCGCACCGGTATTGGCGCCGAGATGCGACACGATATCGCGCACGATGGTGAGCGCGTGTTCGTCGTTCTCTGCGAGGTGATCGACCACGCCGCTCTTCTTGGCGTGAAGGTCCCCGCCGCCCAGATCCTCGGCGCTGATCTCTTCGCCCGTCGCGGCTTTCACCAGCGGCGGCCCGGCCAGGAAGATCGTGCCCTGTTCGCGCACGATCACCGTCTCGTCGCTCATCGCGGGCACATAGGCCCCGCCCGCCGTGCAGCTGCCCATCACGCAGGCGATCTGCGGAATGCCGAGCGCGGACATATTGGCCTGATTGAAGAAGATGCGCCCGAAATGATCGCGGTCGGGGAAGACCTCGGCCTGATAGGGCAGGTTCGCGCCGCCGCTATCGACCAGATAGATGCAGGGCAGGCGGTTCTGTTCGGCGATCTCCTGGGCGCGGAGATGCTTCTTGACCGTCATCGGGTAATAGCTGCCGCCCTTCACCGTCGGATCGTTGCAGACGATCATCACCTGCCGCCCCGAAACGCGCCCGATCCCGCAGATCATAGAGGCGCCGGACACATCGCCCTCATACATCCCGTTCGCGGCCAATTGCCCGATTTCGAGGAAGGGCGAGCCGGGATCGAGCAGCCGCTCCACTCGCTCGCGCGGAAGCAGCTTGCCGCGCGACACATGCCGTTCGCGATGCCGCTCGGACCCGCCCAGCGCCGCTTCGGCGACCTTCGCGCGCAGGTCTTGGGCCAGCGCACGGTTGTGATCGAAGCGCGCCTTGGCATCGGGCGCCTCGCGGTCGAGCTTGGTGGTGAGAGTGGGTGCGGTCATTGAGCCTCTACGTTCGAGTGTCGAATTGCCCAATGCCGCCATGCGACCGAAAAGACAAACAGAGCGAACCCCGACTGCAAGAGCCAGGGGATCAGAAATTCCTCAAAGCCGATCGGCATGGTATATCCATTTACGACGACATTGGACGCCATGATAGCTTTGCCGAGCATGATCGCCGATCGCGCGGGCAGCGCCTAGCGGTCCCCCTCCCCGTTCCGGGGAGGATTCAGGTCTTCCGCGCTACCATCGGTTCTCACCGCTTCTTCACGAATTCGGCGCGCAGGACGAGGCCCTTGATGCCGGGGTATTTGCAGTCGATCTCCTGCGCGTCGCCGGTTAAGCGGATCGACTTGATCAGCGTGCCCTGCTTCAGCGTCTGGCCCGCGCCCTTGACCTCCAGATCCTTGATCAGCGTCACCTGATCGCCGTCGGCAAGCAGGTTGCCGACCGCATCGCGCACTTCAACGGTGTCCGCCGCAGCCTGCTTTGCTGCGAGTTCGGAAGCGGGCATCCAGTCGCCGCTCTCCTCGTCGTAGACGTAGTCTTCGTCGGCGCTCACCCAGCCGCCCCGATCAGTTCGCGCCCGATCAGCATGCGGCGGATCTCGTTCGTGCCCGCGCCGATGTCGAGCAGCTTGGCATCGCGCATGTAGCGCTCCACCGGCCAGTCGAGCGTATAGCCTGCCCCGCCCAGCGCCTGGACGCTTTCGGCAGCCACGCGGAAGGCATTCTCGCTCGCCAACAGGATCGCGCCTGCCGCATCGAAGCGCGTGGTCTTTTCCGCATCGCAATTCTTGGCAACTGCGTAGGTGTAGGCGCGCGCCGACTGGAGGGCGACATACATGTCGGCGACCTTGGCCTGCATCAGCTGGAAGCTGCCGAGCGGCTTTCCGAACTGGGTGCGTTCGCGCAAGTATGGGATCACCGTGTCGAGACAGGCCTGCATCACGCCCAATTGCAATCCGGCGAGCACCACGCGCTCGTAATCGAGCCCGCTCATCAACACGCCGACACCGCCGTTTTCCGGGCCCATCACGTTCTCGTCCGGCACGAAGCAATCGTCGAAGACCAGCTCGCTCGTCGGCGAGCCGCGCATGCCGACCTTTTCGATCTTCTGCCCGATCGCAAAGCCTTCGAAATCCTTTTCGATCAGGAAAGTGGTGATCCCACGGCTCTTCGCTTCGGGATCGGTCTTGCCGTAGACGACCAGCGTATCGGCGAAGGGCGCGTTGGTGATCCAGAACTTGGTGCCGTTGAGCAGGTAACCGCCATCGACCTTTTCGGCCTTCATCTTCATCGAGACGACGTCCGATCCCGCGCTCGCCTCGCTCATCGCCAGCGATCCGACATGTTCGCCGCTGATCAGCTTGGGCAGGTATTTCGCCTTCTGCTCCTCATTGCCCCAGCGTGCGATCTGGTTGATGCAGAGATTGGAATGGGCGCCGTAACTGAGGCCCACGCTGGCACTCGCCCGGCTGACTTCCTCCACCGCGATGACATGTTCGAGATAGCCGAGGCCGAGGCCGCCATCTTCCTCGCTCACCGTGATCCCGTGCAGACCAAGTTCGCCCATCGCGGTCCACAGATCCTCACGCGGGAACCAGTCCTCGCGATCAACCTTCTCGGCCAGCGGCGCGATCTGTTCGTCCGCGAAGCGCGCGACGGTGTCGCGGATCATTTCGCCGCTCTCGCCCAGCTGGAAATCGAAATCGGGGGTGGCGCGCATCATCTGCTCCTGAGCGTGAGTTCGTCCGGCGGATCGCGTCCGCCGCCTTGGCCACAGCCCGTAGCCGAGCCGTGCATGGCGGGCAAACCCCTTGCGAAGTCACCGTCTTAGTCTAAGTCGGCAATCACCATGAAGCTCAGCCGTTTTCCCCTTTGGCCGGCCCATCAGGCAGCCGAGCCCGCCTCCAACGATGAGGGGCTGCGTAATCGCGTCATCGCGGCTTATGGCGCCGATGCGGTTCAGGACGACCGTGAACTGGCGCAGATCGTCGAATTTGCGGCACGTTTGTGCGAAGTCCCGATCGCCATGGTCACGCTGGTGGAAAAGGATCGCCAGCGCTTTCTGGCACGCAAGGGCTTTCCGGGGCTTGAGACGCCTCGCTCCACCAGCCTGTGCGCGCATACGATGGAAGGCCAGGGGCCACTGGTTGTGCCCGATGCAAGCGAGGATGCGCGCTTCGCCGAGATGGAGCTGGTGAAGACCGACGACGGCGTTCGCTTCTATGCCGGGCAACCGCTTGTTTCCAGCGAGGGGGTGCCGCTGGGTGCGCTGTGCGTGATCGACCGGGAAGCGCGACCCGAAGGTTTGAATGCATTGCAGCGCGAAGGGCTTGAAGTCCTCGGCCGCGCGGTGATGCGCCGCCTGACAGCGGAGCGTGACGCGGCCTTTGCCGAAAACCGGATCGAAGTCAGCGAGTTGCGCACGCGCCAGCTCGCGGAAAACCTGCCTGTCTATGCCTGGGCCGCGAATGCCGAGGGCGAGATCGAATACGCCAATCCCGCGCTTTACGAATTTCTGGGCGTCGACGATCTCTCCGATTTCGATTCCGCCGCGCTGGTTCATCCCGACGACATCGAAGAGCTGAGAACCGCTCGCACAGTCTCGCGCGCGAGCAAGGAACGCTGGGAGGCCAAGGCGCGCCTGAAGCGAAACGACGGTGTCTATCGCTGGATGATCCTGCGCGCCTGGCCCTTCGTCGTCGGAGACGAGGATCCCCAGACCTGGTTCGGTGCCGCCGTCGATATCGACGATCTGCAGAGCGTGTCCGATTCGCGCGACCTACTTGCGCGCGAGCTTTCGCACCGGATCAAGAACATCTTCGCCGTGATCAGCGGGCTGATATCGCTGCAGGGTCGCAAGCATCCGGGGGCCGAGGATTTTGTCAGGGAATTGTCGGACACGATCCGCACGCTGGGCAAGGCGCACGATTTCGTCCGCCCCCATGCCGGGCGGACCGAAAATACGCTGAACGGGCTGCTGGCCGAACTTCTGGCCCCATATGGCCGGATCGACGGCAAGCGAATCGGGATCATCGGAAGCGGGTGTGCGATCGGCGAAAAATCGGCAACGCCGCTGGCTCTCATCTTCCATGAATTGGCGACCAATTCGGCCAAATACGGCGCGCTTTCGCATGCCGACGGCCATCTCTCGGTCGAGATCATCGACGAAGGTTCGCAAGTGGTCGTGGCTTGGCGCGAGACTGGCCTGCCGGAAAGCGACGAGGAGGGAGCGCAAGGCGCGCCCGACACGGTCGAACGCGAAGGCTTTGGTTCGCGCCTGCTGCGCACCGCCGTGGAAGGGCAGCTGCAAGGCAAATTCACACGGCGCATCGTGGACGGTATGCTCGAAGTCGATCTGGAACTGCCATGCGACAAGCTGCAAGCGTGACTGCGCGCACCCTGATCGCAGTCCTTGCGGGGATGGCACTGCTTGCGGCGTGTTCGCCCGATACGCCGGAAAATGAAGTCGCGGCTGGAAACGCGCTCGAGGCCGCCGAGGGCGGATCGGCGGAGCAGAAAAACGCAACCGCCGCCCTGAACGGTGAGGACGTGCCTGCCGATTTCGCGCGTACAGCCTGGCGGGTCGAAGATGAAGATGGGGCGCGATACACCACGTTTCTGGACGATGGCGGGCGTTATCGCGATCTTCGCAATGGCGATCCGTGGCATTCGGGCAGCTGGGAAGTCGATGGGGATGACAGGCTCTGTCTCTCTCCCGACACGGATGACGAGGCGCGAAGCGATGGCGCTTCCGAAGCCGCGCAGGAAACGAACGATGGGCCGCGCACCTGCTGGAGCCCACGCGGCATGGACGGCGATGGCGGCATGATCGTCCAGGCCAGCAGCGGCAAGCGCGTGCGCCTACAGCAGGTCGATTACCGTGCGCCCGAAGCCGAAAGCGGCGAGGCGGTCAGCGACACCGGTTCGGACGCCTCCGCACCGGCATGAGCGCTGGCGACAGTGCCCTCCAATTCGACTCGGTCGCCCGCCACTACGGCGATCTGCGCGCGGTGGACGAGGTCTCGATCGCCATTCCCCACGGCCAGTTCGTCGCGCTCGTCGGCGCATCGGGCTCGGGCAAATCGACGCTGCTCAAGACCGCCAATCGCCTGACCATCCCCGATACCGGACGTGTGCTGATCGATGGCGAAGACGCCGCGAGTCTGCCCGTCAGCGCCTTGCGGCGCCGGATCGGCTATGTGTTTCAGGGGATCGGCCTGTTCCCACATATGAATGTCGCTGAAAACATCGCCATCGGCCCGCGACTGGCGGGCGAGCGGTTGAGCGAGGCACGGATTGCCGAATTGCTCGGCCTCGTGGAACTCGATCCCACGATGGCCGCGCGCATGCCCGATGCCCTGTCCGGCGGCCAGCGCCAGCGCGTCGGCGTGGCGCGGGCTCTGGCGGGCGAGCCACGCCTGCTGCTGATGGACGAACCGTTCGGCGCGCTCGATCCGATTACGCGCGACGCACTCGGAGACAGAGTGCGCGCTTTGCACGACGATCTCGGTCTCACCACGATCATGGTCACGCACGATATGGCCGAAGCGTTGTTGCTGGCCGATCGCGTGCTGGTGATGGACCAAGGGCGAATCGTCGCCGACGAAACGCCGCTGGCTCTGCTGGAAGGCGCGGGCGGCGAAATCGCGCAAGGCCTGGTCGCGGTCCCGCGCGAACAGGCGCGGCGCCTGGCCGCGCTGCCGGGGAGCGGACCCGCATGAGCGGGTTCTGGGACACGCTGTTCGGCCTTGGCGACAAGCTCGCCGCCCATGTCCTTCTCGCGGCAAGCGCCATCGCGCTGGGGATCGCCATCGCCCTGCCGCTGGCCGTCTGGGCCAGCCGGTCGCGCGCCGTCGCACGCCTAGCGCTCGGCTTCGCGAGTTTGGTACAGACCATTCCCGCCCTCGCTCTGTTGGCGCTGTTCTTCCCGATCCTGTTGAGCCTGCGCGCCGTGTTCGGCGACGACCTGCCGACGCTCGGCTTTCTGCCTGCCCTGCTCGCGCTCACGCTCTATGCCCTGCTGCCGATCCTGCGCAACGCAGTCACCGCGCAGACCAATCTCGACCCCGAAGTGCTGGAGGCGGCCGACGGCGTTGGGATGAGCGCATGGCAGAGGCTGCGCTTGGTCGAAGCGCCGCTGGCTGCACCGTTCATCATGGCGGGCATCCGCACCGCCGCCGTGTGGACCATCGGCGCTGCGACGCTCAGCACCACGATCGGCCAACCCAGCCTTGGCGATCCGATTTTCGCCGGATTGCAGACGCAGAACTGGGTGCTGGTGCTTGCGGGCTGTTTCGCCAGCGCGGCCTTGGCATTGACCGCCGATCTCCTGCTCGGCCTGATCGAGCGCGGCTTCGCCCTGCGCAAACGCGCGCTGTGGCTGGGCGGGATGATCGCCGTCCTGCTCGGCGGGGGCGCTGCCGGTTTAGCCCAGTACGCGCCCTGGCGCGGCAATGCGGACGACAGAATAGTGATCGGCGCGAAAAGCTTTTCCGAACAATACATTCTCTCCCGCCTGATCGGCCAGAGGCTGGAAGATGCGGGATACCGCGTCGAATATCGCGATGGGCTCGGCTCGGCGGTGGTCCACCGCGCGGTGACGACGGGCGCAATCGACATCAGCGTGGATTACACCGGCACCCTGTGGGCGAACGAGCTGAAGCGCGAAGACAATCCGGGGCGCGAGGCGATGTATGAAGCGATCGTCGAGTGGAAAGAGCGCACGAGCGATGCCCGGATTTTCGGGCGGCTCGGATTCGAAAACGCCTATGCCTTCGCCATGCGGAGCGATCGCGCCCGCGCTCTGGGCGTCTCCTCGCTGACCGATCTTTCCGGCGTGGCGGGGCGTCTCACCGTGGGCGGCGATCCCGAATTCTTCGAGCGGCCCGAATGGATCGCCGTGCGCGATATCTACGGGATGCGCTTTGCGGAGACGCGCAATTTCTCGCCCACTTTCATGTACGATGCGCTGCAATCGGGCGAGGCGGACGTGATCAGCGCCTATACCTCGGATGGCCGTATCGCAGCGGATCGCCTGACCGTGCTGGAAGACCCCGAAGAAGCGCTGCCGAGTTACGACGCGCTGATCGTGTTGAGCCCGAAAGCGAGCCGGGACGAACGATTGCGCGCCGCGCTCGAACCGCTGCTGGGCGCGATCGACGTGGCCGAGATGCGCGCGGCGAATTACGCGGTCGACCGTACCGAGGACAAGCGCACGCCCGAACAGGCGGCGACGGAACTGGCCGACGCTATCGGGCTCTGAGGCTCAGTTCGCGCGGGTCCAGTTCTGGGTCTGGCAGAACGGGCCGAGGCACCCCTTAACCTCAAGCTTGGAGGCGGACGTGCGCCGGATCACCGATCGGTAATCCTTACCGGACTTGGGATCGTAAATACGTCCGCGCCACAGATCGCCATCCTCGCTGAACGAAGTCAGCACGGGCGTGCCGAGCAGCTTGCGGCTGCGCTTCGACTTGTCGGGATTGTTGACGTCGCGCTGATTCACGCCCTGGGGCGGGGCGACCAAAAATTTGCTGATTTTGCCACAAAGATTGGCTCCGCACGGCGCGATGGTGATCACGGCGTCGCGATCCTCGGTGATCCAGCGCCCGGTGATCGGATCGGCTGCCGAAGCGGGAGCGGCCAGAGCCATGGCGGCTCCGGCAAGAGCGAGTGCAGCGTGTTTCATCGAAATCTCCTTTGGTGGTCGAACCAACCAGATGGCGGATCGTTTCTAGACGGGCCCGAATCCTGCGCCTGCGGGCCACCCCCCACCGCCAAGTGCCATCACCTTGAACAGTTCGCCCATTTCCTCGGCGTGAACGAGACGGTGGAGATCGCGGGCGACCGCCTCGCCGCCTCCCTTGTCTTGCAGGGCCTGCGCCCGCGCTTCGATACCCAGCGCGCGCAGCCAGTTTCCTTGTGTCGTCGCCGACAGCCATTCGGCCCCGCCCGCCTGCGCGATCCCGGCAAGCGTTGCGAAATCGACCAGCGCGGTGAGATCGGCGCTGCCGGGAAATTCCAGCGGATCGACCTTGCGATGGCCCTTCACGGCCTGAAGCGTGGATCCGTAACGCGGGGCCAGAAACCCGTAATCGATGAACAGCGCCGCGCCGCCCTGCCCCGCGGTTCGCCGTGCGACCTCGTCCATCACCGCCGCCGCGCCGGGATTGGTTTCGAGTATGGTGCCGATCTCCGCCTGTCGCCGGTCTTGCGGGACGGCATCGTCCATCGGGTTCGGCCCCGCCGCGAAGACGAACGCGTTATCCTCGTCCAGCGCCACCATTCGCTCGCGCCAGCCGCTTTCGGTGCGGACCAGTTGGCGCACCGGCAGCGCGTCGAGAAATTCGTTGGCGATGAGCAGTATGGGCGCATCTTCGGGCACGCTTGCGAGATCGTCATGGAACTGAGCGCCGGGCACCGCCGCCGCCTGCTTGGCGCGCAGCACGGGCGAGCCTTCCACGAGATGCACGCGCGGCGCGATTCCGTGGCGCGCCATCACTCGCAGCGCGTCGCTCGCCAGCGTGCCGCGTCCCGGGCCAAGCTCGACATAGAGGACATCCTGCAGCCTGCCCGCACGCGTCCAGAGATCGGCGCACCACAGGGCGATTATTTCGCCGAACATCTGGCTGATATCGGGCGCGGTGACGAAATCGCCCCCTCTATCCGGAGCGCCATCCGAATGTCCGCCCGGATCGGGCGCGCCGAGGGGATCGCGGCTCGCATAATAGCGCGCATTGCTCTCGCCCATAAAGCGCGCCACCGGCATGGGGCCATGGGCGCGGATCAGGCGCCGGAAGCGGGCACCCAGATCGTCGCTCTCGGCTTCGCTCGCCTTCACCCTTTATGCCCGCCGCTTACGCCGCTTTCGCTTCGCCCGGCGCGGGAGATTTGGGCGTACGCGTCAGGCTGTAAGCGATCACGGCAAGGCCGATCGCGATCATCGGAATGGTCAGCCACTGCCCCCGGCTGAGACCGGTTTCCGCCACGACATAGGCCAGATGCGCATCGGGCTCGCGGAAGAATTCGTTGACGAAGCGCGCGATCGAAATGCCGACCGTGAACACGCCGACCAGCAGTCCCGGACGATAGCGGGCGCGGGTATACCAGAACAGCGGCAGCAGGATCGCGATCATCAACGCGCCTTCCAAACCCGCCTGATAGAGCTGGCTCGGGTGCCGCGCGAGGCCGAGCGGATCGGACGGGAACACCATCGCCCAGCTCACATCGGTGGGGCGGCCATACAATTCGCCGTTCACGAAATTGGCGAGCCGGCCGAACATCATCCCGAACGGCACGTTGACCGCGATATAATCGCACACGCGCAGCCAGTTCAGCCCGCCGCGCCAGGCGACCCAGGCGATCGCGATCAGCACGCCGATGACACCGCCATGGAAGCTCATCCCCCCGGTCCACAATTTGAACAAAGCGAGGCTGCCGAACAGGTCCGGCTGGTAGAACGCGGCATAGCCCAGCCGCCCGCCCAGGATGATCCCCAGCGTGCAGTAGAAAAACAGATCGTCCACATGGCGCTGCGCCATCGGCGCGCCCGGGCTCTTCACCATTTTCGACAAATGCCAATATCCCAAGAGGATACCGGCGAGATACGCCAGGCTGTACCAGCGCAGCGTGAAGAATCCGAGATCGATCCCGGGCGTGAGGCCGAGCTCCGCCCACTGGATCGGGTCCGCGCCCGCATTCGCGAGTAGTGACAGCACAGGGTTATCCCTTATAGGTGGTCCGAAAGCCGCCGCTTGCGACCTCGTCGGGGGCGGCTTTTGGCACAGCCGGGCGATGCGCGAAAGCCCGCACACCGGCTGATACGCCTTCGGAGAATTCAAGAGAGGATAGCCGCACCTTATGCAGACCGATCTCGACCGCGACATTAACCGCGTCACCGATGCCGTGACCGCCGATGGACAGATGTTCGCCCTGAAGACCGTGACACGCCGCGGGGTCGACATGCCCGCCTTCGTCAACGCGCCGCCCAGCCTGGCGCATTATTTCGCCCATTTCTGCAATCAGAACAAGGAGGCGCTGTTCCTGGTGGACGGCGATCAGCGTCTGACCTTCGGCGAGGTTTACACCGCCGCCGGCAAAGTGGCGCATGGTTTGGCGACCCGGCACGGCGTCAAGAAAGGCGATAGGGTCGGCATCGCGGCGCGCAATTCGGCCCAATGGGCGATCGCCTATATGGGCACGATCATGGCGGGCGGCTGCGCCACGCTGTTGAACGGTTGGTGGACGGGCGAAGAGCTCGCCTACGGAATCGACCTGTGCGAATGTTCGCTGGTCCTGGCCGATGCACCGCGTGCCGCCCGCCTCGACGGGATCGAGCACGGCGCCAGTATCGTGGTGTTCGACCATGACGAAGCGGGCCTTGCCCCGATCACGGGCGATGGCGACACCGCCATGCGCATGCTCGGCGAGCTGGGGCCGGACGACCTTGCCACCATCCTCTATACGTCGGGATCGACGGGCAATCCCAAGGGCGCCTTCTCCGATCATCTCGGCGTCGTGTCCGGCACGATGAACTATATCTGCCAGACCGCGATGATCCTCCAGCTTCTGACCGAGCGGGGCGAGGCGCCGACCGTGCAGCCGAGCGCGCTGGTCAGCGTGCCGCTGTTCCATGTCACGGGTGAAATTCCGGTCTTTCTCCAGTCGATCGCGATCGGGCGCAAGCTGGTGCTGATGCCGAAATGGGATGCGGGCGAGGCGCTTCGTCTTCTGGACGAGGAAAAGGTCACCTACTTCGTCGGCGTCCCGCTGATGAGCTACGAGATGGCGACGCATCCCGATCGCGACCAGTTCGACCTGTCGCAATGCAAGAGCTTCGCGGCCGGCGGCGCGCCGCGCCCGGTCGAACACGTGAACAAGATCAAGGAATCGTTCCCCAACGGTTTCCCGCTGCTGGGATACGGGCTTACCGAAACGAATGCGATCGGCGCGGGCAATCTCAACGAGAATTACCTCGCCAAGCCCGGCTCCACCGGCATGGCCTCGCGCCCGCTGGTCGATATGGCGATTCTGGACGATGCGGGCAAAGCCCTGCCTCAGGGCGAAGTGGGCGAAATCTCGATCCGCTCGACCGCGAACTTCCTCGGCTATTGGAAGGACGAGGAAGCCACCAAGGCGGCCTATACCGACGATGCCTATTTCCGCACCGGCGATCTCGGCTATCTCGACCCGGAAGGCTATCTCTATATCGTCGACCGCAAGAAGGACATCATCATCCGCGGGGGCGAGAACATCGCCTGCATCGAAGTGGAAGACGCGATCTATGCGCATCCGGCGGTGGCGGAATGTTCCGTCTTCGGCCTTCCGGACGAGCGGATGGGCGAGGTGCCCGCGGCAGTCTATCTGACCCAGCCGGGCGAAAGCCTGTCCCCGGACGATCTCAAATCCTACCTCGCCGAGCATATCGCGCACTTCAAGATCCCCGAGAAACTGTGGCAGGCCGAAGAACAGCTGCCGCGCCTCGGCACGCAGAAGGTCGACAAGCGGGCGGTGAAGGCGCTCTACGCGAAGGATAGCGCCGCGGCGTGAATCGCTCCCCCGTTCCGAATCAGCGCGCGATCATCGACCGGCGGCAGCTCGCCGGACGGATCGCCGCGCTGGTCGCGAAAGAGGGCGAAAAGGCGCGTCCGGCCATCGTTGCGGCTCTGCGCGAAGCGCTCGATCTCGGGCGGGCGGAGCTTGTGCGCCGGCTGGAGGAAAACCCGTCGGCGGGCCATGCCTGCACGCGCGGCTACGCCTTCCTGACCGATCAACTGGTGCGCGTGCTCTACGACCACGTGACCGCCGATCTTTACCCCGCGCCGAATCGCAGCAGCGCGGAACGGCTCGCGATCCTGGCGGTCGGCGGATACGGCCGCGCCGAAATGGCGCCGCATTCTGATGTCGACATCGCCTTCCTGACGCCCCAGCGCCACACCGCCTGGTGCGAGCAGGTGATCGAGGCGATGCTCTATCTGATGTGGGATCTCGGCCTCAAGGTCGGCCATTCCAGCCGCACGCTGGACGATGCGATCCGGCTGGCGCGCGAGGACCTGACGATCCGCACCAGCCTGCTCGAGGCCCGCTACGTCTGGGGAGACGAGGTGCTCTACGACGAGGCGGCGCGCCGGTTCTGGAGCGAGGTCGCGCGCGGGACCGAGCGGCAATTCGTGGTCGAGAAGCTTGCGGAAAGAAACGCCCGCCATAAGCGGATGGGCGACAGCCGCTATGTCGTCGAACCCAATATCAAGGACGGCAAGGGCGGCTTGCGCGATCTGCAGACGCTCTACTGGATCGGCAAATACACCCACCAGGTCAGGAGCGCGAAGGAACTGATCGATGTGGGGCTGCTGACAACGGCGGAATACAAAGGCTTCCGCCGCGCGGAGCGATTCCTGCTGGCGGTGCGCTGTCATCTGCACCAGATCACCGGGCGGGCAGAGGATCGGCTGACCTTCGACTTCCAGCGGCAGATCGCCGAGCGGATGAATTTCGCCGATCGGCCGGGCAAAAGCTCGGTCGAACGGTTCATGCAATTCTATTTCCTTCAGGCGAAGCGGGTCGGCAGCCTGACGGGCGTGTTCCTCGCCCAGCTGGACGAAGAATTCGCCCAAAAGAGCGCCAAGCGCGGCTTTTTCGCCGGGTTCCGCAGCCGTCCGCGCGAATTGAAGGGCTATGTCGTCCATGGCGGCAAGATCGCCGCGCCGTCCGACGAATGGTTCCGCAAGGATCCGGTGCGCCTGATCGAAGTGTTCCAGCTGGCCGAGGAGGAGGAGCTGGAAGTCCACCCGCGCACCATGCGACAGGCCGCGCGCGATGCGAAGCTGATCGATCACACTGTGCGCGAGGACGCACGCGCCAACGCGCTGTTCCTCGATTTGCTGGCGGGTCGCAACGATCCTGCAAGCGTGCTGCGATGGATGAACGAGGCTGGCGTGATGGGCCGCTTCGTGCCGGACTTCGGCCGCGTCAACGCGCAGATGCAATTCAACATGTATCACCATTACACGGTGGACGAACACACCATCCGCGCGATCGGATTGCTGTCGCGGATCGAGAAGGGCGAATTGAAGGACGATCATCCGCGCGCCACGCGGCTGATCCACAAGGTCGCCAGCCGCCGGGCCGCTTATGTCGCGGTGTTGCTGCACGATATCGCCAAGGGTCGGAAGGGCGACCATTCGATCCTGGGCGCGGAAGTGGCGCGCGAATTGTGCCCGCGGTTCGGCCTCAACGAAAACGAGACCGAGCTGGTCGCCTGGCTGGTGCTCCATCACCTGTTGATGAGTCACACCGCGCAGAAGCGCGACCTGACCGATCCCAAGACGGTGGAGGATTTCGTCGCCACGGTGCAGGGGCTGGAACGGCTGCGCCATCTCGCCATCCTGACCGCCGTGGACATCCGCGCCGTGGGGCCGGGAACCTGGAACAGCTGGAAGGGTCAGCTGCTGGGCGAGTTGTTCGACCTATCGCAGGAGCGCTTGAGGCTCGGCCATGCGCGGCATGGGCGGCACGAGCGCGTGGCGGCCAAGCGCGCCGAGGTTTCCGAACGGCTGGGCGCGCGCAGCGATCTCGTCGCCAGCGTG
>NZ_LWFF01000322.1 GCF_001635685.1 Erythrobacter sp. HI0063
AGCGCGCGCCATCGGCCACCTTCCTGTTGGGCGAAGTGGCAATGGCTCCATCCAGCGTGACCGATCCCTCGACGATCAGGGCCTTGATCCGCTCGCGCGACAGGTCGGTCGCCTCGGCAAGCGCCTTGTCGAGGCGATTGGAGGCGGCAAGCGCGCCAGTGATGCATTGCGGGCCGGACATCGCTATGGCCATGCGCGATGGCTCTCACCGTGACAAGGCAGGCGATCGCGCGCATGCTCGCCGAAGCGGAGCGCGCCCATCCGCACGAGGCATGCGGCCTGCTCCTCGGCCAGGGGGAGCGCATTACCGCCATCCGGCCCACCGCCAACGTCCATCCCGAACCCGCGCGGTTCTTCGAAATCGATCCGCAGGCGCTGATCGATGCGCATCGTTCGGCGCGTTCGGGCGGTGCGGAGCTGATCGGTTATTACCACTCGCATCCCGTAGGCCCGCCCGAACCGTCCGCAACCGACCGCGCGCAGGGAACGGGGGACGACAGGGTGTGGGCGATCGTCGGCGAACGGACGATCCGTTTCTGGCGCGACACGAAGGATGGTTTTGAACCACTTTCCTATGTGGCCGACGAAGGCTAGATGGGTCTGGCACCCGACGATCGCTTGGTTCGTGGGGACGATCGGAATATCGTCCCGCAGGATCGGCCATTGCCGAAGTCGACGGATGCCGGAATACAATGCGGTGTGGCGGCAAATCCGGACGCCCCGCTCGCACCGCCAATCGCCTCGCTCTGAATTGGGATTACGATGACCGCCACTTCCGCCACCGATCTCGCCGCGCTGCTGTGTTCGCGCCTGTGCCACGACATGCTGTCTCCGGTGGGGGCGCTGTCGAACGGGCTCGAACTGCTTGCGATCGAAAGCGATCCGGAGATGCGGCAGAACTGTATCGAACTGCTCGAACAGAGCGCCACGATCAGCGCCAACAAGCTGAAATATTTCCGGCTGGCCTATGGCGCGGCGGGCGGCTTCGGAGACCGTGTCGGCGTCGAAGAGCCGAAGGATCTGATCCAGTCGCTCGCCACCGACAAGGGGCGGATCGAGGTGAACTGGGCGCTTTCGGGCGGCACGCTTGCCAAGCCGGCGGTCAAGGTGCTGCTCAACTTCGCGCAGATCGCGCTGGATGCTCTGGTGCGCGGCGGCACGCTCGATGTCGGGGCCGAAGTGCGGGATGGGGCCTGCGAGATCGTGATCCGCGCGGCGGGGCCGAAGATCGCCTTTGACGAGGTGCTGGGGCGCGCGCTGGACGGCAAGCTCGATGCGGACGAGCTGACCAGCCGCACGGTGTCCGCACACATGATCCATCTGCTGGCGCAGGAATGTGGCGGCGGGCTTCAGTACGCCAAAGGTGACGATGCGCTGGTGCTGGGTGCGGTGCTGCCCGAACCCGAAGGCATGATCGGGTGAGCGAGCCTCTGACACCGTCCGATTTCGGTAAGGTCGGCGAGGAGCTGCCCACCAGCCGGGACGAGCTGGTCCATCGCGAGGTGCTTTCGCCGAACCATGACGAGCGCGCACTGCCCGTATCCATGGTGGTGATCCACTACACCGAGATGGAGGACAAAGGCTTTGCAATCGAGCGGTTGTGCGATCCGGAAGCCAAGGTTTCCGCCCATTATCTGATCGGCGAACAGGGCGAGGTCGTTCGGCTGGTGCCGGAAGAAAAGCGCGCCTGGCATGCGGGCGTCTCCTATTGGCGCGGGATCAAGGACGTGAATTCAGCCTCGATCGGGATCGAGCTAGACCATCCGGGCCATAAATACGGCTATCGCGGCTTCAACGATGCGCAGTTCGAAGCGCTGGTCCCGCTGGTGGCGCGCATGGTGAAGCGGTTCGACATTCCGCGCGCCAATGTGGTCGGCCATTCGGACGTCGCCCCGCAGCGCAAGATCGATCCGGGCGAGCTGTTCCCGTGGGAGCGGCTGGCCGAATACGGACTGTGCCTGCCGATACCGGACAAGCTCGAACGCGGCGATCCGTTCGATAACGACGCTTCGTTCTATCTCGCGCTCGAACGTTATGGCTACGACATCACCGACGGGCACAAGGCGGTCGAGGCGTTCCAGCGCCGCTGGCGTCCGCGCCGGATCGACGGGGTCATCGATGGGGAGGTGCGGGCGATCCTGTTCCAGCTCCTGCTCGATCGGGATCGCGGCACGACCCGCTAATCGGCGAGCGGGCCCAGCGCGGTCTTGAGATCGCCGAGCCAGGGCTCGTACGGCTTCCACGCCCCCTGGCCGGAGCGGTTGATCGGCCTTCGGACCTGTTCCGAACTCGCCGTGCGCACCGCGCGCGCCGTGCGGTGGAATTCGAGGCAGGCCTCCTCGAAAGGCAGGCCGATATGATCGAGCATGCGCCGGGTCTGCCCTTCGAGATCGTCGAGCACGTCTTCGTGCCGCACGCGCAGCACCTTTCCCGGCAGCACGCGGTCCCAGTGGTCCATCAAAGCGACGTAATCGGCGTAATAGCGCCCGATCTCGGTCAGGCCGTATGTGAAGTCCTGTCCTTCGGCGAACAGCTGCTTGAAGCCGGAGAAGCAGCAATCCATCGGATCGCGCCGCGCATCGATGATCGTCGCATTGGGCAGGATCAGGTGGATCAGGCCGATGTGCCGGAAATTGTTCGGCATCTTGTCGATGAAAAAGGGCGCGCCCTGCCTGTGGATGCGGGTGTTGGCGAGGAAATCCCGGCCGAATCCGGTGAGTTGTTCGAGCGTCAGATCGTGGAGCACCTGCGGGTAGCGTGACTGGCCCGCCTTCCTGCCTCTCAACCGGTGCGCAAGAGCGAGCACGTTGGGCAGCTCCAGCGTTCCGTCGATCTGCGAATGGCTGGCGAGGATCTGTTCGAGCAGGGTCGATCCTGCGCGCGGCAGGCCGAGGATGAAGATCGGATCGCGCGCCGGATCGCCCGCGCCCTGCTTCGCCGCGAAGAGATCGGATGTGCAGACCTCTTCCTGCGCTTTCAGCTCCTCGCTCATCCGATCGGCGTCGTAGCGGGTCTGGCGCCGCTTCAGCGCATTGCCCTCTTCATAGAAGCCGAAGGAGGCCTCGTATTCCTCGCGATCCTCGTGCGCTTTTCCCAGAGCGAAGGTGAGATGCACCCGGTCCATGAACGCGATTTCGGGCCGCGCGACCTGCTCGCGCATGGCGGCGATCTCGCCTTCGGTGAAGCGATAGGTCTTGAGATTGGCGAGCGCGTAATAGGCATCGCCGTGATCGGGCTTGGCGGCGATCGCCGCGCGGTAGGAAGCCACGGCTTCGTCCTGCTGCCCGGTCGTCTTGAGCGCATGCCCGCGCGAGGTCAGCGTCGCCGGATCGTCGGGCAATTTGGCGAGCACTGCGTCGAACAGTTCGAAGGCGCGCGTATAATCGCCGGTCTGCATGCTCTCGATCGCGAGATGCGACTGGAATAACGGGCTTTCGGGATCGCGGCGGTAAAGCGCTTCGGCCTCGTCGCGCGACCGTTCGAATTTCTGGCGCTTGCGCAGCACGTCCATGTAATCGAGCCGGACCTGGATATTGTCCGGTTCGAACGCGACCGCGCTTTCCAGCAGGAATTCCGCATCGTCGAGAATGCCGAGCCTGAGGCCGATCTGCGCGAGCAGGCGCATCGCTTCGACATGGCGCGGATTGCGGCGCAGGAAATGGCGGCAGATCTCTTCGGCCCGCAGGGGACGGCCTTCATGCAGATGATGGGTGACCGCCACCAGCTCGCGCGGCAGCGCCGTAACGCGCCGCGCCTGTTCCTGCGCGGCGGCGGCTTCCGCCGTGCGTCCCATCGCTGCCAGCAATTCCGCCTGTGCGGTCCAGCTTGCAGTCAGGGCCGGATTGAAGCGCACCGCACGGGCATAGGCGCTCAGAGCGTCATCTTTATCGCCGCGCGCCCGCGCGAGATGCCCCGCTTCCTGCCAGGCGCGCCCGTATTCGGGCATTTCGGCATGCAACCGCTCCAGAAAGGATCGCGCCGCATCGTGCCGGTCCAGATAGCGCGCCGCGACCGCCGCGACATAGAGCGCATCGCCATCCTTCGGATCTTTCGCCAACAAAGTGTCGGCACGCGCCAGCCCTCCGGCGAAATCGTTGCGCTGCAGGGCTTCCTGAGCCTCTTTCAATTGGTCGCCGTGATCGCTCATGCCTGCGCCATTCGCAAAAACGAACGGCGGGGGCAAACCCGGTAATAGGTTCGCCCCCGCCGCATCGTGTCGTTCGACAGCTTGATCAGTAGCTGAAGCTCGCCTTCACGCCCACGGTCAGCGGGCGATTGGTCACGATACGCGGGCGATCGTAGTAGAAATCGCCTGCGATCTGGGCACGTTCGTCGAACAGGTTCGCCCCGTACACTTCGAACTTCCACTGATCGTAAGCGACGCCTGCCGAGAGATTGACCAGCGTGTAGCTGTCGAGTTCAAGCCGGTTGATCGCGATGATGTCGGTGAATTTCGACGCCGAATGCGATACCGACGGCTGCACGAAGGCTTCGAGCCGGTCCGACAGATCCCATTCGTACCGCACCCGCAGATTGCCCTGGAAGGACGGTGCATAGGCGAGGTCGGAACCCGCCTGGACGTCGTCGGTCGGGGTCAGCACTTCGGTGATCTCGGTATCGAGCAACGAGACTGCGCCCGACACGGTCAGGCCCGGCACCGCATAGGGCGCGAAGGTGAAGTCCGCCTCGAACCCGAAGATCTCCGCATTCGCCGCATTGTCCGAGAAGAACAGATTGGTGATGCTGGGATCGAAGATCGTCGTCTGCAGATTGCTGATATCGACATAGAACAGGCTGCCATTGACGCGCAGCTGCCGGTCGAAGAGCTGGGTTTTGGCGCCGATTTCGTAGTTCTTCACCTCGTCCGATTCCAGTTCGAACGGCACGGTGAAGCCGCCGGGCCCCTGCGCGCCGCCGGGCCGGTTGAGCAGGCCGGGGCGGAAGCCTTCTGAATAGGTCGCGTAGAACAGCAGATCGTCACTCGGCGTGACGTTGACGGTCCCCTTGAAGATCACGCCCTTGGTGCGCGCCTCGTCCGGCGCGCGCACCGCGTTGAACACCTGCTGCGCCTGCGCCGCACTGAGCCCGGCTGCCTGAATGTCGGCCAAGCTGTCGTTAAGATCGAAGGTCTGGCGAAGATCGGCATTGCACGAACCGATGAAGGTGTACTGGCCATCGCCATCGTAAAGGTCGGAGATGTTCGTGCCGAAGGCATTGGCATCCTCGGCCGCGCCGGAATTGCAGAAGCTGCTGTTCGCGGTGCCTTCGAAATCGACCGCCACGTCGTAATAGCGCGCGCCGCCGGTGACCGAGAGAAAATCGGGCACGATGTCGAAGCTCACCTGGCCGAAGACGCCGATCTGTTCGTCGGTGCGCTTCACGTCGTTGCGGAAGATCGCGGTGGCGGGAAGCGGGCCGGGATCAGACTGAAACGCGCCCGGGAACGGGAAATTCGGCGCGAAGGGACCGAACGGTGCCGCGGCGATGTTGCCCGGATAATTGTAGTCGTTGCGCTCCTTCAGGACGAGGCGCGAATAGAAACCACCGGCGCTGACGCGGAAGCGGTTTTCTTCCGGCGTGCTGACGCGCAATTCCTGTGTGAACTTGGTCAGATCGGTATCCGACGTCACGAAGGCGTTGGGCGGCTGGCAGGTGCCGCTCGGCGCAGCGTCGCCCGGATAGGTCACCGAACCGTCGCAGATGTAATAGGGCAGGTACTGGCCCGCGAACAGGTAATCGGAATAGTCGATCCGCTGTTCGGTCTCGCGATCGGTGTAGGCCCCGTTATAGATCACGTCGAGCATGCCGAGGCGGCCTTCGACGTTCCAGGCGGTGTTCGAGAAATCGTCTTCCAGCCGGTCGTCCTCGAAGCGCTGGATTTCCAGATCGTCGAGATCGAGTTCGGGATCGGAGAAGAAGACGCCGTCGCTCTCAAGGCTCTGGCGGCTATGCGCCACGGTGATCGTCCAGTCCGGCGTTACCTCGTACAGCGCGGTGACGCGGAAGCCTGAATACTGGGTGTCGTTGAAATTGTCTTCCACGAGCCCGGCATTGTTCGCTTCGAGGAAGGTGACGTTCGACAGATCGGCCCCGGCCTGGAAACCGGCCCGGTTCGGCGCCACGACCGCACCATTGCGGCGCACGGTGCCCGCGGGGCGGAAACGCGCGCTTCCGCGTGCGGTGCGGGTGCCTGCGACATTGTCGACATAGCCGCCCTGATCGTCGAGATAGACCACGCCGCGCAGCGCCAAGCTGTCGGTGACGGGGACGTTCAGCATGGCTTCGGCGTTGTAGCTGGTCTCGCCATCCTTGGTGAAGGACGTGCCCGCCGTCACCTTGGCGTCCCACTGGCCGAGACGCGGCTTGTTGGTGATGAGGCGCACGACGCCCGCCTGCGAACTGGCGCCGAACAGCGTGCCCTGCGGACCCGACAATACCTCGATCCGCTCCAGATCGGCGGCGTAGACGTCGAGATTGCGGCCCGGCTGCGAGAGCGGCTGCTCGTCGAGATAGAGCGACACGTTAGGCGCGAGGCCTGCGACGCCTGCGGTGGTCAGGTTCGGCGTGGTCGAGGCGAGACCGCGAATGTAGATCGTGCTCTGGCCCGGGCTGCCGCCCCCGGCGGTGACGGTAGGAAGTTCTTCGAGATAATCATCGAAGGTCGCGATGTTGAGCTGGTCGAGCTGCTCTTCCCCGAGAGCCTGGACCGAGATCGGCACATCCTGCAGGTTCTCGTTGCGGCGCTGCGCGGTCACGACGATGGTCTGGACGCCGCCCTGCCGCTGAGGCCGGTCGGCCTGCGTGGTACCCTGAGTAGCGGGTTGCGTGCTGGCGGGCTGGGCGGCCGCATCCTGAGCGGCGGCGGGCGTGGCGAGAGCGATGGCGAGCACGCCGATCGAGGCTCCGCCTACATAGTTTTTCATTTTTGACCCCTGTGTCTTCTACGGACGAGTTGGCGAAATCCGGCGCGACGGAGGTCGGCCGGTTATCGAAATGCGAGTTTTGCTAGGGGGCCTAGGCTAACGGACCGGGTGGTGCCGGGCCACATTGGGCCCGGCAAATTCGCCTAATGAATGCAGCAGCGTTGCAAATTCGCCACAGTCAGGTGGCCTCGTTTCCGCGCTCTGCCTCGCGTGCCGTAACGTCATCGGCGAGCTCCACCGCTCTGGTCTCGACGCCCTGACTTTTACGGATCAGATCGTACACGACCGCCTTCAGCACGCCGACGCCCATTGCGGCGAGGACGAAGGAGAATGGCAGCGCGCCGATGATCATCGTGATGCGGATCGCGTCGATACCGCCCAGCACCAGCATGCTGCCGACCACGAAGGCGAGCGCCGCGCCCCAGAACAGGATATGATGGCGACGGTCCCCTTCGGTCTCTCCGGCGCCGTTGATCGTGTTGACGATCAGGATCGCGCTGTCGGCGGACGTGACCAGATAGGTCAGCAGCAGCACGACGATCAGCCCCGCTGCGATCTGCGCGACAGCGGGATCGAGCATGACGGCCAGCGTCGCGAAGAGCTGGTCGGCCATTTCCGCATTCACGATGCTGCCTCCGGCTGCGCCGCTGAGTTCCAGATCGATCGCGGTTCCGCCCACCAGCGCCATCCAGACGAAGCAGACGAGCGACGGCACCAGCATCACGCCGAAGACGTATTCGCGGATCGTGCGGCCGCGCGAGATGCGGGCGATGAACATGCCCACGAAGGGCGCGAAGGCGATCCACCACGCCCAGTAGAACACCGACCAGTCGAGCTGCCACTGGACCAGCTCGGCCCCGAAGGGCGCGTCTTCGGAAAACAGCGTCAGGGAATTGGGGACGAGGGTGCGGATGTAGTCGAAAATTCCCAGCCCCAGCGTCTTCATCCCATACGTCAGCGAACCGAAGATCGCGAAGACGATCAGCAGCAGGGCGGACAGGCCGAGATTGAGATTGGAGAGCCACTTGATCCCCTTACCCACGCCCGACAATGCGCTGAGCGTGGAGGCCCCGACGAGGATCGCAAGCGCGAGGAGGATGGCGGGGACCGAGGACGAGCCATCGGGATCGAGCAGCCAGTCGCCAAGGCCGAGGCGCGCAAGCCCCGCCACGAATTGTTCGACACCCAACCCCATGGTCACGGCCACGCCCAGGATCGTCGCCACGACCGCGACCACATCGACGACATGGCCGAACGGCCCCGACATCGCCTTACCGAACAACGGAGCAAGGGCGGACCGGATCGTGAGCGGAAGGCCGCGGCGATACGCCACATAGCCGACCGACAGCCCGACCAGAGCGTAAGTCCCCCAAGCGGCGAAGCCCCAGTGGAGGAAGGTGTAGATATAGGCCGATCGGACCGCTTCGGCGGATTGCGAGGCCACCAGGCCGCGGATGATATCCGGATTGTTGCTGAAATGCGCGAGCGGTTCGCCGGTGGAATAGGTCAGCACGCCGATCCCGATCCCGGCACCGAACAGCATGGCGAACCAGGATAGGCGACCGAATTCGGGCTTCTCGTCCGCCATTCCGATGCGCAGGCGCCCCGATTGCGGGATCACTGCAAGCACGATGCAGGCGCTCAGCAAGAAGGCGACGAGATAGACATACCAGCCCGCAAAGGTCGAAATGATGGTCGAATTGGCGGCCGTCAGCGTTTCGTTGGCGCTGACGGGAAAGAAGATCGCCCACATGATCAGCAGCGAAACGATGACCTTGGCGGGGATCGTCACTTCGCGGCTGAAACCATCGTAGAAACCGCGGCTTGCGGTGCGGATGGGCAGGTCGACGAGAGGCGGAGAAATCCGCTTATCGGAATGATCGGTCATGAAGGGCTCGCTGATTGAGTGCATCAAGCCTTGAAAAAGGCCGAGAATATCGAGCGGCACGATAGACGGATCGCGAAAATTAGCAAATGTGCAGCGGCGCGGATGCGTCCGAGCGGGACGCGCCGGACGGCGCGCTCGGCACCGTCCGGCTCATAAGCGCCTGTAATGGTTCAAGCTGCTGCGACGAAGCGCCGCCTCAAAACCAAAAACGGATGCCTACGACGTAATTGGTCGTGCTCGGATCCTCGCCGGAAGCGCGGGCGTAATCGGCACTGCCGCCCAGCTTCCATTCCTGTTCGATCCCGACATAGGGCGCGAATTCGCGGGCGATCTCGTAACGAAGCCGTACGCCCGTCTCGATCGTGTCGAGGCCTGCGCCGATGCCGAGTTCGGGGACGTCCTGCGCGGCGAGCGCGACTTCGAGGCGGGGCTGGACGATCAGGCGCTGGGTCACGCGCTGGTCGAGCTCGACCTCCGCCGTGGCGGTCAGATCGCCCTTGGTCGACAGCAGCAGATCGGCCTCGACCTCGAACAGATACGGGGCAAGGCCCTGGATGCCGATATCGAGATAGGTGCGCTCCGGCCCGGTCAGATCCTGCCGAACGCCCGCCTGGAGATCGAAATAGGGATTGATCGCGCGCCCGTAGAGCAGCGCGACATCGGCGCTTTCCAGCCCCTCGCCGAACGCTCCTTCGCCTTCGGATTCGAGCCAGACCCGGTTGATGTCGCCGCCATACCAGGCATCGCCGTCCCACAGATAACCGTCCTCGCCCTCGTGCGCCCGGTATTCGAAGCGATCGAGAACAAGGCCTGCGGTCAGCATGCCGCCATTCTCGCGAGCCAGTGCGGCGCGGCTGGCGCGCATGGCTTCGGCGCCCCAGATGGCATCGGCGGCGGTCGGCGGGCCGGACCCGGCGGATGCGGGCGGCGGCGCGATCGGGATTTCCGGGGACTGGTTTGAGACCGAGCCGTGGTTCATATCCGAATGGTCCATGCCGGAATGGTCCATGGTCGCATGATCCATCTGGCCGTGACCCATGCTCGCATGATCCATCGCGTTATGGTCCATCGCGCCATGATCCATGTCCGCGTGATCGACCGGAGCGGAATTCTCAGGTGCGCAGCTGTCTTCGGGCACGGCATGGCCCATCGCGCGATGACGGGCCGCTTCGGCTTGGCATTCGGACTGCGGCGTCGCGGTATGGTGCCCCATATGCGCCGCATGGTCGGCATGGGATTGCGCGAAGCCCGGTCCGGCAGAGCTGGCCAGAACGAGCGCGGCGAGATTTACGGCGCGGCTCATCCTTCGGCTCCCATAGTCGCGCCAGGCTGAGCCACGGTCACCACCTGAAACATGCCCGAATGCATGTGATAGAGCAGGTGGCAATGGAAGGCCCAATCGCCGGGCTCGTCGGCTGTGAGGTCGAATTGGGCGAAGCCGCCCGGCTGGACGATCACGGTGTGCTTTTGCGGCTGGAAGCCTTCTGGCGCGCCGTTGACCAGTTCAAAGAAATGGCCGTGCAGATGGATCGGGTGGGCCATCATGGTGTTGTTGACCAGCTTGACCCGGACCCGCTCGTTATAGGCGAAGCGGATCGGATTATCGGTGACGGAGGAGTATTTCTCCCCGTCGAACGACCACATGTAGCGTTCCATGTTTCCGGTCAGATGGATTTCCAGCATCCGCGAGGGGGTACGCGGATCGTCGTTCCGTTCGAGCGCGGCGAGATCGTTATAGGTCAGCACCTTGTGCGGCACCTTGTCGAGCCCGATGCCGGGATCGCCCATCCGGTCAACCGGATTCATCGCCACCATGTCGATACCGGGGCCGATCTTGACGGTGGGCGGAAGCTTGGACGTGTCGCGCATATCCATCCCGCCCATATCCATGCCGGACATGTCCATCGGCTCGGCCGCCGTGGTCTTGGCGGGCATGGCATGTCCCATCGCGGAATGATCCATCTGCGAATGATCCATACCGCTCATCGCGCCAGCATCGCCGCCATGATCCATGCCGCCGTGGTCCATTCCCCCACCGTGGGCGCCGTGGTTCATGCCCATATCGGCCATGGTGAGCAGCGGCGGATCGCGTAAGGCGGGCACCGGCGCGCGGGCGCCCGGCCTGCTCGCCAGCGTCGCCACAGCCATGCCCGATCTGTCCATCGCTTCGGCGACGATGGTCATCGCCTCGCCGGTCGGTTCCACCACGATGTCGTAGGTTTCGGCCGTACCGATCTGGAATTCCTGCACCGGAACCGGGCGCACATTCTGCCCGTCGGCGGCCACCACATGGATGGTCGCGCCGGGAATGCGGACGTTGAAGAAGCTCATCGCGCTGCCGTTGATCACGCGGATGCGCACCCGCTCTCCGGGGTTGAAAAGATATTCCAGCCCTTCTTCCGGGCCATGCCCATTGGCGAGATAGGTGTAGGTCGATCCGGTCACGTCCAGAATGTCGGTCGCCATCATCCGCATCCGGCCCCACATCCGCCGCTGTTCGGCATCGAGCGGATAATCGTCGGTGAAGCTGGTCTGCTGGTAATTGAAGTAGCCTTCGCCCTTCTTCAATTTGTCCATGATCGCGTGCGGATGCATCGGCGTGAACTCGCTCAGGAGCATCACGTAATCGCGATCCGCCTGCACGGGATCGGGCCCGGCGGGATCGACCACGATCGGGCCGTAATGCCCCGCCTGTTCCTGCAGGTTCGAATGCGAATGCCACCAATAGGTCCCGGCCTGGCGCACGGGAAATTCGGCGGTGAAGCTCTTCCCCGGGGCGATGCCGGGGAAGCTGACGCCCGGCACCCCGTCGAGATGGAAGGGCAACAGCAGGCCATGCCAATGAATCGAGGTATCCTCGTCCAGAGTGTTGTGGACGTTGAGGCGCACGCTCGTGCCCTCTTTCAAGCGCAGGAGAGGGCCGGGCACGCTACCATTGACGGCGATAGCATGGCCGCGCCGCCCCTGAACCGTATGCATGCCTTCGCCAACGGTCAGATCGATACTTGCGCCCGAAACCTCGTCGAAGCCGGACCGGATCGCGCCGCCATGGTGGATCGAAGCCCCGCGCGCCCAAGCGGGCAAGGCGCTCAACATGCCTGCGCCAAGCATGCCTGCACCAAGCAGGCGGCGGCGGGTAAGGGACAGATCGGACATCGGACTTGCAACTCCTTCGTGAGCCGACATATATACCCCCCTACAGTATTGCAAGAAGGCCGGAAGGGCCTGCCGATCGAAAGGCCGAAAGATGGCTGCGAAGCCCGACACCACCAAGATCGTGAACCGCCTGCGCCGGGTCGAAGGGCAGGTGCGCGGGGTTGCGCAGATGGTGGAGGACGATCGCTATTGCATCGATATCCTCACCCAGATGCAGGCGGTGAAGGCCGCGCTCAGCCGCGCGGAAAGCGAGATCCTGAAGCGCCACGCCGGATGCTGCGTGGCCGAAGCCATCGCCAGCGGCGACGAGAGCGAGCAGCGGCGCAAATTCGGCGAGTTGATCGATCTGTTCGAGAAGGCGAAACGATGACGCGTCTCTTCCATGCGATTGCCGCCGCGCTGGTTCTGGCGCTGGCTATCCTCGCGCAGCCCGCTGCCGCACATGGGGGCGAGAAGCACGGCGCGGCAAAAGCGCCGGTCCAAACGGAAACACCCGCCGCATCCGCGCAGGACGGTGAGGAACCGGCCTCGCCGAGCAGCGAGGCACAAGAGGAGCCGCGCGCTGATAGCGAGCACGCCTCTTCCGGCGGTTCGGTCCTGACACGCTTGCACCCCGCCACGGTGCACTTCCCGATCGCGCTGCTCATCGTCGCGGCGCTGGTGGAGATGCTGGCAATGGCCCGGTCTTCGGGCCCGCTGGCGCAGGCCGCCAATGTGATGACGGTCGCAGGCGCTGCGGGCGCGGTGATCGCTGCTCTATTCGGCTGGATCCACACCGGCATCTGGTTCGGCGGCGATTCAACGATGCACTGGCATCGCTGGACCGGGACGGGCCTGGCGCTTGCCGCTCCGCTCGCCGCGCTGCTGGCGTTTCGCGCCGATCGCAGGGCGTTCCGGATCGTCATCGTGCTGATTGCAGCGGCGTTGGTGGCGCAAGGATATTGGGGTGCGGAACTGGCGCAGGGCCCCGACCATCTCGGACTTGGAATTTAAGGAGAAAATCGATGATCGACAGCTTACGATCCGCCATGGCCCGCCGCTCTTTGGCAGGCGCGCTCGTCCTCGGTACGGCGCTCACCGCCTGCGCCGCGCAGGCCGCCAGCTTCACCATGTATCGCGATCCCAATTGCGGCTGCTGCCTCGCTTGGGCCGATCATATCGAGCAGGGCGACAGGCACAGCGTGAAAGCCGTCGATCATCCCGACATGGGCGCGATCAAGGCCGAGAACGGCGTGCCTAACGATTTGCGATCGTGCCACACGGCCATCGTCGAAGGCTATACGATCGAAGGCCACGTCCCCGCCGCCGATATCGAACGCCTGCTGGCCGAACGCCCCGCCGGCGTAACCGGCCTCGCCGTCGCGGGCATGCCGATGGGATCGCCGGGAATGGAGCATGGCGATCACCGCCAGGCCTATCAGGTCATCGCCTTCGGACCCGAAGGCCGCAGTGTCTGGGCGAATTACCCGGCCAATCACGGGAGCGCATCGTGAGCGATCGCAGCACATCCGCCAAGAAGGCCATCGTCTACCGGATGGTCATGCCCGAGCATGTCTGTCCCTATGGCCTCAAGACCGTCGACCTGTTGAAGCGCGAAGGGTTCGAGATCGAGGACCATCATCTCGAAACGCGCGAGGAGACCGACGCCTTCAAGGAAAAGCACGGCGTCAAGACGACCCCGCAGACCTTTATCGGCGGCGAGCGTATCGGCGGGTATGACGATCTGCGCGAACATTTCGGCAAGTCCGTCAAGAAGGAGGACGAGACCAGCTATCAGCCGGTGATCGCCATCTTCGGCGTCGCCTTCCTGCTCGGCCTCGCGATTAGCTGGTATGTGTTCGACACAATCTTCACCGTGCAGGCGGTCGAATGGTTCGTCAGCCTGTCGATGGCGCTGCTTGCGATTCAGAAATTGCAGGACGTCCGCAGCTTTTCGACCATGTTCCTCAATTACGACCTGCTGGCGCGCCGCTGGGTGCGGTACGGCTTCATCTATCCCTTCGGCGAGGCGCTGGCGGGCATATTGATGGTGGCCCATGCGCTTCCCATCGTCTCCGTCCCGGTATCGCTGTTCATCGGCACGGTCGGCGCGGTCAGCGTGTTCAAGGCTGTCTATGTCGACAAGCGCGAACTCAAATGCGCCTGTGTCGGCGGGGGCAGCAATGTGCCGCTCGGCTTCGTTTCGCTCACGGAGAACCTGTTCATGATCGGCATGGGCCTGTGGATGGGTGCCAAGGCATTGGGCTGGATCGTACTTTAATCGAAAATACGGAGGCAGGAATGGACCACTCTTCCAATCACTCGGGCGGCGGCAACTCGTATTGGCGCTTCATGGCGATGGTCGCGACCTCGACCGCGATCATGTTCGGCCTGATGTATCTCAACACATTCGAACTCGATCACGTCTTCTGGAGCGAGACGCGCTTCTGGATGATGTTCGTCATGGGCGGGATGATGATGATCGTCATGCTGCTCTTCATGTGGGGCATGTATCGCGACACGAAGAAGAACG
This sequence comes from Erythrobacter sp. HI0063, assembly GCF_001635685.1. Taxonomy (GTDB): domain Bacteria; phylum Pseudomonadota; class Alphaproteobacteria; order Sphingomonadales; family Sphingomonadaceae; genus Qipengyuania. Next base: position 14,480 of record NZ_LWFF01000322.1, read on the forward strand.
TGATCATCCTGGCGGTCGGCGCGGTGGTGTTCGCAGGGGCCCTATGGCTGGTCCGCAGCCAGGCGACCGTGGACGACGAGGAATACATGGCGGCCATGATCCCGCATCATTCGATCGCGATCATGACCAGCGCCCGCGCCAATATCAGCGATCCGCGCGTGCGCGAACTCGCCGATTCCATCATCGCGGCGCAGGTAAAGGAAATCGCCGAGATGAAGCTGCTGCTCGAGGATATCGAGGCGAACGGCAAGATGGGTGACGGCACTCCGCTTCCGGCGCGGACCACTCAGCTGACCGAGGAATTGCAGCGGGAAGCGCAAAACGCCGCGGATCGCCGTGCCGTAAAGGCTCCCTGACAGGCTAGTAACGGTCGGCTGAGGTCGCCGTTTTCCCCGAATTGTTGAGTAATCCAGTCCGGTCCAAATCGGACCGGTCCTCGCGATTTCGGGTATAACCCGGTTTGCTTTTTTCAGTTCGCCAAGGTTAGAGGGGCGCTGAAATTATGTAATCGTTTCGGGGGAATACTAATGGGCCGCATCTCGCAATCTTTCGCTCGCACCGCGTCCGCGCTGGCGCTCGGTATCGGCCTTGCGGTCGGTCAGGCGTCGATCGCCGTGGCGCAGGATGCGCCTGCAATGCCGAGCGCGAGCGTTCCTGCGACGACGGGCATTCCCGCATGGGGGATTACCGGCGCCGATGTCGCGCCCGATCCGGATATCGTGTTCGGAGTGCTGCCCAACGGAATGCGCTACGCGCTCCAGCGCAACACCAATCCGGTCGGTGAGGCGGCGATCCGGTTCACCGTCGAAGTCGGCAGCCGAGAAGAGACCGATGCCGAGAACGGCGCGGCGCACTTCGTCGAACACATGGCTTTCAACGGATCCACCAATATTCCGGAAGGCGAATTGCTGCCGATGCTGGAGCGGTTGGGGCTCGCCTTCGGCGCCGACACAAACGCCGAAACCTCGCTGGATTACACCACCTACAAGCTCGCTTTACCGAACACGGAGGACGAGACGGTGGAAACGGCACTGGACGTCATCCGCGAAATGGCGGGCGAGCTGACCTTCGATCCCGAAGCGGTGGAGCGCGAACGCGGCATCCTGCTGAGCGAGGCGCAGCTTCGCAACGATCCCAACCGTCGCCGGATCACCGATTATCTCCAGACCGCGCTGCCGAACTCGCGTCTGGGTGAGCGCGTGCGCGCCGATGTCGAACGCATTCGCGGGATTTCCGCCGCCGATCTGCGCGCCTTCTATAACGGCTATTACCGCCCCGAACGCGCGACCCTGGCCATTGTCGGAGATTTCGACGTCGCGGAAATGGAAGAGCGCATCAAAGCCGAATTCGGCGACTGGCAGGCCGAAGGCGAAGCGCGCGCCATCTATCAGGGCCCCGTGCCGCAGACCGATGCGCCCGCGATCGCCAATTTCGTCGATCCGGCGATCCCTGAAATCATCGAACTCCAGCGCATTTCGGCTTGGGAACCGGCAGCAAACACGGTCGCGGATACGCGCGCGCAGTTTCTTCGCGCCATTGCCGGCATCGCGCTCTCCAATCGCATCGCGGCGCTTTCGCGGGCCGCCGATTCCCCAACGCTCGGCGCGCAGGCGCTCGAACAGCCGCTCTTCCGCAGTGTGAAAACCTACGGGCTCCTGATCGTCTCGAAAGACGGCCAGTGGCGTGACACGCTCGCTCTGGCGGAGCGCGAATTGCGCCGCGCGAACCAATACGGATTTACGTCCGCCGAAATCGCCGAGGCGAAGGCCAACATCGGGACAGCGCTGACGAACGCGGTTGCGCAGTCGACCGGACGGCCCAGCGCGGCTCTTGCCGAGGCGCTTGTCGCGGCGAGCCTTGCCGACAGCGTGCCGACCGCCCCCGCGGCCGATCTGGCCCTGTATCAGGCGATCGAGCCGACCGTGACAGCCGAGAGCGTCAGCGACGCTTTCCGCGCGGCCTGGCAGGGCGGGCCGAGCTTGGTCCACGTATCGACCAAAACGCCCATCGAGGGGGGCGAACAGGCCATTGCGGCGGCGTTGAGCGAAAGCGCGGAAATTGCCGTGACCGCTCCCGAAGAAGCGGCAGCGGTCGATTTCGCCTATTCCGATTGGGGTGCGCCGGGCACGGTCGTCTCCGACGAGACGATAGAGGATCTCGGCATTCGCACGGTGCGGTTCGCCAACGGCTTGCAGCTCAATCTCAAGACCACCGATTTCGAGCCGGGCAAGATCGCGTTTTCGCTGCGCACGGGTTCGGGCGTCAGCGCGTTTCCGAGCGACAAGGCCGGTCTCAAGGACCTGCTGCCGATCGCGATCAGCGTGGACGGGCTGGAAGCGCACGATCCGGATGAATTGCGGCGTGTCGTGGCGGGTCGGTCGGTTACCGACAGTCTCGCTGCTGCCAACGGAGCGCTGGTGGCGTCTGGCAGCACCGTTCAGGACGATCTGCAATTCCAGCTGGACCTGCTGGCAGCGCGCCTGACAGCCACCGCCTGGCGACCGGAAACGCAGGCTCAACTGGCGGGCGTTGCGCCGATCCTCGTCAAGAACATCCGCTCGGCTCCGACCGCGGTGTTCGGCAATGCGCTCAACGCCGTGCTGTCCGGCGGCGATGCGCGCTTCGGTGTCCTCGATGCGAGCAGCCTTGCCGAAGTGACGCTCGACGATCTGCGTGCGGTGGTTGCGCCGCAGCTGGCCGATGGCCCGCTTGCGCTCGGCCTGGTGGGCGATATCGATCAGGATGCCGCGATCGCCGCTGTCGCCGCAACGCTGGGCGCCTTGCCGGAACGCGCGCTGCGTGACGAGGACGGTGCGGCGCCTGCGCCGGTGTCCTTCGTCGCCGACAAGGCGACCAAGGTGCTCACGCATACCGGCCAGCCCGATCAGGGCGTGCTGTCGCTGAGCTGGCAGACCGACGATAGCGAGGATCTTCGCGACGATATCGCCCGCGACCTGCTCGCCGCCACCATGGGACTTCGCCTGACCGAGACGCTGCGCGAGGAACTGGGCGCGACCTATTCGCCGCAAGCTCTCAACTTCTCGCAGCGCACCTTCGACGGGTTCGGCCACATCACGGCCTTCGCGACCGTACCGCCCGAAGCGATGGAGGAGACGGCGAATGTCCTGCGCGAAATAGCCGCCGAGATGGCAGCGCAGGAGGTGTCCGCCGACCTGCTGGAAAGAGCGCGCAATCCGATCCGGGCGAGCTATGAGCGCGCGGAAAGCCAGAATTCGGCATGGCTGGACGTTGTCGCCATGGCGCAGAGCGATCCGACGCTGCTCAATCGCAGGCGGGACCGTCTCGACATCCTCAATGCCATCACGCCTGCCGACATCCGGCAGGCCGCGCGGACCTATCTGTCAGACGATCGCACCGTCGAAATCCGCGTCGTTCCGGAAAGCAGCGAATAGGGCCGCATATTGCGGATCGGACCGATCAGGGGGGGAGCTTGCACAGCGATCGCAACGAAATCGTCGCGCTCGAACTGCGCGATCTGAGCAAGACGTATGGGCGCGGAGCGAAGGCGAAGCGCGCAGTCAGCGATGTGACGCTCAGCGTGCGCTGCGGCGAGGTCTACGGGTTTCTGGGGCCGAACGGCGCGGGAAAGAGCACCACGATCCGCATGGCGCTGGGGCTCATCCGCCCCACGTCCGGCCAAGTGCGGCTTTTCGGCAGTGAGGTCACCGACCGCGACGCGCTCGGCCGCGTGGGCTCGCTGGTCGATGGCGGCACATTCTATCCCTTCCTGTCGGGGCGCGACAATCTTCGCGTCTTGGCGCGCACGCGCGGTATCGACGGCTGGCGGACCGAAGAGGTGCTGGAGCGTGTCGATCTGACGCGCGATGCGAAGCGCAAGTTCAAGGGCTATTCCACCGGCATGAAACAGCGCCTCGGCGTCGCGGCGGCGCTGCTGGACGATCCCGATCTGGTGATCCTCGACGAGCCGGCCAACGGGCTCGACGCGGCGGGCATTCAGGACATGCGCAAGCTGATCCGTGCGCTGGCGGACGAGGGCAAGGCCGTGTTCCTGTGCAGCCATCTTTTGCACGAGGTGCAGCAGGTTTGCGACCGGCTTGCAATCGTCAGCAAGGGCAGGCTGATCCGCGAAGCCGGCACGGCCGAACTGCTCGGCACCAGCCTTCGCCTGACGATCGAGGCGCGGCCGATGGATGCCGCGCTCAAGGTTCTCGAAACGCGCCGACCGATCGCAGCTCCCTCCGGCCACATCGCGGTGGAGGGCACAAGCGAGGAGGCACCCGCGATCGTGCGCGAACTTGTGGCTGCCGGAGTGGATGTGTTCCGGATCGCAGCCGAAGAACAGAATCTGGAAAAGGTCTTCCTCGAAATGACGAGCGATCCCAATGATTGACGCCGTAGCCGCCGAAGCGCTGAAAATGCGCCGCCACCGGGGCACCTGGCTGATGGTGTGGATCTTCCCGATCGCCATATTCCTGATCGCTCTGGCGAGCCTCGTCTATTACCAATTCGCACCGGCCAGTCCGCCCGCCGATCCCCAATCGGCGGCGGCCTGGATCGCCGACAGCACAATCTTCTGGCGGGCCCCCGGTTCGGCCCCAGGGCGCATCCTGATTGCCGGATTTTCCGCCCTTCTCTTTGCCGGCGAATATTCCTGGAACACCTGGAAGCTGATCATTCCGGCGCGAAAGCGTTGGCAGCTCGTGGTCGCAAAATGGGCCGTTGCGGTCGGCTTCGTGTTTGCCGCTTTCGCCCTGACCGATCTGATAAGCTTGACGACCGAGTGGCTCCGATCGCTTCAGGGGAGCGCAATACCCGAAGGCGTGACTCTCTCAGGCATCCTCGCCGCGCATGCCCGCGCGGCAGCGTATGCCTTGCTGCCGATAGCCTACGCCACGGCGTTCGCCACACTGTTCGCAGTGCTCACGCGGTCCATTCTCGCCACGGTCATCATTTCGATCGGGCTCGTCATTCTGGAGGGGATGCTCGGGCTTCTGGGCGTATTCTTCCACGCGCGTGCGCCCGATCTCACGCGCTTCCTGATCGAGACGCTGCCGCCCTACCACATGCTCAATCTGATCGAATGGGCGAACAGGAAGGCTGGACTGGTCTCGCCACTCGGCCCGGATGCGAGCGTGGCACTGAGCTGGACCACCTCGCTCATCGCGCTGCTGGCCTGGATCGGGCTTGCCATGGCGGTCACGCTGGTTCGGTTTTCGCGTCAGGATCTCAATTAACGCAGTTTTCCGACGCGTAGGGTCAGGAACGCGGCTAGCCCCAAGGCCGCTGCTGCGAACAGCATCGTCCAGATCGGCTCTCCCGGGAAGAGGAGCTTCATGATCGAGCCCATCAAGGTCGCCACCAGCAATTGCGGGACGACGATGAAGATATTGAAAAGTCCCATATAAATGCCGAGCTTCGCCTGCGGCAGATTGGAAGCGAGAATGGCGTATGGCATGGCGAGAATGCTGGCCCAGGCGATCCCGATCCCGATCTCCGCCACCAGCAGCGCCTGCGCATCGCGCACCACGAAGAACATGAGGAAGCCCAACGCCCCCAGCGACAGGCAGATCATGTGCGTCACTACCTGGCCGAACCGGCGGCTCAACTGGGGAAGCAGGGCCAGCGCCGCTACTGCTGCGACTCCATTGTAGACCGTGAACAGCACGTTCACCCAATTCGCGCCCTCATTATAGGCTGCGCTTGCCGTGTCGGTGCTGCCGAAGACGTATTGGGTCACCACCGGGGTGGTGTTGATCCACATGATGAACAGAGCGGACCAGCTGAAGAACTGAACGAGAGACAGCCGCTTCATCACCTCCGGCATCCCTGCGAAATCGCCCACGATGCTGGACAGCATGTTGGTCGTCCGCCCGCGTTTGGCGAGTGCGATGGCGGTCGCGCTCAACACGCCGTAGAAGGCGAGCAGGGCGCCGAGCAGCAGAACCTCCTTTTCCAGCGCGAGCGCGTCCACCGCCAGAATGACCAGCAGGCCGATCGCGATCCAGATCCCGCTGGAAAGGTAGCTCTTGTCCGCCAGCGCGCTCACCGGCTGTCCGGCCTCGACCGGATCGGCCTGTCCGGCGAAGGCGGCCTGCTCGTCCGGGCTGTATTCGCGCGTCGTCGCGATAGTCCAGAGCACTGCCAGGAACAGCGCGGCACCGCCGAACCAGAAGCTGTAGCGTACCGTGTCGGGCAGGGCCCCGGCCGCCGCCACATTGCTCGCTCCAAGCTGTTCGAGCAGCCAGGGAAAGATCGACCCGACCACCGCGCCCGCGCCGATAAAGGCGGTCTGGACCGAATAACCTGCGCTGTGCTGATCCGTGCGCAGCATATCGCCCACGAAGGCGCGAAACGGTTCCATCGAGACGTTGAGCGATGCATCGAGCAGCCACAGCATGGCAGCCGCGAACAGGAGCGGCGCACCGAAACCAGGGCTCAGCGGCATGAGGAAAAGGGCTAGGGCGGCGAAGACGGCCCCGGTCAGAAAATAGGGACGGCGGCGTCCCAGCCGGTTCCACGTCCGATCCGAAAGATGTCCAATGATCGGCTGCACGATCAGCCCGGTCAGCGGAGCGGCGACCCAGAGCGCGGGAAGGTCGTCCATACTGGCGCCGAGCGTCTGGAAGACCCGGCTCATATTGGCATTCTGTAATGCGAAGCCGATCTGGATGCCGAAGAAGCCGAAGCTGATATTGAACAGGCCCCAAAAGCCGAAGCGCGGTTTCTCGGTCGTCGCGGCAGTCGTCATCGATATCATCCTCGTCCGTTTCCGGCGGGTCTCTTGCCCGCTCGGAACCGCTTTCGGCTCGCACGAAGCGGCGAACCCGGCAAGGCTGCATACGAATGTGGCGTCGGAGCGGGGCGGGCTATACCGATGCGCTGGAGCCACGCAGGATCAATCGTCCGGGCAGCTTGCGAGGGGGAAGATCGCGCCCTTCGATCTGGGCCAGCAGGGTTTCGACCAGGGCCCGGCCCGCTCCGCCGATATCCTGCATCACGGTCGTCAGGGGCGGGGTCGTCAGGCTCGCCGCCGGAATATCGTCGAAGCCGACCACGGCGATTTCGCCGGGCACGCTGCGGCCCGCTTCGGCGAGTGCACGCATCGCGCCGATCGCGATCAGGTCGCTGGCAGCGAAGATGGCGTCGAAATCGGCGCCGGACGAAATCAGGGATCTGGCGGCGTCATGCCCGGCCTTCTCTGTGGTGATCGCATCGGCCTGAAGTGCGGAATCGGGTGCGATGCCCGCTTTCTCCATCGCACCGCACAGGCCCAGATAGCGCCCGCGAAATTCGGGATAGTGCTCATCGGCATGGCCCAGAAATGCGATGCGACGGCGTCCCGCTGCAATCAGATGCTCGCCCGCCAGACGCCCGGCGGCATGATTGTCGGTCCCCACCGTCACCCCGCTCGCATCGCTCGACACCGAACCCCAGCGGGCGAAATGCGTCCCCTGCCGTTCCAGCTGGTCGAGCCGCTTGCGATAGAGGGTGTAATCGCCATAGCCGAGCAGGATCAGCCCATCGGCCCGGTGGCTGTCCTGATAGCGGACGTGCCAGTCATCCTCCATTTTCTGGAACGAGATCAGCAGATCGAGCCCGCGATCCGCGCAGGCGCGCGTGATCGATCCGAGCATGGCGAGGAAAAACGGATTGATCATGCTCTCGTCGGGCGTGGGATCTTCGAAGAAGAGCAGCGCGATCGTGTTCGAGCGTTGCGATCGCAGCGAGCTAGCATTCTTGTCGACAGTATAATTGAGTTCGGCGGCGATCGCTTCGATCCGGGCGCGGGTCTGCGCGCTGACCGATTTGTCGCCGCGCAGCGCCCGGCTGACCGTGGGTTGCGACACGCCCGCACGGTAGGCGATGTCGAAGCTCGTCGGCCTCCCGCTCGGCGTGCGTCCCATGCCTCTCTCCCCATTGCGCGCCAAGATTGCGAGAACGACGGTTTTCCGCGCTTCCCGCAAGCGCTGGATACGCTAGGCCGGAGGGGCGATTCTGGCAATGCGCGGCGCGAGATCGCGCGTGGCAATCGCGCAACATCGGTGCCCGTGTGCATCGCATCACATACGTATGCTGTCTTCCGCAGCGCGCGAAACCAAGCCTATCCGTGAAGGGAAGGGCGGGGAACCGGACAAGCGGAAACCGCTCGAACCAAGGATTTCCGGCCCAAAGTGGACCGGCTCTGGAGAGGGTAGACCGATGGCTTTTCGCGAAACGCTTCGCAGCGGAATCAGCATTTCCGCATTCACCGCAACTCTGGCGCTGGCCGGTGGCCTGATCCCCGCCGCCGCGATGGCGCAGGGCAGCCAGCAGACCACGCCGGAGCAGGTGGACGAAGGCCAGCCGGTCACCGATCCCGACGCGGCGGACGATGATGTCATCGTCGTCACCGGCTTTCGCGCCAGCCTCGAAAGCGCGGTCGCGGAAAAGAAGCTGTCCGACCAGATCGTGGAATCGGTCACGGCGGAAGATATCGGCAAATTGCCCGACGCTTCGATCGGCGAATCGATCGCGCGCCTTCCCGGCCTTACCGCTCAGCGTCTCAACGGGCGCGCCAATGTGGTCGCGATCCGCGGCTTCGGCCCCGACTTCTCGCAGACGCTGCTGAACGGGCGTGAACAGACGACTACGAGCGACAACCGCTCGGTCGAGCTGGACCAGTATCCGTCCGAAATCGTCAATCAGGTCGTCGTCTACAAGTCGCCGACCGCATCGCTCGTGGGGCAGGGCCTGGTCGGGACGATCGACATCCGCACCATCCGTCCGCTCGAAACCGGCGAGCGGATCATCGCCGTCGGCGCGCGCGGTTCGTGGGCCGATATCGGCGCGCTGAACGCCGGATCGAAGGAATTCGGCTACCGCGTGAACGGCACCTTCGTCGATCAGTTCGCCGACGACACGCTCGGCATCTCGCTCGCCGCATCCTATGTGGACGAGCCCTACCAGCTGCAGGAATTCAACGCCTGGGGCTATGCCGGTACGCAGGTCGGCGGGCAGGATGCGGCGCTGATCGGCGGATCCAAGTCCTATGTCACTTCGACGCGCCTAAAGCGGCTCGGCGTCAACGGTACGCTGCAATGGCAGCCGATGCCGCAGCTGACCTTTACGGTCGACGGCTTCTATTCCAATTTCGACGACGACCAGACCAAGCGCGGTATCGAACTCCCGCTCGGCTTCGGCGCGTTCGGGACGACCTTCAATCCGGCCAATTTCACGGCGGAAGATGGGCTCGTCACCTCGGGCCAGTTCGACAATGTGCGCGGCGTGATCCGCAACGACGTGTTCCAGCGCAAGGCGGACTTGTATTCGGGCGGCTTCAACGCGCTGTGGGATGGTGACGACGGTTGGACCGCCTTCTTCGACTTCGGCTATTCGCGCACCGATCGCAACGAACTGAGCCTGGAGAGCTATTCCGGCACCGGCTTCAATGGCCCTTCGACAGGGCGTGGTTCGGCGGCGACGATCGGGTTCACTTCGCGTGACGAGGGGACGGTATTCAACCCATCGCTCGACTATAGCGATCCGGCGCGCATCTTCCTCACCGACCCGCTCGGCTGGGGGGGTGGCGCGATTCCGCAGGCGGGCTATTCGAACAACCGCATCATCGAGGACGAGCTGTTCCAGTTCCGCGGCGAGGTCGAAAAGGAATTCGACGGCGGCTTTCTGCGCAGCGTGCAGTTCGGCATGAACTACACGACGCGCGAGAAGAACCTGACGCCGGACGAGGCTTTCGTGCGTTTGCCCAATGGCGCGACCGAAGTGGCGATCCCCTCGCAATTCCTGCTGCGCGCGACCGATCTGACCTATCTCGGCCTCGGCCCGATCGTCAGCTATGATCCGCGCGAGCTGATCGCGGCAGGCATCCTCGTGCTCGAACCGCGCATCGCGACCGGGCCGAATGCCGCCAATGACGTTCTGAGCAAGAGCTACACGGTCAATGAAGACCTGATGACGCTCTATCTCCAGGCGAATATCGAACAGGAACTGGCGAGCGGCGTGCTGACCGGCAATGTCGGCGTGCAGGGGATCAACACGGTCCAGAATTCGACCGGCTTCATCTTCCCGGCTGCCGGCCCGCAGCGCCTGACGCTGGGCGACGATTACTGGGACGTGCTGCCAAGCGCGAACCTGTCGCTGCGCCTCAACAGCGACTGGGTGTTCCGCTTTGCGGCGGCGCGCGAGATCATGCGCCCCCGGCTTGACGATACGCGTCTTTCGATCGGCTACGGCATCGATACCTCGGTGCCCGGCGGGATCATTCGCGGCGGCGGCGGCAACCCGTATCTGCGCCCCTATCGCGCCAATGCCGTCGATTTCAACATCGAGAAGTATTTCGGCCTCGGCGGGGTCGTGGCGCTTCAGCTGTTCTACAAGGACATCAAGAGCTACGTCTTCAACGGACGTTTCGAATTCGACTATTCGTCCTTCCCTCCGCCCCCGGGCAGCGCGGCCTATCCCAACCTCTCGCCGATCGGGACGCTGGACGCGCCGATCAACACCGGCGGGGGCGATCTCTACGGTGCGGAACTGGCTGTAACCCTGCCGTTCGACACCTTTACCGAGGCGCTGGAAGGCTTCGGCATCACCGGCGGTGCCAGCTACACCAAGACCAAGATCGAAGACGCTAATGGGAACGAAACGCAGATCCCCGGCTATTCGAAGTGGGTCGTGAACGGGACGGCGTATTACGAGAACGCGGGCTTCAACACGCGTGTCAGCGCGCGCTATCGTTCGACCTTCCTCGGCGATTTCACCGGCTTCGGCGGGTCGCCGGTAAGGCGCACGGCGCTGGCGGAAACGATCATCGATGCGCAGATCGGCTACGACTTCCAGGACGGAAGTGCGCTGGAAGGTCTCTCGGTCTATCTCCAGGGCCAGAACCTCACCGATCAGCCCTTCGTCTCCACCGGGGCGGAACGCAATCAGGTGGTCGATTATCAGCTCTATGGGCGTCGCTTCCTCGCAGGCTTCACCTACAAGTTCTGATGCGGGCGGCGGGGGCCTCGGACATGCGCCGGGCCCCTTGCCGATCCGGCTTGCCGAACCGCCCGATGAGGGGCGAGGGAGGAGCATGGCCGTGACCCAGAGCAGTGAAACTCCCCTTTCGGTCGCCATAGTGGGCGGCGGCACGGCCGGCTGGATGGCGGCTGCGGCCCTATCCAAATTGACCGGGTGCAGCGTCACGCTGATCGAATCCGATGCGATCGGGACAGTCGGCGTGGGGGAGGCGACGATCCCGCAGATCCGCCTGTTCAATCGCAGCCTCGGGATCGACGAGGCCGAATTCGTCCGCGAGACGAAGGGCACTTTCAAGCTTGGGATCGAGTTTGCCGGATGGCGCAAGCCGGGCGAAAGCTACATGCACGCCTTCGGCAATCTCGGGCGCGGGGCGGGGTTGCTGCCGTTTCACCAGCTCTGGCTGCGCGGGCGGCAGTTGGGTCTGGCGAAGAGCCTTGCGGCCTATTCCCTCAACGAGACGGCGGCGCGCGCGGGTCGGATGCAGGCGTGGCAGCAGGCGCACGGCCAGCCCGACATGCCATGGGCCTACCATTTCGACGCGTCGCTCTATGCAGCCTTCCTTCGCCGGTTCGCCGAAGCGCGGGGAACGAGCCGTATCGAAGGCCGCATCGCATCGGTGGAGCGCGACGGTGAGAGCGGGGATATACGCGCCGTTGTTTTGGAAGATGGCGCGCAGGTCGAGGCCGATTTCTTCCTCGACTGCACCGGATTTCGCGCACTGCTAAGCCAAGGCGCGCCGGGGCAGGATTTCGCGGATTGGTCCCACTGGTTGCCCTGCGATCGCGCGGTTGCGCTCCCATGCGCGAGCGACGGCGATCCGGTGCCTTATACGCGCGCCACCGCTCACGAGGCGGGGTGGCAATGGCGGATTCCCTTGCAGCACCGCACCGGCAACGGCCTCGTCTATTGCAGCGATTACCTGTCCGAAGACGAAGCCGAAGCGACCCTGCGCTCCCATCTCGACGGCGAACCGCTGGCTGAGCCCAATCGGCTGCGTTTCAGGACTGGAATGCGCAGTGCGCCTTGGAGCGGCAATTGCCTCGCGCTGGGCCTAGCCGCGGGCTTCCTCGAACCGCTTGAATCGACGAGCATCCACCTGATCCAGTCCGGTATCGCGCGGTTTCTTTCGATGCTGCCGCGCCGCGGCGCGACGGCGACGATGGCGGCGGAGTTCAATCGTCAGGCCCGCTTCGAATGGGAAAGCGTGCGCGATTTCCTGATCCTGCATTATGCCGCGAACGTGCGGCAGGGCGAGCCGTTCTGGGATCGCTGCCGCGCCATGCCCTTGCCCGACAGCCTCGCTGCGCGGCTCGACCTGTTCCGTGCGACTGGATACCTCCACCGCGAGCACGAGGAATTGTTCACCGAGCCCGGCTGGGTCCAGGTGCTGATGGGGCAGGGTATAATGCCACGCGCGACCCATCCGAACGCCGATGCCATCGATCCCGCCGCACTCGCCCGGCTTCTGGACGAGATCGAGCGCGGGATCGCGGCAAACGTCGCAGCCATGCCGACACACGCCGAACTCCTGCGCCGACTTTGCGCGCCGCAATCCCCTTCCCGACCCGCCGCCACGATGGAGACGGCCCGATGAAACATATCGCTCTGACTTTTGCCGCCGCTCTGCTCGCCACCGCTCCCGCCTTCGCCGAAACGGTTGCGCCGGAAAGCTTCCGCGAACGCGGGGTGGAAGACGAGGTAATCTATTTCGTCCTCCCCGATCGCTTCGCCAATGGCGACCCTGGCAACGATCTGGGCGGCTATCCGGCGGATCGGCTCGTCAGCGGATACGATCCCACCCACAAGGGCTTCTATCACGGCGGGGACCTCAAAGGGCTGACCGAGAAGCTCGATTATATCCAGGGCATGGGCGTCACCGCGATCTGGTTCGCGCCGATCTTCAAGAACAAGCCAGTGCAGGGCGATCCCGGCAATCCGGGCAGCTTCAGCGCCGGCTATCACGGGTATTGGGTGACCGATTTCACGCAGGTCGATCCCCATTTCGGCACCAATGAAGAGTTCGAAGCCTTTGTCGATGCCGCCCATGCGCGGGGCATGAAGGTCTATATGGACATCATCGCCAACCACACCGCCGACGTGATCCGCTTCGCCGAGAACGAATACGAATATCGCAGCAAAGGCGATTATCCCTACTCGACCAAGGGTGGCCCGGATGGAGCGCCGATCAATCGCGGCTTCGATCCCAGCGATCCGAGCGCCGAGAACTGGGCGCGGCTGATCGATCCGAGTTACGCCTACACCCCCGTGGTCCCGGCAGCCGAACGTGACGTCAAAGTGCCCGCCTGGCTCAACGATCCGATCTATTACCACAATCGCGGCGATACGTTCTGGATCGGCGAGAGCAGCGTCTATGGCGATTTCGTCGGGCTGGACGATCTCTTCACCGAGCATCCGCGCGTGGTCGAAGGGATGATCGAGATCTTCGGCGGATGGATCGACCGCTACGGGATCGATGGGTTCCGGATCGACACTGCCAGACATGTGAACCCGGAATTCTGGCAGGCTTTCGTACCCGCCATGCTTGAACGGGCAGATGCGAAAGGCATCCCCAATTTCCACATCTTCGGCGAGATCGCCTACGACACGCCCGACGCAGTCACGGCGGCGCGGGTGATGGCGGAAGCGGACCTGCCCTATGCACTCGACATGGGCTTCGCCAAGGCGGCGCAGCTGGTCGCGAGCGGGAAGGAAGCGCCGCAGGTGATGGCCGATTTCCTGGTGCAGGACATAATTTATCCCGGCGGCGCGAAGACCGCGACGGGCCTTCCGACCTTCCTCGGCAATCACGATTTCGGTCGCTTCTCGATGTTCCTGCGCGACTATGCCGAGACGGAGGATCGCGACGAATTGCTGGCGCGCACCAGGCTGGGCCATGCGATGATGTTCGCACTGCGCGGGGTGCCGACGGTCTATTACGGGGACGAACAGGGCTTCATCTCCGACGGCAACGACCAGCTCGCGCGCGAGGACATGTTCGAAAGCCGAGTCGATGCCTATAACGACAACGCGCTGCTCGGCACCGATGCGACGACTGCGGACGACAATTTCGATAGCGGCCACCCGCTCTATGTCCTGATCGGAGAGTTGGCCGCGATGCGGACCGGCTCGCCCGCCCTGCGGCGCGGGCTGACCACTGTGCGCGGTTTCGACCATGAGGGGCCGGGCTTGCTGGCGGTCGAACGGTATGACGAGAAAAGCGATCAGCGCGTGCTGGCGGCGTTCAATTCGTCCGATCAAGCGATTACCCGCGATATCGAAGTGGATTACGGCGTGCGCAGTCTCACGGCCCTGTCCGGCGAGTGCCCCGCCGCCCCGTCGGTACCCGGCAGCGTGCGGCTGACGATCCCGGCTTTCGGCTGGGCAATCTGCGAACTGGGGGCGCAATGATGGCGAGCCTGAGCAAGACTGCACTCGCGCCGCAAACCGGTCCCGCCGTGCAATGGTGGCGCGGAGCGGCGATCTATCAGATCTATCCCCGCAGCTTTATGGATGCGAATGGCGACGGGATCGGTGATCTTCCAGGTATCACTCA
>NZ_LWFF01000323.1 GCF_001635685.1 Erythrobacter sp. HI0063
GTCAACGCAGCCAAGGCGCAGTCCATGCCCAAGGACAACATCCAGCGCGCCATCGACAAGGCAAGCGCGGCAGATGGCGAGAATTTCGAAGAAGTCCGCTACGAAGGCTACGGCCCCGGTGGCAGCGCGATCATCGTCGAGGCGCTGACCGACAACCGCAACCGCACCGCCACCGCCGTACGCACCGCCTTCAGCAAGAATGGCGGCAATCTCGGCACCGAAGGCAGCGTCGTCCACGGGTTCGAGCGGCTCGGCCTCATCGTCTATCCCGCCGATGCGGGTAGCGAGGACAAGGTGCTGGAAGCCGCGATGGAAGCGGGGGCAGACGACATCGTCTCGTCCGAAGACGGCCACGAGATCTGGACCGCGGCGGACGATCTCCATCAGGTGGCGAGCGATCTCGAAAAATCGCTCGGCGAGGCCGAAACGGTCAAGCTCGCCTGGAAGCCCAATCTCACCGTCGACATGGACGAGAAGGATGCGGGCACGCTTCTGAAACTGATCGATACGCTGGACGACGATGACGACGTCCAGACCGTGTGGGGCAATTACGACATTTCTGACGAGGTGATGGAGAAGGTGGGCTGATCCTCTCCGCTACGGCGAGGGCGTGGCCGTGGTGATCCTCGGCCTCGACCCCTCGCTCAGCTGCACTGGCTGGGGCGTGGTTCGTGCCGAAGGATCGCGCATCGCGCATTGCGCCAACGGCCAGATCAAGACCGATGCGAAGGCGCCGATGGCCCAGCGGCTGGCGGCACTCCAATCGGGCCTGAGCGCAATCATCGCCGATCATCGCCCCGACCGCGCGGCGGCGGAGGAAATCTTCGTCAACAAGAACCCGCAATCCACCTTGAAGCTCGCCCAGGCGCGCGGTGTGGTGCTGGCGGCCTGCGGTCTTGCCGGCCTCGCCGTGAACGAGCACGCTGCCCGGCTGGTCAAGAAAGCGGTGGTCGGCACGGGCGGGGCGGACAAGGCGCAGGTTCAGGCCATGCTCAAGATCCTGCTGCCAGGCGCGACCATCGCGGGCGCGGACGCAGCCGACGCGCTGGCCGTCGCTATCGCCGACGCCCATCTGATCCGAAGCGCCTAACTTTCCAATTTGGAAATTATTCTTTTGCCGGATTGGAAAGTCGTGCTATCTGTATTTCCGAGCTGGAAAGTGAAGGAATACGAGATGGCAGACCGCACTGATCCTCGCGACGCGCTGGCCGCGATCGAGCGTACCGAAGGCAGGTTGGCGACGCGCATGCACTGGCCGCTCCACCGCCATGCGGCGGCGGGAGTGTTGCAGGCGCTGTTCGTTGTCGCTTGGGCGCTGCCCCTGCCTTATATGGGCGCGCTGTTCGCCGTCGCCGTGGCGATGATGACGCTGATCGCTGAAGCCGATCGCAAGCGCGACGGCATGTTCGTCAGCGGCATGGTCTCGAAATCGGGGATACCGGCGATCGTGGTCGCGATCGCGCTGACATTGGGCGGGATTGCGGCGGTGACTTGGTTCGCGGGTGGCCCCGGCATGTGGCATATCGCTGCGGTTCCCGTGGCGATTGTGGTGGCGGTGGGCGTTACTTTGGCGAGCCTTTGGTGGGAAAAGCTCTATCAAGCCGAATTGCGGCGGGAGCAGGCGGCATGAGCGGCGGGCTCGACATGGTATTGCACCCGCCTGCGCGCCTCCAGATTGCGGCCATGCTGGCGCGGGTTGACGACGTCGAGTTCGCGGTCATCAAAGATGTCGTCGAGATCAGCGATTCGGTTCTCTCCAAGCACTTGTCCGCGCTGGCCGAGGTCGGCTACGCCAAGGTCGCAAAGGGTAAGCGCGACGGGCGGCAGCGTACCTGGGCTTCGCTGACGGCCAAGGGTCGCAAGGCATTCGCTGCGCACATGGCCGCCCTCCATCGGCTGGCCGAGGCCGCGGCCGACGCTGTTCCGGCCTGATAGCCGCCATACAGCGGACGGAAGTACTATGATTTACCTTTACGGCATTCCCAATTGCGACAGCATCAAGAAGGCGCGCCGCTGGCTCGATGGGAAAGGGCTCGACCACACTTTCCTCAACTTTAAGAAGCAAGGTGCTGACCGCGCGACGGTCGAAAAGTGGGCCGACCGCTGCGGCTGGGAAAGCCTGCTCAACCGGCGCGGCACGACGTTTCGCAAGCTGGACGAGAGCGACAAGGTCGATCTCGACCGCGAAAAGGCGATCGACCTCATGCTGCAACACACCAGCCTGATAAAGCGGCCCATAGCCGAGCACGAGGACGGGCAGCGCACGCTGGTCGGCTTCAACGAAAGCGAGTGGGAGAACGCGTTTTGCTGACACGGGCGTTGCTGAAATGGGTGGGGGCCGCGCTTGCGGCGCTGGCGCTTCTGCCGACGCCGCTCTTTGCGCAGGATGCGATGCTGGTCATCGCCCATCGCGGCGCGAGCGGGGAACGGCCCGAGCACACGCTGGCGGCCTATGAGCGCGCGATCGATCAGGGGGCGGATTATATCGAGCCGGACCTTGTGGCGACCAAGGATCTGGTCCTCGTCGCCCGGCACGAAAACGAATTGTCCGGCACCACGGACGTTGCGAGCCGCGAGGAGTTCGAGGATCGCCGCCGGACCAAGGAGGTGGACGGCCAGCGGGTGGCGGGCTGGTTCGCGGAGGATTTCACGCTCGCGGAATTGCGGACGCTCCGCACGAAGGAGCGCATCCCCTCGCTGCGGCCTGCCAATGCGCGCTTCGACGAGCTGTACCCGGTGCCGACCTTCGACGAGATTGTGGCGCTGGTGCGCGCGAAGGAGGTCGAGACCGGGCGGCGGATAGGGCTTTATCCCGAACTGAAGCATCCTACGTTTCTGTTGCAGAATGCCGGGATCGACATGGTCGATCTGATGGTCGCAGCGTTGCGGCGTCACGATCTCGACGATGCGGACGACATGGTGTTCGTCCAGATCTTCGAAGTCGAACCCCTGCGGCGCCTCGACAGCCTCGTCGAAACGCCGCTGGTCCAGCTCGTCGGGGCGGAGGGCGGCCCTGCCGACACGCCAGCGCTGCGCTATGCCGACATGGTTGCGCCGAGCGGCCTTGCGGACATCGCGACCTATGCCGATGCGATCGGGGCCGATCTGCGCGTGCTGCTGACGGATGACGGACGATCCAGCGGCGTGGCGCAAGCGGCGAAGGCGGCCGGGCTGAAGGTCCATGCCTGGACCTTGCGCAAGGAAAACGCCTACCTGCCGCCTCCGCTGCGCCGAAACGGCGGGGATGCCGGACGCGGCGATATCTGCGGGCTTTACGGTCTGCTGCGCGTAGCGAGTGTCGACGGGGTTTTTACCGACGATCCTGGGCTTGTGGAGGCGTGTCGCGTCGATGAATGATGCAACGCGACGAGAGCCTCACCCGCGCCGCGCGGTGACGATGTAGTTCAGCGCCAGATCGCTCGACAGATGCAGGCCCTTGGCCGGCGAGAAGGCGATGCCGCGCGGCTCGCCCATCGTCAGCCCGGCAGCGGCGAGCAATTGCGAGAGGTCTTCGGGCGCGATGAAATCGTCCCAGTCATGCGTACCGCGGGGGATCAGGCCTGTGGTTTCGGCAGCGCCCACCATCAGTACGCGCGACTTCAGGGTGCGGTTGGGCGTCGAAAGGATCAGCAGGCCCTCCGGCGCCAGGCTCTCGGCCAATTGGTGCACGAAGGCGCCCTTGTCCGCGACATGCTCGATCACTTCGAGACAGGTAACGAGATCGAACTGGCCGAGATCGAGATCGGCCAGCTCGCCCGCCATATAGCGGATATCGAGCCCACTGCCTGCGGCATGATGCGCGGCGGCAGCGGTGTTTTCCGGCGCCGCATCGACGCCGGTGACATCGGCGCCCAGCCGCGCCAGCGGCTCGCACAATAGCCCCGCGCCGCAGCCGACATCGAGCGCGCTCTTCCCGTCCAGCGGATGGCGGGCGCGTACATCGCCGCTCCAGTGAAGGTCGATCGCCTCGCGCACGAAGCCCAGCCGCACCGGATTGAGGCGGTGGAGCATGGCGCTCGACCCCTTGGGATCCCACCAATCGCGGGCCAGCGCGCCGAAATGCGCAGCCTCGTTTGGCCGGATGGTCTGACCGCCCGTTGGGGCCTGCGAAGGAAACGTTTCCGAAACCGGGATTGCATCGCTCATGCCTGCTGCCGTAACAGCCCGGCGAAACGGTTTCCAGCGGGAGGCGCAGGGCTTGGCTCGCATCGTGATGAAATTCGGCGGCACCTCGATGGCGGGGACGGAGCGTATTCGGCGCGTCGCCAATATCGTGCGCCGTCAGGCGGCTGACGGCAATCAGGTCGCCGTGGTCGTGTCCGCGATGGCGGGCGAGACCGATCGGCTGGTCAATTTCTGCCGCGAGGCGAATGCGCTGTACGATCCGGCGGAATACGATGTCGTCGTTGCAAGTGGGGAGCAGGTGACGAGCGGTCTGCTTGCACTGACGTTGCAATCGGTCGGCTGCAAGGCGAGGAGCTGGCTCGGCTGGCAATTGCCGGTCCGCACGATCGAAGCGCATGCCAAGGCCCGGATCGACGATATCGACGGGGATGCCTTGGTGTCAGCGATGGAGGCGGGCGAGATCGCGGTGATCCCCGGTTTCCAGGGCGTGTCGGACGATGGCCGTATCACCACGCTGGGCCGGGGCGGATCGGACACGTCGGCCGTGGCGGTGGCCGCCGCGATCGGAGCGGATCGCTGCGACATCTACACCGATGTGGACGGGGTCTATACCACCGATCCGCGCATCGTCGCCCGCGCGCGCAAGCTGAAGGCGGTGACGTACGAGGAAATGCTGGAACTGGCGAGCGTGGGTGCCAAGGTGCTCCAGACCCGCTCGGTCGGGTTGGCGATGAAGGAAGGGGTGCGCGTGCAGGTGCTCTCCAGCTTCGTCGACGACGATGCGACTCCGGCTGACGAATACCCCGGCACAATGATCGTGTCCGAGGAAGAAATGAACGAACTGGTGGAGAAGGGCGAAATGGAACGCCAGCACGTGACCGGCATCGCGCACGACAAGAACGAGGCCAAGATCATCCTCACTCGCGTGCCCGACAAGCCGGGTGCGGTGGCGCATATCTTCGACCCGCTGGCCAAGGCCGCGATCAATGTCGACATGATCATCCAGAACGTTGGCCGCGACAAGGGCGAGACCGACGTGACTTTCACCGTCCCCATGGCCGACCTCGCGCGCGCGCAGGCGCTGCTGGAGGACAAGCGCGGCGATATCGGCTTCAACCGCATCATCACCGACAGCCATATCGCCAAGATTTCGGTCGTCGGCGTGGGGATGAAAAGTCATGCGGGTGTTGCCGCGACGATGTTCCGCTCGCTCGCCGATCGCGGGATCAACATCCAGGCGATCACCACGTCCGAAATCAAGGTCAGCGTAATGATCGACGAGGACGAGACCGAACTGGCGGTGCGCGTGCTGCACACCGCCTATGGGCTGGATGCGCCGGACAATCCGGCGGACTAAAGCCGCTCAGGCGGCGTCCTGCTTCGCGTCGTATAGATCCTGCGCTCGCAGGATCGCGGGCATGTTCTCTTCGGCCCAGCGCAGGACCGGACATACACGCTCGGTAAGGGTCTCCCCCATCACGGTCAAAGCGTATTCGACCGAGACCGGCACGCTCGGCGTCACCGTGCGCGTCAGCAAACCGTCGCGTTCGAGCCGCTTGAGAACCTGCGAAAGCACTTTTTGCGAAATTCCCGCGATGTCGCGTCGCAGTGCGTTGAAGCGGCGCGGCCCTTCGGCGAGGCGGCGCAGGATCAGAAGCGCCCATTTGTCGCCGACATGGTCCAGCACGGCGCGGGCCGGGCATTCGCTGCTGTAGACGCTGAAACCCTGCATCTGCGCATCGTCCGCATCGTCCGTGGGTTTCCGCATGGTTACCATGTCACTCACAAGTGCTCTCTTTCGCGATTTCCTGAGCGATCTATCTAGCGGCTCGCACACTGGTTTCCAAACGAAACCTGCAATCATCGCGAAACCCAAGATAGGAGTACGATCATGACCCAATCCAGCGAACCGAGCATCGCAGTCCTCTTCCATTCCGGTTACGGCCACACCGCCGCCGTGGCGCAGCATGTCGCAAACGGCGCGGGGGCGGGTGCGCGCCTTGTAACCATCGATGCCGAAGGGAATCTGACGGACGAGGACTGGCAGGCGCTGGATGCAGCCGATGCCATCGTCTTCGGCGCGCCGACCTATATGGGTAATGTCAGCTGGCAATTTAAAAAGGTCGCCGATGCGACTTCGGGGCGCTGGATGGCGGGGGCCTGGAAGGACAAGATTTTCGGCGGCTTCACCAATTCGGCGAGCCCATCGGGCGACAAGCAGGTATCGCTGATCGCGATGCAGACGCTCGCTTCGCAGCATGGCGGCATCTGGATCAGCCTCGGAATCCCGCCCGCCAATCAGAAGGCGTCCAGCCATGACGATCTGAACCATCTCGGCGGATCGGTCGGGGCGATGATCCGATCGCCGGCCGATGCCGCAGTAGAGGAGATTTTCACCGGCGATCTTGCGACGGCGGAAACATACGGCCGCCGTATCGCAGACTTCGCCGAGCGCCTGCGCCCTGCCGCGTAAGCGCGGGCTTGCACGCCAGGCTCCGGTGGTCGAAAGACGGCACGAACGCCGCGATCGGCCACCGGAGATATGTAGCCATGGCTCACACCGCCAAAATCCTCCTGCTCGGTTCGGGCGAGCTGGGGCGCGAATTCGTCATCTCGGCGAAGCGGCTGGGGGCGCATGTGGTGGCCTGCGACGCCTACGATAACGCGCCCGCCATGCAGCTCGCCGATGCGCGCGAGGTGTTCTCGATGCTCGATGCCGAGGCGCTGCGGCGCGCGGTCGAAACGCACGGGCCCGATTATATCGTGCCCGAGATCGAAGCGATCCGGACCGAGGTGCTGGCAGAGCTGGAGCAGGAAGGTTTTACCGTGGTGCCGAGCGCGCGCGCCGCGCAGCTGACCATGAACCGCGATGCGATTCGCGATCTGGCGGCGCATGAGCTGGGCCTCAGGACGAGCGCCTATCGCTACGCCAAGAACCTGGAAGAGGTCCGCGCCGCCGCCGCCCACACCGGGTTTCCCTGCGTGGTGAAGCCGGTCATGTCCTCGTCCGGCAAGGGCCAGACCACAGTCAGGGATGAAAATGGGTTGGAAGCGGCCTGGGATTACGCCGTCGCCAATATGCGCGGCGACCGGAGCCGCGTCATCGTCGAGCAGTTCGTGGCTTTCGAATACGAGATCACGCTTCTGACCGTTCGCCACGAGGGCGGCATCAGTTTCTGCCCGCCGATCGGCCATCGGCAGGAACGCGGCGATTACCAGGAAAGCTGGCAGCCCATCGCCATGAGCGACGCGGCGCTCGAAAAAGCGCAGGACATGGCGCGCACCATCGTCGATGATCTCGGCGGTTATGGCCTGTTCGGCGTCGAATTCTTCGTCGCCAGGGCGGAGGACGGCGCGGAAGAAGTCATCTTTTCCGAACTGAGTCCTCGCCCGCACGATACCGGCATGGTCACGCTGGTCAGCCAGAACCTGACCGAATTCGACCTTCATGCCCGCGCCGTTCTGGGCTTGCCGGTGCCTGCGGAACTGCGTGCCCGTCCCGCCGCGAGCGCGGTCATCCTGGCCGAGCGGGACAGCGAGAGCCTGTCCTATGAAGGCCTGGCCGAAGCGCTTGGCCAACCGGGCACCGACCTGCGCATTTTTTCCAAGCCCACGAGTCGCCCCTATCGGCGCATGGGCGTGGCGCTGGCGACAGCGGGCGACACCGATACGGCCCGCGCCCATGCGCGCGCCGCCGCGGACAAGGTGCGGATCGTCTATGGCGACTGATTGCGTCTGACCGGGCTCAGCCGAAGAACAGGTCGATGGCGAAGCAGGTCGCTACGCCGACGACGATATTCATCGGCACGCCGATCTTGAGGAAGTCCGCGAAACGATAATTCGCCGCGCCATAGACCAGCGTATTGGTCTGATAGCCGATCGGCGTCGCGAAGCTCGCGCTGGCGCCGAACATCACGGCCACCACCATTTCACGCGGATCGGCACCGATCGCCTGCGCCAGCCCGATCGCGATCGGCGTCAGGATCACGGCGACGGCGTTGTTGGTGACGCTTTCGGTGAGCACGCTGGTCAGCGCATAGACCGCCAGCAGGATCAGCACGGGCGAGGAGGCGGTGAACAGAGGCTGGGCCCAGCGCACCAGCAGCTCCACGGTCCCGGCATTTTCGAGCGCCGTGCCGAAGGCCAGCATACCGAAGATCAGCACCAAAGTGTTCCCGTCGATCGCGCTCCACGCCTCTTCGGGTTCGAGGCAACGTGTTGCTAGGACGATGCCCGCGCCCAGCAGCGCCAGCGCCTGGATCGGCAGGGCGAACACGGCCGCAACCAGCACCACGGCGGCAAGCGTGGCGATGGCGATCGGCGCACGATCACGGCGGAACGCACGCGCAGGCGTCTGGGTCACGGTACCGAGCAGGACATTGGCCTGCAGGGCCTGGGTGGCGTCCTCTCCTGCCGCGATCAGCAGCCGGTCGCCCGCCCGCACGCGCACTTCTGCCAATTCGGGGCCGGCGACATGCCGGGGGCGCGACAGGCCGAGCACGCGTACGCGCAGCTTCGACAGCAGCGGGATATCGGCGAGGCGACGCCCGATGATCGGATGGGCCGACGATACGACCGCTTCGACCAGGGAAAGATCGCGCGGACGCTCCGGCCCTGCAGTGACCACTCCGCCGCCGACACCGGTCAATCCAGTGCGGAAATCGTACGCCTCCGCCAGCGAGGCGAGCTCGGCGGGGCTGGAGGAGACCACCAGCTGGTCGCCCGCGCCGAGGACATGCTCTTCGATATCGCCGCGCAGGATTTCACCCCCACGTTTCAGGCCGAGGATGCGCACGCCCGGACGGCGCGACAGCGCGATCTGTCCGATCGGCTGGCCGACCATAGGGCTGTCCGAAACCAGCGAAAGATGGGAGAGATAGACATCGCTTTCGGCCGCCTCGTCCAGCGCACGAGGCTGGCGGTCGGGCAGCAGACGTGGTCCGGCGACGACGAGGTAGAGGATCCCCGCCACACCAGCCCAGAGCCCCACGCCGGTGATCTCGAACATGGTGAAGGGTTCAAGACCCTGTTCTTGCGCCACGCCGTCGACAAGGAGATTGGTGGAGGTTCCGATCAGAGTCAGTGTGCCGCCGAGGATAGAAAGGTAGGAAAGCGGGATCAGCAGCCGCGTAGCGCCGATTCCCACCGCCTTGGCGAGGCGCTTGACGATGGGGATCATCACCAGGACGACCGGCGTGTTGTTCATGAAGGCCGATGCCACCACCGTGCCTGCACCGATTTCCGCAACCGCCAGCCGGGGTTTGCGCAGCGTGCGCCGGATCACCCAGCCCGCCACTTCCTCCAGCGCGCCGGTTCTCAGCAAGGCGCCGGACAGGACGAACATCGCTGCGATGGTGATCGGGGCCGGGTTCGAGAAGACCGCCAGCAATTCGTCCACCGAAAGAAAGCCCAGCAGCAGCATGGCGAGCGCGAAGGAGACCGCCAGCACGACCGGCGGCAAACGCTCCAGCGCAAAAGCGATGAAGAGGATCACCAGCATCGCCAGCCCGATTTCGGGGTGAAAGGGGGCAAGCGATTCGGGCAGGAGCGTCGGCATCTGCTCCGACAGCTATCCAAAAATAGCGAACGGGGAAGCGTTTTCGCCTATTCGCGGACGAAGAGAGTTTCTTGCTCCATCCATGACCAGCGCCTAATCGCGGTCCGATGAACGATTTTTCCAAGACTGCGCAGCTGATGCGCCGAGGCACCGATTTCCTGGGCAGCGAGACCGCGATCCTGTGCGGGGCGATGAGCTGGGTGTCCGAGCGCAACCTGGTTTCCGCCATATCGAATGCGGGCGGCTTCGGCGTGATCGCCTGCGGCGCGATGACGCCCGAGCTGCTCGACGCGGAGATCGCGGCGACCAGAGCGCTGACCGACAGGCCGTTCGGCGTGAATCTCATCACCATGCATCCGCAGCTCTTCGATCTGATCGGCGTGTGCGAAAAGCACGGCGTAACGCATGTCGTCCTCGCAGGTGGCATCCCGCCCAAGGGCAGCGTCGAGGCGATTAAGGGCGGCAAGAACCCCGCCAAGGTCATCTGTTTCGCGCCCACGCTGGCGCTGGCGAAGAAGCTGCTCCGCTCGGGCGCGGATGCGCTGGTGATCGAAGGCATGGAGGCGGGCGGCCATATCGGTCCGGTTTCGACCAGCGTGCTGGCGCAGGAAATGCTGCCCGAGCTGAGCGAAGAGCACCTGATTTTCGTTGCAGGCGGGATCGGGCGGGGCGAGACGATCGCGGGCTATCTCGAAATGGGCGCTGCAGGCGTCCAGCTGGGTACGCGCTTCGCCTGCGCTGTCGAGAGCATCGCCCATCCGGACTTCAAGAAGGCGTTTTTCCGCGCCAGCGCGCGCGATGCGGTCGCAAGCGTCCAGGTCGATGCACGGTTGCCGGTGATCCCGGTGCGCGCGTTGAAGAACAAGGGAACGGAGGCGTTCACCGCCAAGCAACGCGAAGTCGCCGATGTCCTCGATCGCGAGGAGATAGCGATGGCGGAAGCGCAATTGCAGATCGAGCATTACTGGGCGGGCGCGCTCCGCCGTGCCGTGATCGATGGCGATGTCGAAAATGGCAGCCTGATGGCGGGCCAGTCCGTCGGCATGCTGAAGGAGGAAGAGCCTGTGGCGGATATCGTCGCCAAGCTGATGAGGCAAAGCGAGGAGGCGCTCGCGCGCCGCTGAGACAGTGCTTGGCCGCCTCGCAGTGGATGTCGCGATCTATCGCGACCGGGTGCAGGTCACCGAGCGCAAGAGCGGCATATTCATCGACCAGCGCGCCGATCACCCCTTTTCGTCCGACACGCAATTGGTGGCCGACGCCACTCGTTTCGAACATGCGCTGTCCCACGCCTTGCGCCAGATCCTGAAGACCGGCGCCTATATGCTCTACGAACCGCGCGCCGTCGTCGGCCCCACCGATCCGGCGCTGACCCCGCCGGAGCGGGCTCTGGTGCGACGGGTTCTGCAGGATACTGGCTTTCGCCGGATCGAGTTCGAGGACGAGTGAAAAAGAAAGGGTCGGAGAACTGCTCTCCGACCCCCGAAGGTCCGGCTCCCGCCCGGAGTGAGGGCGCCGCTGCCCGGGTGCCCCTGCTTTGTGAGGTGACTGCGCCTGGTAGGGGGCGACGCAGGCCGCACTGAGCTGTTCGAGGTTTCCCGTTTTGAATGGAAGGGCGGCCCGCCCGACAAGGCGAGCCGCCCCAAGGCTTAGAACTTGAATTCCGCCCCGGCGTAGAAGAACCGTCCGACCGGACCGAAGGGCGATCCGCCTTCCGTACCGAGCAGATCCAGCGGCGGCAGCTTGTCGAACGCATTGTCGACTCCGGCGTAGAACGTGAAATCATCGTCCGTCGAGAAATCGACGCGGAAGTCGTGGTAGGTCACGTCGGGGTAATAGGTGAAGGGCGATGCGTCGGGATTGAGCGGCGGACGGCCCTGAACGCTGAAATAGGTCTCGTAATTGCCGAGAACCTGCTTGCCGATATATCGCATGCGGTATCCGAAATCGACAGTGTCGGTGGACAGGTTCGCAGAGAGCTGTCCCTGCCAGCGCGGATCGCCAAGTTCACCGAGCTGGCGATCGTAGAAGGTCTCGTCTGTGATGTCGGTGAAGTTGTTCCGCTTGATCACGTAGGACAGCAGGCCGCGCAGGCGCAGATCGAGGCCGTCGCTCAGTTCGGTGCGATACGACATGTCGGCATCGACACCGGACGTTTCCTGCTTGGCGAAGTTGAACGGCGCGATCAGAGCGGACGGCCCGGTCGGCGTCAGCGACACCGTAGTACCCGCCTGGATCACATTCTGCTGGCCCTGAAGGGTTCCGTTCGGATTGCGGAAGACAGCCGCGCAGTACTGGTTGTCGATTCCCGAGGGACTGTCATAGCACTGGTTGATAACCGCCTGGCCGCCCAGCGCGAAGATCACGTTGTCGATCGTGATGTCGTAGTAATCGACCGTCAGGGCGAAGCCCGGCAGGAAGCGCGGCTCAAACACGGCGCCGAAAGTCCAGCTTTCACTGCGTTCCTCGCGCAGGTTGGGATTGCCACCATTATTGGCCGAGATACCCGATGCGGTCACGTTGGTGAACGGTTCGGTCGTGCCGTTGAAGGTCTGCGTCGTCGGCACGCCCGCCGCTGCACAATTCGCGCTGCGGTTGGGATTGTCGTTAATGCGGTTCTGGCTGCACGGATCGACGAACCCGTTGATGAAGGTCTGGGTCGCGGCCGAGAACAGATCGCTCTGGGTCGGCGCACGGACCGCACGGGCATAGCCGCCGCGCAGTTTGAGATCTTCGACAGGCGCGTAAATCACGCTGCCGTTATAAGCCCATACGCCGCCCGTCTGACCGATATTGTAGTCGGAATAGCGCGCAGCGCCCGCAAGGCTCAGTTCCCGAATAAACGGGATGTCGGCCACGATCGGGATATTGATTTCGCCAAACGCTTCGGTGACCTTCTGCTTGGGCGGATCGAAATCGGCGATCGCGTTGAGGAAGGTGAGGCCGTTGCGGGTCGTTTCGTCATACGCGGCAAAGGCCGTCTGCTCGCGATATTCCCCGCCGATGACGAAGCCGATCGGACCGGCAGGCATTTCGAAGAACTGCGAGGTGTCACCGGCGACGAAAGCCGTGACGTCGAACAATTCTGCCTCCTGTACGCGGCTGGACGTGTAGAGGAAGTAGTCGAGCGCGGCCTGACTGACCTGGCCGTCACCGAACAGATTGACGGGAACGCAGGCCGGATCGTCATTCGTGGTCGAAGCGTCGGCATTGATGCGGCAGACGATCTGACCCGCGGCGTTGCGCGTCGCGTCGATGGCATTGGCGTAACGCGCGCGCAGCAGATTGCCTTCGGTTTCGTAGTAGGTATCGAGCTTGCCGTAATTGACCGCGACTTCGTAACGCCAGTCCTCATTGAAATCGCCACGCACCCCGCCGACGATCGAGTAGGTTTCGCGTTCGTGGTCCTCGCCGCGACCGCCGAAGTCGATGTTGAAACGCTGCGCGGTGAAAGTCGTCGCCGGATTGGCACGCTGGGCGGGGGTGAGAACGCTGTTGAGCGTCGCACGGGCCTGTGCGCTCAGGAACGGGTTGTCGATGCGGAAGCTGTTGTTGAAGAAGGTCGGCTGGCCCTCCTGATTGGCCGTCACCTTGACATAGCGCGCTTCGATGAAGGGATCGAAGGCGGGCGAAATTTCGAAATGGGCGAGCACGGTCGCCGAATAGCGTTCGAGGCCGGGCGACAGCATACCCGTCCGGCGCAATGTGGAACCCAGGCCGCCGACGCAATTGTTCGAACCGAAGACGCGCAGATCGGTGGTGCAAGGATTGGCAATCAGCGTGCCGTCGGGCTGGAAAACGAAGGTTCGGCCGAACTGGGCGAGCGCGTTGGAACTTCCTTGCACTGCGATGCCGGTGCAAGCCGTCGCCCGGCGCGCATTGAACTGCGCTGCCGTTTCGCCGATTGCCGCTGCCGTGGGGCAAGCTGCGGTAAAGAGGCCGCCATCGGAGATCGTGTTGTTGCGGATACCGTTCAGGAAAGACGTGTCCGGGATGCCGTTACCGGTCGAGGGCTCGGCAGCCCGAACGCCGAGCGTCGGATTGACGATCGGGCCGGTGAATTC
>NZ_LWFF01000324.1 GCF_001635685.1 Erythrobacter sp. HI0063
CCGTTGCCGAAGCCGCGGATGAAGAAGGTGGTGTTGGCCGAGCTCTGCAGCTGGCTGACGCGCAGCGACGGTGCGACCGTCTGCAGGTCGAGCAGGTCGCGGATTTCCGCGCGTTCGAGCGTCTCGCCCGTGGTAACGCTGACCGAGACGGGCGTTTCCTGAAGGGTCTGGGCACGCTTGGTCGCGGTGACGATGATAACGTCGTTATCGGCGGCGGGGGCCACATCGGGCTCGCCATCCGTCAGGTCGGCATCATTGTCGAGCGTCGTCGTATCTTCCTCGATCGCCTGCGCGGCGACGGCGCTGGGCATGAGGGCGATCGCGGCGACACCGGCAAACAGGCCGGCGGAAACGCCACGCGAAAACGAACGCGAAAAATTCATGAAAAAACCTCTCTTCTTCAAAGCGGTATCGTTCGAACCGCTTTTCTCTCCTATGCGCGCGGTAGAGCCGCGCTTGCACCGCCGCCCTTTACGTGGCGCAGGCACCCGGAACAAGCGCGATCCCGCCATTTCGACGAGCTTCGATCCGTGTTGCGCGCCCGCCACACCTTCCGCTACGGCTTGGCGAGGGTGTGAAGCCGTCTGTGAGCTTGCCGCATTGCAGCAAGTCGGCTAGGGGCCGCGCGGACAGGGTGTTCGCTCGCCCGTTCCCCCTTTTTCCGATCCTCACGAAAGCACCCCGCCCATGTCCCGCGACCTGCGCAATGTCGCCATTATCGCCCACGTCGACCACGGCAAGACCACGCTGGTCGACCAGCTGTTCCGCCAGTCCGGCACCTTCCGCGAAAACCAGCGCGTGGAAGAACGCGCGATGGATTCGGGCGATCTGGAAAAGGAACGCGGGATCACCATCCTCGCCAAGTGCACCAGCGTGGAATGGGAGCACGAAGGCAAGACGACGCGTATCAACATCGTCGACACCCCCGGCCACGCCGATTTCGGCGCCGAGGTGGAGCGTATCCTGAGCATGGTCGACGGCGTGATCTTGCTGGTCGACGCTGCGGAAGGCCCGATGCCGCAGACCAAGTTCGTCACCGGCAAGGCGCTGGCGCTAGGCCTCAAGCCGATCGTCGTCGTAAACAAGATCGACCGCAGCGATGCCCGCCCCGACGAAGTGCTGGACGAATGTTTCGAGCTGTTCCTCAGCCTCGATGCGAATGACGAGCAGCTCGACTTCCCCTCGCTCTGGGCCTCGGGTCGCGATGGCTATGCCAGCCCCGATGCGACCGCGCGCTCGGGCGATCTCGAACCGCTGTTCAAGCTGATCGTGGACCATGTCCCGTCCCCCGGCCTCGACACCAGCGGGCCGTTCAGCTTCCTCGCCACCCTGCTCGACCGCGACAATTTCATGGGCCGCGTCCTGACGGGCCGGGTCCAGTCCGGCACGGTCAAGATCAACGATCCGATCCGCGCTTTGGATGCCGACGGCAACGTGGTCGAAGTCGGCCGCGCGACCAAGCTGATGAGCTTCGACGGGCTCGACCGCGTGCCGGTCGAAAGCGCGCAGGCGGGCGACATCATCGCCATGGCGGGCCTCGAAAAGGCGACCGTGTCGAACACCATCGCGGATCCGGCCGTGACCGAACCGATTGCCGCCCAGCCGATCGATCCGCCCACGCTGGCAATGCGCTTCTCGGTCAATGACAGTCCGCTGGCGGGCCGCGAGGGATCGAAGGTCACCAGCCGCATGATCCGCGATCGCCTGATGCGCGAGGCGGAAACCAATGTCGCCATCCGCGTTACCGAAAGCGCCGACAAGGACAGCTTCGAAGTCGCCGGGCGCGGCGAATTGCAGCTCGGCGTCCTCATCGAAACGATGCGCCGCGAAGGCTTCGAGCTGGGCATTTCGCGCCCGCGCGTCCTGTTCCGTGAAGAAAACGGTCAGCGCATGGAGCCGTTCGAAACGGTCGTCATCGACGTGGACGACGAGCATTCCGGCACGGTCGTGGAAAAGATGCAGCGCCGCAAGGCCGAGCTGACCGACATGCGCCCCTCCGGCGCGGGCAAGACGCGCGTGACCTTCTCCGCCCCCAGCCGCGGCCTGATCGGCTATCACGGCGAATTCCTGTCCGACACGCGCGGCACCGGCATCATGAACCGCCTGTTCGAGAAATACGACGCGCATAAAGGCCCCATCGAAGGCCGCCAGAACGGCGTGCTGATCTCGATGGTGGCGGGCGAGGCGACCGGTTACGCCCTGTACGCGCTGGAAGATCGCGGCGAGCTGTTCATTAGCGGCGGCGCAAAGATCTATGAAGGCATGGTGATCGGCGAGAATGCCAAGCCGCAGGACCTCGAAGTCAACCCGCTGAAGTCCAAGCAGCTCACCAACTTCCGTTCGACCGGCAAGGACGATGCGATCCGCCTGACGCCCCCGCGCGTGATGACGCTGGAACAGGCCATCGCCTATATCGACGATGACGAGATGGTCGAAGTGACGCCGCAGACCATTCGCCTGCGCAAGGCGATCCTGGATCCGCACGAGCGCAAGAAGGCCAAGCGCAAGGACGGCTGAGGTCCGCCCGCCGGGGTCCGATCAGTCCGGGCAGCGGCGCAGCACGAATCCGTCCCTGGTATCGTAGCGCGCCCGCATCCGGTCCGGACCTTCAAGCGCCATATAAAAGGCGTATCGGGTGCCCGGGCCGTCGCCATATTGTTCGAAGACGGTCGCGGCGGCGTAGTCGCCGCGAACCCGCACCGTGCGCACGATGCCGGTGCTTTCGAAAAAGCCGATGCGGCTCGCTCCGATGTCGTAGCGCTGGTGTCCGGGCACGCGGCAATGGTCGAGATCTTCCGACCAAAGCCCGTGGAAACGCGCCGGTATCGTGTCCTGCACGGAAGCCCCGGCAACGCTCCTCTCATCTTCTGTTTGCGGAGCCGGGCTTTCGGTACGCTCCGATTCCGCAGAGCTGGACGGGTCAGGCGGAGCGACCTCGCCCGGTTCGGTGCGCGTAACGACCTCTCCGGAGTTCCGGTCGTTCTGCGAGTCCGGCGGATCGTTCGAACACGCCGCTA
Organism: Erythrobacter sp. HI0063; assembly: GCF_001635685.1. Classification (GTDB taxonomy): domain Bacteria; phylum Pseudomonadota; class Alphaproteobacteria; order Sphingomonadales; family Sphingomonadaceae; genus Qipengyuania. The sequence goes on from NZ_LWFF01000324.1 coordinate 3,018, forward strand.
GCAAAACAAGTGCGGCGAGCGAGCCGAGGCGAAGCGGCGGCGCGATGATAGGTCGATGGCCCAAAGTCAGTCGCCGAGCGCCATGAAATTCGGCTGTCCGTTCGACGCGCTGACCCCGCCATCGACCGGCAGGTTCGCCCCCGTCACGAACCGCGCATCCTCGCTCGCCAGAAAGGCGACGACGCTCCCCACATCTTCCGGCTCGCCGACGCGGCCCAAGGGAATGCGGCGCAGAAACGCGTCCATCAGGTTCTTATTGTCGCGAATGCCCTCGCTCATATCGGTCCGGGTCAGCGAAGGCAGGACGGCGTTCACGCGGATGCCCTGCGCGCCCAATTGGAGAGCAAGACCGCGAGTCAGATTGGTCACCGCGCCTTTCGATGCGTTGTAGATCGGCATGGTCCAGTCGCCGCCGCTGCCCGACACGCTGGAGGTGTTGATAATCGAAGCACCACCCGCACTCTGGCTCTTCACCAGTTCGGGGATGGCCGCGCGGCACATATAGAGCATGCCCTTCACGTTGATATCGATCACGCTCTCGATATCGTCCTCGTCCGCCTCGGCCAGGGGACCTGCGGCGGCGATGCCGGCATTGTTCACCAGCACGTCGAGCCCACCGAAGCGTTCGACGGTCTTCCCGACGATCTCCTTCGCAAAATCCGCGCCGCCGATCGCGCCTTCGACGATCAGAGTGCGATCGTCAGGCAGATTCTTCGCGACCTTTTCAATATCCTCGCGCGTGCGGGAATTCAGGACGACATTCGCCCCTTCTGCGGAAAACCGGCGCGCGATCGCGGCACCGATGCCGGAAGACGAGCCTGTGACGAGGACGGTGGTTTCGGAAAAACGGTTCATGGAGTCGGGCCTTTGAAGAATGAAGGGTTCACCCCTTCAACCCTTCTGTCCGCTGGAAGGTCCGATACCTCTACCGGTCTTTTCACCCGGTCAGATAGAATTCCGCCAGCACCAGCCCTGCATACAGCGTCGCGCCAAGCAGGAACGGCCAGAACTTGCTCTCCCGCTCCTCCGGCAGTTCTTCCTTCAATATCACAAGGACCATCGCCCCGCCGACGAAAGCGAACAGACAGCCGATGGCGATTTCGGGCAGCTCCACCAACAGGCCGGTGATCCACCCCGCCAACGTGGCGCCCACCAGCGCCCAGCGACCTGCATGGTCGTAAATTTCGGGATGATCGGCGCGGCTGGCGAAATCGGCCGTGACGAAGTGGAGCAGCAGCGCGACGAAGAACAGGATCAACCCGCCCGCCGTCTCGTCCTCGCGGTGGTTGAGAAGATAGGCGACGATAAAGATGAGCAAGCCGCTCGCCGCGATGTGCAGCCAGAAGATGCCGCTGCCGGGTCGTTTGTTGGTACGATCGCGGCCCCCGCGCGAGACGACCAGCGCCCGCTCGATCCCGTAGAACAGCGCGAGCCCTGCCAGCGACATCGTATAGACCCAAGCCTCCGCCGCTCCGCGCGCTAGGCCCATGGCGCGCTGAAACGTCGCTCCATGCGCGCCCAGTTCGGGCAGGATGTGCAGGAACACATAGGCGACCGCCACCCCGCCCGCAAAGCTCAGCCAGCGGCTGCGCGGCTCGACATCGAGGAAGCGCAGTTTCCCGACGAACAGGTGCACCGCGCAAAAGCCAAGCGCCATCAGCGCGGTGACGGGTTCGATCGCGGGCATCCCGCGATGCCTAGCGCGCCTCGCCCAGGGCCGAAAGGGGCGGCTCTACAAACCGCCCCGGTGACGATGTTAGAAACGGGCGGTTGCGCTCACCCCATAAAGACGCGGTTCGGCGGGAATGAAAGTCGGGATCCCGAAGGCGCCGCCAGTATTGCCGGCATCGAGCAGATAGTCCTCGTCGAAGGCATTGCGGATAAACCCGGCGATCTCGAAGCTGTCGTCGGCGAAGCTCACGCCTGCGCGCGCATTCACCAGCGTCACGCCTTCCTGCGAAATCAGCGGGCTGTTCGGCACTTCGAAGAAGATGCGGCTGCGATAGGTCACGCTGGGCGTCGCGAAGACGCGCATCCCGTTGCCGATTGGCGCATCCAAGGTAAAGCCGCCCGCCGCCTGCCATTCCGGCTGGAGACGGAAGCGATCGCCCGCGAAGACGCCGTTCTCCGGCTTGTCGTCGATCCCCCCGTCGATATAGCCGACATTGCCGAACACATTGAGCCAGTCGGTCGGGTTTACCGCGAGTTCCCCTTCGACGCCGAGATTGCTGGCGCTGCCCGCGCTCCGCGTAACCGTGGTACCGTCGGGCTGCGTGATGCTGACCTGGAAGCCTTGATATTCCTGGTAATAGACGCCCAGCGATCCCGACACGATCCCGCTGGCGAATTTGAGCCCGCCCTCGTAATTCCATACCGTTTCCTCGGGCACTTCCTGCAAGTTCGACACGACCGCCCCGCCCGCGCGCCGTGCGCTCAACTGCACCACCGGCGAACGGCGTCCCTTCGAGACGGTGGCGAAGACGTTGAGATCCGGGGTCAGACGGTAAAGCGCGTTGAAGCGTGGGAGCACGACGGAATAGCTGCGGTCGGCCTCGAACACGCGGCCGTCGGTATCGACCTGCCCCGGGATCAGGGGCGCGCCGGTAATGATCGAGTTGGGAACATCGGTGACATAGCCGGACTTGCGCTGTTCGATCAGCAACCGCGCGCCTGCGGTCAGTTCAAGCGCGGGGGTCGCGATGTAGGTCACGTCGGCGAAAACCGAATAGCTCTGATTCTCGCCGCGGTTCTCGAAGGTCGAGGTATAGGGAATCGCCGATGCGGCCCCGCCTGTTACGAGAGCGGTGACCTGAGAGGCCGACACCGATCCGTCCGGCGCTACACACGGAATACCGGGGATCAAGGGGCGCGGTGTCGCCACCGAGGTCAGGCATTGCAGGAAGGTGCCTTCCTCGGTCGAGAACGGTACGTTCTGGCGCCCCTTCTCGGTGAAGAAATTCCACCCGAACGCCGCGCGCCACATCGGATCGACATAGCTGAAGCGGCCTTCGTGGCTGAACTGCCAGCCGTCCGCGATCTCGGCGAATTCGAGGAAGGGCGCAGGCCCGCCATCGGCATCGAATACTTCGGCGCTGTCGAATTCGCGATATCCGTTGACGGTGGTGAAGGTCCAGCTGTCGCCGAATTCGTATTCGGCAGTGAGGTTCGCGTCATAGACTTCACGGTCGAGGCCAAGCTGCGCATCGCCCAGATGTGCTTGCGAATATGGCGAGCCGCCCAATTGCGCCGGGCCGAACGGATCGGCGGGGCCATTGGTGGTAGCGAAAGTGCCCGAGATGAACGGTGTGCCGCCATTGCGCTGACGGTCGAACGTCCCGATCAGGTCGACGGTCAGGCGATCGGTAGGCATGAAGCGCAGCGAGCCGCGAAGCCCCAGATTGTCCTGCGCGTACAATTCTTCCTCCTGCGAGGCGGCGAGATTTTCGACATATCCGTCGCGCGTGCGCCACTCGAAGGCGATCCGCCCTGCCAGGACGTCCGATCCGGCATTGACGTAGCCTGAGAGCAAAGTGGCATCGAAATTACCGTACCCGCCCGTGATTTCGGCCGAGAAACCGGGGCGCGGAGGCGCGGAGACGAGGCTGATCGCGCCAACGGCGCTGGCCGTTCCGAACAAGGTCGCCTGCGGGCCCTTGATAACCTCGACCCGGTCGAGATCGTAGATCGCCTGATACGACCCGCGCGAGCGCGAGATATCGACGCCATTGTAATAGAGCGTCACGCGCGGCCCCTGTTGCGAGGAGCCCGAATCCGACGTGATCCCGCGAATCACCACGCCGGGATTGTTGGCGCTCTGTTCCTGAATGTTCAGGCCGGGCACGTAGTTCGACAATTCGTCGAGGTCGGTGACGCCCAGTTCCTGAATCCGCTCGCCGCGCATGGCGGAAATGGTGATCGGCACATCGGCGGCGCGCTGTTCGATCTTCTGCGCGGTGACGATGATCTCGTTGCCGCTCGCCTCCGCAGCTTCCTCGCCTTGCTCGGGCTGGGCGGCGGCCTGTGCCTGCAAGGCCGTCACGGGAACAAGAGCGCTCGACAGGACGAGCAGGCGGACGAGCGAGGTAAGATGCGACATGGCTTTTTTCCCGTCATTGGAAGACGCGAGGGCCTTTCGTATCCGCGCATGACCGGGCCGTGTCGGTTGCGTGTCGTCTCGATGAAACTGGCGAAAAATCGGTGAGGCGGCGTCATTTTCACCACGCCGATGTGTCGGATGGGCCACATCCGCGACCCGTCGACACGGCTCGCCGGGGACAGGAAGCTTCGATCCGGTGAGCCTCAGCGTAAAGATATAAGCCGCGCAGACCCCACCGGCTTGGCTTCGATCAAATTTCCGGCCCAAGGATGACAGAGCCTCTCGCGTCTGTATGTATCGCCCCATGCAAACAGGAACCCTCATAACGCTCGCCCTCTATTTCCTCCTGATGATCGGGATCGGCCTGTTCGCCTGGAAACGATCGACCGATACCAGCGAGGGATACATGCTGGCCGGGCGCAATCTTCATCCGGCGGTCGCGGCGCTGAGCGCGGGGGCTTCCGACATGAGCGGATGGCTGCTGCTGGGCCTGCCCGGCGCGCTCTATGCGGCGGGCCTGGTCGAAGCGTGGATCGGGATCGGCCTGTTCGTGGGTGCGGTCGCGAACTGGATCATCGTCGCCCCTCGCCTGCGCCAGCAGACCGAGGAGATGGGCAATGCGCTGACCATCCCCGAATTCCTCGCCAACCGTTTTCCCGACAAGGCGAAGACGCTGCGCGTCGTGTCCGGCCTCGTGATCGTCGTCTTCTTCACGGTCTATACCGCGGCGGGCCTCGTCGGCGGGGGCAAACTGTTCGAGACCGCCTTTGCCGACATTCTGCCTGCGGGCGGGATGAGCGATTACATGATGGGCATCTGGATCACCGCGCTGGTGGTGCTGGCCTATACGATGGTGGGCGGGTTCCTGGCCGTCAGCCTGACCGATTTCGTGCAAGGCTGCATCATGGTGGTCGCGCTGGTGCTGATGCCGCTTGTGGTGATGTTCGGCCCCGGCGGCACGGCGGGCGGATCGATCGAGGCGGTCGCGGCGAGCCAGCCGGGCTTCCTCAGCCTGACGCAGGGCCTCACCTTCCTGGGCTTCGTCAGCGCCGTGACCTGGGGGCTGGGCTATTTCGGGCAGCCGCATATCATCGTGCGCTTCATGGCGATCAGCACGGTCGAAAAGGTCAAGGTTGCGCGCAATATCGGGCTCGCCTGGATGGGCGTGGCGCTGATCGGCGCGCTCGGCGTGGGGATCGCGGGCCGCGCCTATGCGCAGCGCAACGGCATCGTGCTCGACGATCCGGAGACGATCTTCATCGTCCTGTCGGACCTGCTCTTCCATCCGCTCATCACCGGCTTCCTGTTCGCAGCCCTGCTCGCCGCGATCATGAGCACGATCAGCTCGCAGCTGCTCGTCTCCTCCAGCTCGCTGACCGAGGATTTCTACCGCCTGTTCCTGCGCAAACACGCCAGCGAGCGCGAGGCGGTGAATGTCGGGCGCATCTGCGTGGCGCTGGTGGCGGTGGCCGCGATCTTCATCGCGCGCGATCCCAACAGCGAGGTTCTCGGCCTCGTCTCGAACGCATGGGCCGGCTTCGGCGCGGCGTTCGGCCCGCTGATTATTCTGGCATTGACCTGGGACCGGATGACGGGCGCAGGCGCAGTGGCCGGCCTTCTGACCGGTGCCGCCGTGGTCGGGATCTGGATCGCGCTGGGGTGGAACAGCGATTTCATCAACGGTCAGGGCCTTTACGAAATCGTGCCCGGCTTCATCGCATCTTGGCTGGCGATCGTGCTTGTCAGCAAGGCAACGGAAGGCCACAAAGCTCACGCCTGATTGGGAGAGAATTCAATGCGTTTCCTTACCGCCGCGGCCATCCTGGCCCTGATCGCCCACCCCGCCACGGCGCAGGATGCGAAACCCATCGAGGAGCAGATCGGCGGCGGCGGGCGCCCGGTCGGCGCGAACTGGTCGCGCAGCCCGGTGATCGCGGAAAACGGCATGGCCGCCACCGCGCATCCGCTGGCGACCCAAGTGGCGCTCGATACCCTGAAGGCAGGCGGCAGCGCGGTCGATGCGGCGATTGCCGCCAACGCCGCGCTCGGTCTGATGGAGCCGACCGGAAACGGCATCGGTGGCGATCTGTTCGCCATCGTCTGGGATCCGAAGACCGAAAAGCTTTACGGCCTCAACGGATCGGGCCGCAGCCCGCGCGGGCAGACGCTCACCCAGCTGAAGGAAAAGCTCGGCGATGCGACATCGATACCCGCTTACGGCCCCCTCCCCGTCACTATTCCCGGCACGGTCGATGCGTGGTTCGCGCTGCATGAACGGTTCGGCAAGCGCCCGATGGCGGACAATCTCGCGCCGACGGTGCGCTACGCGCGCGAAGGCCATCCGGTCGCGCCCGTGATCGCCATGTATCTGGAACGCTCCCTCGCCGCCTATTCGCGGCGCGAGGACGACTTCGACTTCTCGAATGCGCGGCAGGTCTGGTTTGCGGATGGCAGCGCGCCGGAAGCGGGCGAGATGTTCAGGAACCCCGACCTCGCCAACACATTGGAGACTATCGGTCGCGAAGGGCGCGATGCGTTCTATGACGGCGCGCTGACCGAGACGATGGTGGATTACCTCCAGCGTCAGGGCAGCGCCTTCACCCGCGCCGATTTCGCCGCGCATGACAGCGAGTGGGTCGATCCCGCCTGCGCGATTTATCGCGACGGATTCGAACTGTGCGAACTGCCGCCCAACAGCCAGGGCTTTGCCGCCTTGCAAATGGTCAACATCCTGAAGAATGTCGATCTGGCCCAGTGGGAGCGCGGCAGCCCGGAAGCCATGCACTACATGACCGAAGCCAAGCGCCTGGCTTACGAGGACGTCGCACGCTTCTATGCCGATCCAGACTTCTCGCCGACGCCGATGGACCTCTTGAGCGAGCGCTACGGGCGCGAGCGGTTCGCGCTGATCGATCCGGCGAAAGCCACCGCCTACGGCCCCGGCGAGCCCAAGCTGGAGGGCGAAGGCGACACCACCTATCTGACCGTGGTCGATGGCGACGGCATGATGGTGAGCCTCATCCAGTCGAACTATCGCGGTATGGGCGGCGGGCTGGTGCCCGATGGCCTCGGCTTCATGTTTCAGGACCGCGGCGAGCTCTACAGCCTCGATCCCGCGCATCCCAATGCATACGAGCCCGGCAAGCGCCCCTTCCAGACGATCATTCCCGCTTTCGTGAAGAAGGACGGCGCGCCTTACATGACGCTCGGCCTGATGGGCGGCGGGATGCAGCCGCAGGGCCACGTCCAGGTGCTGGTCAACATCGTCGATTACGGGATGAACCTGCAGGAAGCGGGCGATGCGGCGCGGTTCAACCACGATGGCGGCCGCCAGCCGACCGATACTCTGGACGGCGAAATCGAGGATCCGATGGGCACGCTCTATGTCGAGCCGGGCATCCCTGCCGCCACGATCGAGCGGCTGCGCGGGATGGGCCACAAGGTCGAAGTGGTCGATAATGGGATCATGTTCGGCGGCTATCAGGCGATCGCGCGCGATCCCGAAACCGGGGTTCTCACCGGAGCGACCGAGATGCGCAAGGACGGGCAGGCCTCGGGGTATTGAGCGAGTGAAGGTGACGCGGGCTCTCTTCGGCCTGCGTTAACCAGAGCTGCGGCATAGCAGAGGGCATGTTTCGACGCGCCGCTGCCCTGCCGCTTCTCGTTCTGCTTGCCGCCTGCAATGCCCTTCCCGCCGGACGCGCGCCGGAGCGGGTGCCGAGCGGCCCGATCAGCCGCCCGGTCACCCCGCCCGAACCGACACGCGAAGCGCGGCGTTGTCTTGCCGAACTGGCCGAAAATCAGACGCGTTTTACGGTCCAGCCGGATGCCTATTATGGCGCGGGCTGTTCCACCATCAACACGGTGCGGATCGAGGGGTTGTCAGGCGACGCGGCCAATATCGCCGTCACCAATCTGGGCGCTGTCACTTGCCCGCTGGCGCGCACGTTCTCTGGATGGGCGCGCTACGGCGTCGATCGGGCGGCGCGGCAGATCCTGGGCCGTTCGCTGATCCGCATCGAAACGATGGGCAGCTATTCCTGCCGCAATGTCGCGGGCACGGGCCGCCGCTCCGCCCATGCGCGCGCGGAAGCCATCGATGTGGCCGCTTTTGTGCTTGCCGACGGGCGCAGGATCAGCGTCCTCGAAGATTGGAATGCAGGCGATGCGGAGGAGCGCGAATTTCTGCAGACCGTACAGCGCAGCGCCTGCAAACGCTTCGGAACGGTACTGGGACCGGATTACAACGCGGCGCACGCCAATCACTTCCATCTTGAGGAAGGGAGCGGCAGCTTCTGCCGCTGATTTACTCCGGGTCGGGCTGGTAGAAACTGTAATCGGGCAGCGAATGAAACGCGTGTTTCAGCGCATCGCCCCAGCCCGCCGAGATCGCCTGGAAATAGGGATCGTCATGCGCGATCCGGTCCGTATGTGTCGCTTCGAACGTGTCGCGCGGGATCACCATCAGATCGAGCGGCAGACCGACCGAGAGATTGGCCTTCAGCGTCGAATCGAAGCTCACCATCAGCAGCTTGACCGCATCTTCCATGCTCATTTCGCGGTCGTATCCGCGCAGGATGATCGGGCGGCCGTATTTCGTCTCGCCGATCTGGAAGAAGGGTGTGTCCGCGCTCGCTTCGATGAAATTGCCTTCGGGATAGACCAGGAACAGGCGCGGCTCCATGCCTGCTATCTGGCCCGCCACGATGATCGAAGCGGTAAAACGTCCCCGCCCGCGATCGCCGTTTTCCTGCTGGCGGTTGCCGACCGTATGGCGCAGCAGGCGTCCGATCTCGCTGGCGACCTGAAACATGGTCGGCGATTTCAGCAGCACGTTGTCCCGCTCGTCCGGCGCCTTGGTGCGCTCTTCCAGCTGGCTGACCACGGCCTGCGTCGTGGCGAGATTGCCCGCCGTCATCACCGTGATGATCCGCTCCCCCTCGACCCGCCAGGAGAACATTTTCCGGAACACCGAAATGTTGTCGACGCCCGAATTGGTGCGCGTGTCGCTCATCAACACGAGGCCCTTGTCGACCATCATGCCTACACAATATGTCATTGAAATCCCTCGCCCTTCAGGCGTTACTGCTGAACCTGTCGCTGTTCGACCGCGACTTCCACCTCAAGCTCCTGCGACGCCGTGCCGAAGCTGATTCCGGTGACCGGAGCGGCATCGCGATAATCGCGTCCCGTGGCAACCCGGACGTAGCGCTGATCCGGGCTGATCCCGTTGGAAATGTCGAAACCGACCCAGCCCAGCCCTTCGACATAGGCCTCGGTCCAGGCGTGGGTCGCGTCCTGTTCGACCCGGTCGTCCATCATCAGATAGCCGCTGACATAGCGCGCCGGAATGTCGAGCATCCGGGCCGCGCCGATGAAGATATGGGCATGGTCCTGGCAGACCCCGGCCCCCTTGCCGAGCGCCTCTTCGCCTTTCGTGTCGACCCCGGTGCTGCCGATCCGATATTCGACGCGATCGAGGATCTCGGCCGACAGAGCATGAAGCATGTCGAGAGGTCCGAGATCGCGCCCGCGCAACTCCGCGGCGAGCGCACGCATCTTGGGGCCGGGCCGGGTCAGGTCGCTCTGGCTGCAAAAGCTCCATAGCGGCAAGTGCCCGGCGTGCTGCCCGATCACGCCGGCATGGTCGCTGGTGTTGACTTCCCCCCGGCAGGTGATCGTGACGATCGACGCCTCGCTAACGACAGAAACCAGCGTCGTCGTGTTGTGGTGCTGATCTTCGTAAGTCAGTTCGGGCGCTGCGTTATCGTACTCCATCTCCCAGGACACGATTTCCTGACCCTGCGTTTCCTTGGGCGTCAGGCGCAGGCGCTGCAGCGCGTGGACAACCGGTTCGGAGAAGCGATAGCGGGTGGTGTGGCGGATGGAGAGGCGCATCAGGACAGGAACCTGTAATCTTCGGAAATGGCCGCGCCGATCGTCGCGTTCGACGCCATGAACTGGCGCAGGAATTCGTGCAGCCCCTGATCGAAGATCGAATCGATAGTGCGTTCGCTCAAGGATATGTCGGCGCTGCGCATCAAGCGGTTGCTCTGCCCTTCGCACCCGCGCATCCGGGCGAGCGCCGCGAGATTTTCGCGCAGGGCCGTCTGGCAGTAGGAGAGGCTGCGCGGGAAACGCTCGTCCAGCACCAGAAATTCGACGATGCCCCGCGCATCGACCTGCCCTGCGTTGAGCCAGCGATAGGCGCGATCGCCCGACACGGCGCGCAGGACCGTATCCCACTGCCCGGTATCGAGGCTGGAGCCCACATAGGAGAGCGAGGGCAGCAGCAGGTAATATTTCATGTCGAGGATGCGCGCGATGCTGTCCGACCGCTCGATAAACGTGCCCGCACGGGCAAAATGGAAGCTTTCGTCGCGCAGCATGGTGCCGATCACCGCGCCATGGGTCAGAGTGCCCGCGCGCCGTACCGCCGCCAGAACGTCGCCCACCCGCTGTTCGCCCACCGGGCGGGCCAGCATCTCGCTGATCTGCAACCAGCTGTCGTTGATCGCTTCCCAGACCTCGCCGGTGATGACGTTGCGCGACTGGCGCGCATTGGACCGCACATTGCCGAGCATGGCGAGCACGCTGGCGGGATTGTCCTTGTCGCGCAGAACGTAATTCCACGCCTGCATGCCGGTATAGCTGGCGTGCTTGGCTTCGTAGCCCGGCTGCTGTCCGGCGGTGAGGATGACGGAGCGCCATTCCTCTTCCGCGCTGACGACGTCGCGCGTCAGGGCCATGCGAACGCCCGTATCGAGCAGGCGCGCCGTATTCTCGGCCCGCTCAAGATAGCGGAACATCCAGAAGAGCGAATTGGCTGTCCGGGCTAACATCAGTCCTTCAACACCCACGTATCCTTGGTTCCGCCACCCTGGCTGGAATTGACCACCAAAGACCCTTTCTGAAGCGCCACGCGCGTCAGCCCGCCCGGTGTGATGTCCACATTGTCGGGCGAAACGAGCACGAAGGGTCGCAGGTCTACATGGCGCGGCGCGAGGCCCTGCTTGGTGAAGATCGGGCAGGTCGACAGCGACAGCGTCGGCTGCGCGATGTAGTTTTCCGGCCTCTCCTTCAGCTTGTCGCGAAAAGCGGCGATCTCGCGCTTGGATGCCGTCGGGCCGATCAGCATCCCGTATCCGCCCGAGCCGTGGACTTCCTTGACCACCAACTCTTCGAGATTGTCGAGCACGTACTTCAGACTGTCCTCTTCGGCGCAGCGCCACGTTTCGACATTGGGAAGCAGCGGTTTCTCGCCAGTGTAGAACTCCACGATTTCCGGCATGAAACTGTAGATCGCCTTGTCGTCGCACACGCCGGTGCCGGGCGCATTGGCGATGGTGATTCGGCCCGCGCGATAGACGTCCATGATGCCCGGAACGCCCAGAACGCTGTCCGGATTGAAGGTCAGCGGATCGAGAAATTCATCGTCGACCCGGCGATAGATCACGTCGACCGGCTTGTAGCCGCCGGTGGTGCGCATCTGTACGCGCCCGCCGACGACACGCAGATCGCTGCCCTCGACCAGTTCGGCACCCATCTGATCGGCCAGGAAGGCGTGTTCGAAATAGGCGGAATTGTAGATGCCCGGCGTCAGCACGGCGATCACCGGCTTGCCTTCGGTACAATCTGGCGCACAGGCCGCCAGGCTGCGGGCGAGGCGGCGCGGATAGTTGGAAACCGATTCCACCGGTACGCGCATGAACAGTTCAGGGAACATGTTCATCATCGTTTCGCGATTTTCGAGCATGTAGGAGACGCCGCTGGGCGTGCGCGCATTGTCTTCCAGCACGAAGAATTCGTCCGGCCCGGTCCGCACCAGATCGATGCCGACGATATGCGTATAGACCCCGCCCGGCGGCGTGAAGCCGACCATGTTGGGGAGCCAGGCGGCATTATTGCGAAACAGGCGTTCGGGCACGCGGCCCGCGCGGATGATCTCCTGCCGGTGATAGAGATCGTGCATGAAGGCGTTGAGGGCCGACACGCGCTGTTCGATCCCGCGCGTCAACCGGCGCCATTCGCCGGCGGAAATGATGCGCGGCACCATGTCGAAGGGGATCAGCCGCTCTTCGGCCTCGTCCTCGCCATAGACGTTGAAGGTGATGCCGGTGCGGCGGAAAGCGTGTTCGGCATCGCGGTGCTTGCGCTTGAGAAACGACCCGTCCTGTTCCGCGAACCAATCCTGATAGCCGCCATAAGCCTCGCGCACGGAGCCGTCTGGCATGTGCATTTCATCGAATTGGTCGCTAGCGGCCATGGTCCCCCGATATGTCTCGCCCTGCCGGAATCGGCAGGTTCGATAAGAATGGTGCGGTGCAACGCCCCGTCACCTTAACAAAGGATCAACGCGCGTCCAGTTCCCGTAATACCGCTTCGATCGCCTCTGGCGTGTTCACGAAGCCCATATGGGTACAGCGCAGGCACACCGTCCGATCGCGCTCTCCGGGGCGGCCACAGGCGCTGCGCGGGCTGACGACGCCGTCGCGCGGGCTCCACAGCGCAATCGTTTCCACCGGAGGCTTTTCGGCCGGAATGGCGTCGAATTCGGGCTCGTCCACCCGGTGCCCGGCAATCGCCTGATAGGCGCGCCAGCCATTGTTGGCGCGCGGGCTGCCCGAAAAAGGCGAACCCATGGTGATGATCTTGGAAACCTTTTCGGGATGCAGCTTTGCGATTTCACGCGCCATGACCCCGCCGAGGCTCCAGCCGACGAGGACGACCGGCTCGCCCTTGCGATCGAAAAGGTCGATCAGGCGATTTTCCACCTTGCGGAAGCGGTCTTCGGTGGCGCCGAAATTATATCCCACGCCCCATCGTTTCGCCGTGTGCCCCGCCTTTTCGAGCTGCCGCGCCATGTAGCGCATGCGGATGGGGTGCGCGCCGAAGCCGGGCAGCAGCATCACCGTCTGCGGATGGCGGGCCTGCGGGATGTCGAGCGCGGGCCGGAACAGGCGCTTCAGGGGTTCGGCCACCCAGCCCAGCTCGCCCAGCAGCAGCTTGGTCGGCGGGGTCGATACCTCTTCCGCGCACGGCTCGCTCGCCAGCGCCCAGCGCCGCGCCAGCTCCGCCTTGTGCTGGAGCGCGGCTTCGCGCAGCGGAATGTCTTTGAACGGTAACGTTGCCATCATGGCTTCATAACGCGGACCCCCGCCGATCCGATCCCGAAAGCGCATGCGTCTTCGTCGTGTCACGAAACCGTAACGCAAGCCAAAGCGCCTCCGCCCGTTGCCTCGTGCCCTCGCGTTCCCCATATGTGCGCGCATGGCCGAACTCGTTATCCGCAGGGGGCTGGAAGAGCCCGACACCACCGGGCAATTCGTGCCCCACAAGCCCAACCGCCCGGAGAAATCCATGGGCGGCAAGCGCTTCGAACTGGTGAGCGACTATACCCCCGCAGGCGACCAGCCGACGGCGATCGCCGAATTGACCGAAAGCGCGAAGGAGGGCGAACAGACCCAGGTGCTGCTCGGCGTGACCGGCTCGGGCAAGACCTTCACCATGGCCAAGGTGATCGAGGAATTGCAGCGCCCGGCGCTGATCCTGGCCCCCAACAAGATCCTCGCCGCGCAGCTTTACGGGGAATTCAAGAGCTTCTTCCCCAACAACGCAGTCGAATATTTCGTCAGCTATTACGACTATTATCAGCCCGAAGCCTACGTTCCCCGCTCGGACACCTATATCGAGAAGGAAAGCTCGGTGAACGAGGCGATCGACCGGATGCGCCATTCGGCCACGCGTGCGCTTCTGGAGCGCGACGACGTCATCATCGTCGCCTCTGTCAGCTGCCTCTACGGTATCGGCTCGGTCGAAACCTATTCGGCGATGATCTTCGACATCAAGAAGGACGAGACGGTCGACCAGCGCGAGCTGATCCGCAAGCTCGTCGCGCTGCAATACAAGCGCAACGATGCAGGCTTCGCGCGCGGCAATTTCCGGGTGCGGGGCGACAATCTCGAACTCTTCCCCAGCCACCTTGAGGACACCGCCTGGCGGATCAGCTTCTTCGGCGACGATATCGAGGAGATCGCGGAATTCGACCCGCTGACCGGCAAGAAGGGGCAGATCCTCGACAAGGTGCGCGTCTATGCCAATTCGCACTACGTTACCCCCGGCCCGACAATGAAACAGGCCGCCGAAGCGATCCGCTTCGAACTGACCGAGCGGCTGAAGGAATTGAACGAGGAAGGCCGCCTGCTCGAAGCCCAGCGGCTGGAACAGCGCACCAATTTCGACCTCGAAATGATCGCGGCCACCGGCAGCTGCGCGGGGATCGAGAATTACTCCCGCTTCCTGACCGGTCGGCTTCCCGGCGAACCGCCGCCAACCCTGTTCGAATATTTGCCCGAAAATGCGCTTCTTTTCGTCGATGAAAGCCACCAGACCGTGCCCCAGGTCGGCGCGATGGCGCGCGGGGACCATCGCCGCAAGATCACGCTGGCCGAATACGGCTTCCGCCTGCCGAGCTGTATCGACAACCGCCCTCTGCGGTTCAACGAATGGGACGCGATGCGCCCGCAGACCTTTTGCGTTTCGGCCACGCCGGGAAGCTGGGAGATGGAACAGACCGGCGGCGTCTTCGCCGAACAGGTCATCCGCCCCACCGGCCTGATCGACCCGCCGGTCAATATCCGCCCCGTCGAAGATCAGGTGCAGGACTGCATCGAGGAGTGCAAGAAGACCGCCGCGCAGGGCTATCGCACGCTGGTGACCACGCTCACCAAGCGCATGGCCGAAGATCTGACCGAGTTCATGCACGAAGCGGGCGTCAGGGTCCGCTACATGCACTCCGACGTCGAGACGCTCGAACGCATCGAACTGATCCGCGACCTGAGACTGGGCGTTTACGATGTGCTGGTCGGCATCAATCTCTTGCGCGAAGGGCTCGATATTCCCGAATGCGGCCTCGTCTGCATTCTCGATGCGGACAAGGAAGGCTTCCTGCGCTCCGAAACCTCGCTGATCCAGACAATCGGCCGCGCCGCCCGCAATGTGGACGGACACGTGATCCTCTATGCCGACCGGATCACCGGATCGATGGAACGCGCGATGGCCGAAACCGGCCGCCGCCGCGAGAAGCAGCGCGAATATAACGAGGAACACGGGATCACCCCGCAGACGATCAAGCGCCAGATCGCCGACATCGTCGCGCACACTGCGGCGGGCGACGGCGTCACCGTCGACACCGGGGACGACGAGCGCAACAACCTGGTCGGTCACAATCTGCGCGCCTATATCGAGGATCTGGAGAAGCGCATGCGCAATGCCGCCGCCGATCTCGAATTCGAAGAGGCGGGTCGCCTCCGCGA
Source organism: Erythrobacter sp. HI0063 (assembly GCF_001635685.1). GTDB lineage: Bacteria > Pseudomonadota > Alphaproteobacteria > Sphingomonadales > Sphingomonadaceae > Qipengyuania. Next base: position 18,429 of record NZ_LWFF01000324.1, read on the forward strand.
CGAGATCCGCCGCCTCGAAAACGACGAACTCGGCCTTGGAGAACAGGACAAGAAAGCGCCGCTGGTCGGTCGCAGCAACGAAGGCAAGCCGGGCACGCGCAAGACGCGGTACGGCAAGACGCGCTACAAGAAGATGGGCGGCAAGCCGTAGCTGTGCGACGCCATCCATATCTGTGGATAACTTATTGCATAAAAACAGACGCTTGATGAAATATGCCAATTAGACGACAGGCTTGGAATTTTTGAGCGCCGGTCTTTCTTGATCATTAGCAAGCTGCATCGAATGAGGCAGACATGATCGAAACTTTCGCCGACAAGGAAGCAGAACGGCTCTGGTCTGGTCAGTGCAGCAGGAAGCTGCCGCCTGACATTCAGCCACGTGCCTTAGCCAAACTCGCCATTCTTGACGCTGCCGAAACGCTCGACGACCTCAGGCTGCCGCCCAGCAACCGGCTGCACGCACTCTCTTCCGACCGTGTCGGACAGCATTCGGTTTCAATTAATGCGCAATGGCGTATATGCTTTCGTTGGAAAGGCGGACACGCATACGATGTCGAAATCGTCGACTATCACTGATCGCTCCGATTGGCTGCATATCCCCCATGCGGGCGAATTGCTCGTGTCCGAATTCATGGAGCCGCTTCAGCTTGATACCTCTGCTTTGGCGAAATCCATCGAGGTCGATCAGGCGCGCCTCCAAGCCCTGATCGACGGTAGTGAGCGCGTCGACGGCGAGCTCGATCTTCGCCTTACCCGTTATTTCCGCATGTCCGAAGGATACTTCCTTCGTCTCCAGACCAGCGCCGAGCTGCGTATCGCGAAGCGCGCTTTGAATGGCGAACTCGATCGTATTCAACCGCGGGCCGCCTGAGATTGATGGGTCAAATCCGCGCGTTTACCTAGCGCGTCGGCCCTGCCATAACCTGAGCCATGAAGTTCCCCGTCGCGCTGGCCGCTCTCACTCTCACCGCCGTCCCGTCCGCTTCCTTCGCGCAGGAGCAACCAAAAGCGGAAACCGTTGGCGAAATCATACCGCAGGTCAAAAGCCGCGATCTGATCGGCACGTTCGGCGGCAAGCGCGTGTCCTATACCGCCACCGTCAAGGAGAACGTCTTGTTCTCCGAAGACGAAACCAAGGCCGAGGCGGTGATCGTCACGACCAGCTATGTCGCCACTCCGCGCGACACCTCGCGCCCGGTCTTCTTCCTGTTCAATGGCGGGCCGGGCTCGGGATCGGTCTGGTTGCAGATGGGCGCCTTCGGGCCCAAGCGGGTCGCGATACCCGGCGATGCGCGCGACGATGGCGCGCCGCCCTACCCCATCCTCGACAATCCTGACAGCCTGCTCGACGTCGCGGACCTCGTCTTCATCGATCCGCCGGGCACCGGCTTCAGCTATCTGACCGAAGGGACCGACCCCAAGAAATATTACGGCATCAGCCAGGATGCGCGCGCCGTGGCGGACGTGATCCGGTTGTGGCTGAACGAGAACGGTCGCTGGAACAGCCCGAAATATCTCGGCGGGGAAAGCTACGGCACCACTCGCACCGCCGCCGTCGTCAACGAGCTGGAGGCGGGTACGTTCAACGATGTCGGTCTGAACGGCCTTGTCCTGATATCGACCATTCTCGATTTCGCCGGGCGCGAGCCGACGCCGGGTAACGAGCTGGCCTATGTCGTCACCCTCCCCAACATGGCCGCCGCCGCCTATTATCACGGCAAGGTGCAGGCGCCTTCGGTCGAGGCGATCGTGGAGGAAGCGCGCCGTTTCGCCATCGGGCCCTATGCTTCCGCGCTGCTCAAGGGGCAGGACCTGCCCGCTGCCGAGCGCGCCGCGGTTCGCGCGGAGATGGCGCGGCTGACCGGCCTGTCCGAAACCTATCTCGACCAGGCCGAATTGCGCGTGACGGACCAGCGGTTCTACAAGGAATTGCTGCGCGATCGCGGCCTCACGATCGGGCGGCTCGATGCGCGCTATACGGGCCGCGATTTCGACTCCGCCGGCGAGACGCCCGATAACGATCCGAGCTTCTATGGCATCGATGCAGGCTATACCGCCGCGATCAACAGCTGGCTGCGCGAAACGCTCGGCTTCGAAACGCGCCGCGAATATCAGTCGATCGGGTTCGAACCGGGCCGCAATTGGGACTGGACGCTTGGCCAGGGGCGCGGTGCCTATCTCAACGTCGCGCCTTATATCGGCAAGGCGATGCGGGAAAATTCCGGGCTGCGCACCTTCGTGGCGCAAGGCTATTACGATTTCGCCACGCCGTTCTTCGGCGCGGAATATTCGCTGAACCGCGTCGGCATCCCGCAGGACCGGGTGGAGTTCCATTATTACGACGCGGGCCACATGATGTATGTGCGCGAAGAAGACCGCGCGAAGCTGTCGCGCGATCTGCGCGCCTTCATCCGTGCGCGCTAGGCTGGGGATAGCGGACTTGCATGCCGGGCATGATGGGGATTAGCGGGGCCGCGATGCGTCGCTTCCTTCCGTTCCTGCCGCTTCTGGCCCTTGCCGCCTGCAAGCCGCCCGCATCGGACGATTACGTCGCGCGCATCCCGATCGACGAGCGGGAAGCGCCCGCCGATCCGATCCAGTCGCCCGACACCGAAGACGCCGCCTGGGTGGAAGGCCAGCCGCGCGAGGGCGCGGTGGAGCGGATCATCTACGGAAAGCCCGGTGAGCGGCCCTTAATGGCGCTGTCCTGCCTCGATGATGAGGATGGCACGCGCGTTGCCTACGAACGGCTGGTCCGCGCCGATCCGCGCGCGCAGGCGATCCTGGCCCTGATCGGCAATTCGCACGTCACGCGGCTGTTCGTGGATTCGACCAAAATGGGCGAAGCGTGGATCTGGCGCGGCGCCAGCCCGGCGGACGAGCCGGGGCTCGACGCGCTGACCGGCGGGCGCTCGGTCGAAGCGACGGTGCCGGGCGCGGGTTCGGTCATCCTGAATGCCAGCCCGCTGCCGGGCGAACTTATCGATCGCTGCCGGGCGCGGCTGCGGGCGAAGGATCGCGCGCCAGATCGGGCAGAGCCTGCGGCGTGAGCACTTGCGGCAATTGCCGCGCCTCGCTCCCCGGCGGATACCAGAGATAGAGCGGAACGCCCGCCGCGCCCTGATCGGCGAGGAAGCTGGCAATCGCCTCGTCCCGGCGCGTCCAGTCGCCGCGCAGGGTTACGACGCCCGCTTCTTCGAATGCGGCACGAGTCGCCTCGCGCTCGATCGCGACGCTTTCATTGACCTTGCAGGTGACGCACCAATCGGCCGTAAACCAGACGAAGACGGGACGGCCCGAAGCACGCGCTTCTGCCAGCGCGCTTTCGGAAAAAGGTTGGGGATCGAGCAGGCTGTCCGCAGCGGAAACCTCGCGCGCGAGGGGCTGACTGGCGCTCCACCATCCGAGGAGAAGCGCAGCCACGAGCGCGGCCCAGCCGAGCCTGTTGCCCCGCGCCAGAAGCACGACCAGTCCCGCCACCACGAGGATCGCAATCAGCGCCGCCAAGCCGACGAATGTCCACCCGCCGAGCCGCCAGACCAGCCATCCCAGCGCCACCACCGTCAGCCCCATGGGCAAGGCCATCCAGGCGCGAAACCGCGCGAGCCAGGGGCCGGGGCGCGGTAGCAGCCGTCGAAGCCGGGGCACGAAACCGACTGCGACGAAGGGCAGCGCCAGCCCGACGCCCAGCGCCACGAAGATCGCCATGCCCTCCAGCGGAGCGAGCACCAGAGCCGCGCCAAGAGCGAGCGCCATGAACGGCCCGGTGCACGGCGTCGCGACAAAGGCGGCGAGGAGGCCGGTGGCGAAGGATCCGCTCGTACTCGGCCCCCGGCCCGAAATGGCGAAGCCGGGCAGTTCGAACAGGCCGAGGAAATTGGCAGTGATCGCGGCGGTCAGGGCGAACAGCGCCAGAACCACGCCCGACTCCTGCAATTGAAACGCCCAGCCGACCTGCTGGCCCGCCGCTCGCAGGGTCATCACCAGCGCGCCCAGCACGGCGCAGGCGAGCACCACGCCCGCCATATAGGCCAGCGCATCATGCCGCGCCGCCCGCTCGTCACCGCCCGCTTTGGCGAGAGCCAGCGCCTTCAGGCTGAGGATCGGAAAAACGCAGGGCATGATGTTGAGCAGCAATCCGCCTGCGAAAGAAGCGAGGATCAAGAGCCAGAGCGACGGCAATTCCGCTTCGGAGGCGAGAGGCATCGCGCCATCGATGGAGATCGACTGCGGGACGGCATCGAACCGCAGCCCCTCCCCGTCGCCGAAGCCGATAATGCCGGACAGGCTGGCAAGGCCGCTCCCTTCCGGCGCTGCGCCTGCCAGCGGGATATCCGCAACCAGCAGGTTGCCTTTGCGCACGAAACGCTGGGGCGCTGCATAATCCACACGCGCGCCGCCCCCCAGATCGCTCTGCCGCACGAAAATATGCGGATCGCTCAGCGCCAGATCGGCAGGCAGGGGAATCGCGACGCGCAGCGTCTCGCCGACGATTTCGAACCCGCCCTCGCGGTCCAGCAGGGGCGCGACCTCGGCTCGCCAGCGGTCGAAATCGCCACCGCGCGTCGCTTCCAGGCGCGCATCCTGCGGCACGCAGATCCGGTCGGTGCAGGCGAGATAGGCGACGAACCCCGTCAACGGCGCGTCGAGCGCGGCGGCATCGGACCCCACCCGGACGGGGACGAGCACCGTGTAATCGCCTTCGTAGATGTGGTTCATCAGCCCTGCGATCACGAGCCGCTCGGGCACGGGATAGATCGGCTCGCCCATCGTCCAGCCGTCCGGCAGGTCCAGCGTCAGGTCCATGCCCTGCCCCGCATCGCCCGGATTGGCGTAATAGCCGTGCCATTCGGGCGCGCTGGGCCGGAAGCGCAAGGCAAGCATCCACTCCTCGCCCGCCACCGGCGCGCCATCGGCATAAAGCGCCACCGCCATGTTCGCATCGCCGAAGCGCGCGTCCTGCGCGCGGACCGGCTGTGCCCCCAACGGCTGGGCAACGAGCGAAAGCAGGACGACGAGGCACAGCGCCAGAGCGGCGCGAAAATCCGTCAATATCCTTGCCTCGCTCACGCGGCAGGCTCTACTGCCCGGACGTGCGCCGCGCAACGAGCTAAGGAGCCCCGACATGGCCGAGAACGATACCTGCGATCTGATCATAATCGGTGGCGGCCTCGTCGGCATGACGCTGGCGCTGGCTGCGGCGACCAAAGGGATCACCAGCCACGTGGTCGACCGCGCCGATCCCGCCGATCTGACGGCGGAAGGTTTCGACGGGCGCGCTTCCGCCATTTCTACCGCCAGCTGGCGCCTGTTCCGCCATATCGGCCTGGGCGACGCGCTGGAGCCGTTCGCCTGTCCGATCGAATCCATCGCCGTCACCGACCAGATGAAGCCGGGCCGGATCGACTTCACGCCCGAACCGCATGAAGGCTCGCTCGGTCGGATGTTCCCGAACCGCCAGCTGCGGCTCGCTCTGTTCGAAGCCGCGCGCGCCGAGCCCGCGATCCAATGGCACGAACGCGCCGAAATCGTGGCGCGAGAGCGCGGCGAGCATGGCGTTTCGGTCACTCTCGCGGACGGCAGCGTGCTGAAGGCCGCAGTGATGGTCGGCGCGGAAGGGCGCGGATCGCCCACGCGCGAGGAGGCGGGGATCTCGATCGCCCAGTGGCAATACGATCACCGCGCCATCATCGCCGGGCTCACGCATGCCAAGCCGCATGACGGGGTGGCGTGGGAAATCTTTTACCCCGCAGGGCCGTTCGCGCTTCTGCCGATGCGCGACGGGGAAGACGGTTCGCACCATAGCGCGCTGGTCTGGACGGTCGATGAAAAGGATGCGGCGGGCACGCTCAAGCTCGGCGACCGGGCCTTTCTGGCCGAAGTCGAGGAGCGGATGCACGGCATTCTGGGCGCTATCACCGACGTCGGCCCGCGATCGAGCTTCCCGCTCGGCTTTCATCACACCGCCACCATTACCGATCGGCGCCTCGCGCTGGTCGGCGATGCCGCGCATGGCATCCACCCGATCGCGGGCCAGGGCCTCAATCTCGGCCTGCGCGATGTCGGCGCGCTGGTGGAGGTGTTCGAAGAGGCACTGCGGCTCGGCCTAGATCTCGGCGATGCGCAGGTGCTGGCGCGGTACGAGCGCTGGCGCGGGCTCGACAGTTTCATGGTGGCGCTGGCGACCGACGGGCTGACGCGCCTGTTCGGCGTGCCCGGCAAGACCGCATCGGCCGTGCGCCGCTTCGGCATGGGCGGCGTCCAGCGCATCGGCCCGTTGAAGGACTGGTTCATGGACGAAGCGCGCGGGATCACCGGCGACCTGCCGGAGCTGCTGCGCGCCTGAGATTTCAGAGTTCGGGCGCGCCCTGAACCGGGCTTGCCTGTTCGATCCGGTTGCCCGCCCCGTCGCGCAGGCGGCGCGGTTCGAGAACGGCGGCGGTCTCGATCAGGTCGAGCGCGCGCTGGGTGGCCGCATATTGTTCGGCGCGCGCGATCCATTGCGCGGCATTGTCCGCACCGGGCAGATTGCGCACTTCGGCGATGGCCGCTTCGGTGCGTCCGCTTTCGAGGAACATGCGCGCCCGGTCGAGGCGCCGTTCGGGCTGCGGCGACGGCGTGCTTTCGCGGCGAACGACGAAGAGCTGCGACAATTCGCTGCGCACGAGATCCCAGCTGAACCGGCGATCGGGTTCCGACAGGCTGGGTGCCAGCCCGTCGAGCCGGGCCGTCAGCATGTCGAGCGTGATCGGGTTGCGCGACTGGTCGATGATGGTGCGCACGGCATTGGGCATCGCGTCACCGAAGCGGAGCCGCAACTGATCGGCGAGGAAGCCCAGCTCCGCCCCCTTTTCGATGGCGCGGCGCGTGGCGAAGGCGATCAGCAACCCTTCGGCGCGGGCGGTGTTGCCTGCCGTCGCCTGCGCCTGAAGGTCGAGCCGGGCCAGACGCTGTTCCGCGGCGGCCAATCGCTGGTCGATCCCGCCCTGCTGGTCCACCACGCGCTCCACCGCGGCGGCCTGGCGCGCGGCATTGGTGGCGCTGGCGCGCGGTGTCGGCGTGGGCGAGGCGGTTGCCTGCGCCGCTTGCGCTGTCTCGCCAGCCATCATCGCCGCTTCGGCCTGTGCCGGATCGCTCTCGGTCCCGGCCTGCGCCCCCGCCTGAGCGTCGAAATAGCGATAGGTTCCGTAACCGATCACCGCCCCGCCCAGCAGGAAGGACGCGGTGAGCGCGATCAGCACCGGGCGGAAGGATTTGCGCCCCGATCCGGCACCGCGATTGGTATAAATGGTATCGTTCATTCAGGTCCGCTTGCGATCCCGCGCTGTTGTACCTTTTGCCCCCGCACCGGAATGAACCGGCGCGCCTTTACCCTGCCTTACTACACACTTGCGCGGCCAAGGCCAGCAGAGCCGCGTCCTCCGGCCGCTCTGCGATGTGGACGGCGCGCCAGCCGGTCCCGATCATAGGCACCAGGCGCGGTCCGATCAGGACCGGTTCGAAGCTGGACCGATCCAGTCCGAGACGGTCGCATTCCGAAGCGAAATGGCCTGCCAGCTCGGCGGAATGCAGCACCACCACGCCGCCCGTGCGCATTTGCTCGGCGAGCGCCGGAGCGATCGGCAGATGGCGTACGCGATAGACGATGACGTCCGTCACCGCGATCCCGGCAGGTACATCGAGCGCGATGCGCGCTTCCCCGCACAGGCGCATAAGGTCGAGATTACGCCCGGCCAGCGATGCGACGACAGGCGCCAGCCCGCCCCGCCCAACCGTTTCGACGGTAAAACCGGCAGCGCGCGCGGCTTCGGCCGTCGTCTCGCCGACACAATGAACGGGCCGATCGCGCAAGGCCGCAAGGCCCGGCCCGCCGTGGCGAAACACGTTGGCGCTGCCGATCAGCAGGCCGTCGAAAGATCGTGCGGGCGCTTCCCAGGAAACGGGTTCCACGCGGGCGAGCGGCTCGCCTTCGATACCAAGGCCGATGGCGCGGGCATTCGCGGCGCTCACGCTCCAGCCCGGTTCGGGGCGGAGCAGGAAGGCCGGACGGCTCACGCCGCGCCTTCGAACAGGGCGCGGACCTGTTCGGGCGCTTCCTTCAGCAATGTTTCGGCCAAAATGCGCGGGCCTTCGCGATCGTCACGCGCCATGCGCGCTTCGTCCTCGATCCGGATCGCGCCTTCCGCACTGTAGATCGCGGCGCGCAAAACCAGCTCTTCGCCCTCGATCCGGCTGAGCGCGGCAACCGGGCTGTGGCACGATCCGCCCAGTCCGGCGAGCAGCGCGCGTTCGGCCATCACCTCGTCATGGCTCGCGCGGTGGTCGATCGCCGCGAAGATATCTTGCATCGTCTCGTCCCCGGCGCGGCATTCGATGCCGATCGCGGCCTGGCCGGGCGCGGGCAGCCAGTCTTCGGGATCGAGCCGCGTACCGACCGCATCCTCGCCCAGCCGGTTGAGGCCTGCAGCGGCAAGAAAGGTCGCATCGACTTCTCCGGCGGCGAGCTTCGCCATGCGCGTCGCGACATTGCCGCGAAACGTGACCACGCGGCAATCGGGCCGCCGGTGCAGCAATTGGGCGGCGCGGCGCGGTGCGCTGGTCCCGATAGTGGCGCCTTGGGGCAGAGCCACGACCGTTTCGGCGCCGAGCAATCGGTCCGCCCGGTCCTCGCGTTCCAGAATGGCGATGATCGAGAACCCCTCCGGCCGGATCGTCTCCACATCCTTCATCGAATGCACTGCACCGTCGATCCAGCCCTCTTCCAGCCAGATGTCGAGCTCGCGCGTCCAAAGCGCCTTGCCGCCGATTTCCGCCAGCGGGCGGTCCTGTATCCTGTCGCCGCTGGCGATCACCGGCATCAGGTCGACTGCGCTTTCGTCCCAGCCATGCGCCGCGCACAGGCGCGCTCTGGCTTCGCTCGCCTGCGCCATCGCCAGAGGCGAACGGCGCGTGCCGAGGCGGATGGGGCGATCGAGACGAGGGGTTTGGGAATTGGAGGCTGGCATCGCGTCGCCTTGCCCTAGCGGTGTGGGTCGCTAAGGGAAAGTGCGATGGGCCTGGTACTGGGAATAGAATCGAGCTGCGACGAAACCGCGGCGGCGCTCGTCACGAGCGACCGCACGATTCTGGCGCAGCGCATCGCCTCGCAGGACGCGGAACATGCACCCTATGGCGGCGTCGTCCCCGAAATCGCGGCGCGCGCCCATGCCGAGCGACTGGCCCCGATGATCGATGCGGTGCTGAAGGATGCGGGCAAGACGCTTGCCGATTGCGACGCCATCGCCGCCACGGCCGGGCCGGGCCTGATCGGCGGCGTGATGGTCGGCCTGGTGAGCGCCAAGGCGCTGGCGATGGCGAGCGAGACGCCGCTGATCGCAGTCAATCATCTGGAAGGCCACGCTCTTTCCCCGCGCCTCAGCGATCCCGATCTCGGCTTTCCCTATCTGCTGCTGCTGGTGTCGGGCGGACATTGCCAGATCCTGCTGGTCGAAGGCGTGGGCAACTATCGCCGCCTCGCGACGACGATCGACGATGCGCTGGGCGAAGCCTTCGACAAGAGCGCCAAGGTGCTGGGGCTCGGCTATCCCGGCGGCCCGGCGGTGGAGCGGCTGGCGAAAGAGGGAGATGCGGCGAATGTGCCTCTGCCTCGCCCCCTGCTCGGTTCGAAGGAACCGCATTTCTCCTTCGCGGGGCTGAAAAGCGCGGTGCTGCGGGCGAAGGATGCGGGCATCCATTCCAATGCCGATATCGCGGCGAGCTTCCAGCAGGCCGCGCTCGATTGCGTGCTCGATCGGCTGGCATTCAGCGCGGATCGGATCGATCCTGTGCCCGCCCTCGTCGTTGCCGGGGGCGTGGCGGCCAATGCCGCGATCCGCGCGGGTCTGGAGGAATTCGCACAGACGCGCGGGATGCGTTTCGTCGCTCCGCCGCCCAGCCTCTGCACCGACAATGCGGCCATGATCGCCTGGGCGGGATGCGAGCGACTGGCGCTGGACGGGTTCCGGCCCGATCCGCTGGACATCGCCGCAAAGCCGCGCTGGCCGCTGGACCCGGATGCCGAACCGGCGCGCGGCGCGGGCGTGAAGGCATGAGCGCGACCGGTTCCTCTCCCTCGGTCGGCGTCATCGGCGCAGGCGCCTGGGGCACGGCGCTCGCCCAGATGCTGGCGAGCGACGGGCGCGACGTGCTGCTGTGGGCGCGCGAAGAGGCTCTGGTCGAGGAAATCAATTCCGCGCGCACCAATTCGGTCTATCTCCCCTCCGCGCAGTTCGCGCCGACCATCCGCGCTACCAGCGATCTGGCCGAGATGGCCTATCTCGACGTCGCTCTGGTCGTCACGCCGGCGCAGCATATGGGCAGCGTTCTGGAAGCGATGCCCAGCCATCCGAACGATCTGGTGCTGTGTTCGAAGGGGATCGAGGCGAGTACCGGGCGGCTGATGAACCACGTCGCGCGCGATGCCGCGCCCGGTTCGGCCATCGCCGTGCTGTCCGGGCCCACTTTCGCGCACGAAGTCGCCGAAGGTCTTCCCACCGCCGTCACCCTGGCGTGCGGCGGGGGCGAGGATCAGTGGGACCGGCTCGCATCCCTGATCGCCCGGCCAGCCTTTCGCCCCTATTTCTCGAACGATGTCGCGGGCGCGGAAATCGGCGGTGCGGTCAAGAACGTGCTCGCCATCGCCTGCGGCGTGGTGGACGGGCTCGACCTCGGCCAGAACGCCCGCGCCGCCCTGATCGCACGCGGCTATGCCGAAATGCTGCGCTTTGGCGAGGCGCTGGGCGCGCGGGCGGAGACGCTGGCGGGTCTGTGCGGACTGGGCGATCTGGTGCTTACCTGCTCGTCCACCTCCAGCCGCAATTTCTCGCTCGGCAAGGCGCTTGGCGCAGGGCGCAGCGCCGCCGATCTGATGGCGGATCGCCGCACAGTGGCGGAAGGCGCACACACCGCGCCGGTCCTCGCGCGCATGGCGCGCAACATGGATATCGCCATGCCGATCGTCGCCGCCGTCGAACGCCTGCTGGACGGCGCGGAAGCGCGCGGTGTGGTGTCCGACCTGCTTGCAAGACCGTTGCGCGCGGAACGCAGCGCCTGAGCATGGGCCTGCCACCGACAACCCCCAATGTCGGGCCTGTCCCCGGCACCCCGACCGGTACGCCGCCGGAAGAGCCGGACGGCGATATCGCTGCGCTGGCCAAAGGTGGTCGCACCAATTTCTTCGGCTTCCTCCTGCGCCTTGCCGCGCGCCTGCCCTTCCTCTTCATCGCCGGACGGCTCTACGGCGCGGCGGAACTCGGCCGGTTCGCCTCGGCCCTCGTTGTGGTCGAACTCGTCGCGCTCCTGTGCTCGCTCGGCGAAAAGCGCGGGCTTGCGCAGCGCCTGGCCGAAGGCGAGGGCAAGACGCATCCCACCAATGTCGTCTTCGACGGCATTCTGCTGGCGACGCTGTTCTCCTCACTCGCCGCCCTGTTCTTCTGGCTGGTGCCCGCGCCGCTCTTCCCGTCGGGCGAGTACAACTGGCTCGACCTGCTGATCGTGCTCGCCATTCCCGGCTACGCGCTGACCGAGATCGTCCTTGCCGCCCAGGCCTATAAATACGACATCGCCACCACCGTGAGGGCGCGAGCCGTGGTAGAGCCGTGGACGATCTCGATTATGGCGGGGGTGTTCTATTTCATCCCCGCCCTTCAGTCTTCCGGCCTCAATCTGGCCTATCTGATATCGATCTACGCCGGTCTGGCGGTAGGTCTGTGGTCGTTCCTCAAGAGCTATGGCCTCCCCAAAGGCTGGCGCCCGCGCCCGCACGCCATGAGCAAAATGACGGTGCGCGCCCTGCCGCTGGCGACTGCGGACGCGATCGAATGGGGCACGCGGCGTATCGACATCTTCCTCCTCGGCCTGTTCGCCGCGCCCGCCGCCGTGGGGGTCTATTATGTGGCGCAGCAGGTCGCGAGCCTGCCGCAGAAGCTGAAGACGAGCTTCGAGCCGATCCTCGGCCCGGTCATCACCAAAAATCTGAAAACGAAGAATTACGTCAAGATCGCGCAGCAGGTCTGTCAGGTCGGATTCTGGATCACGGCGATGCAGGCGGGGATCGCACTGGCGCTAGGCGTGCCGGGCGAGGCGGTGATGGGCTTGGTCGGCCCGAATTTTGTCGGCGGCACCGGCGCGCTCGCTTTCCTCCTCGCCGCCGAGGTCGTCGCGGCGACGGCGGTCGTGTCGGAAGCCGCGCTGATCTATGTCGCGCGGGTCCGCAATCTTTGGATCTCCATCGCCACCATCGCCTTCCAGGCGGTGCTGACTGTGGGACTGATCCTGCTGGTCGACGAACTGCAATATCCCGAACCGTTCAAAGCCGCCGCCGCCGCGATCGCGCTGATGATCGCGCTCGGCCTCGCAAGTCTCGTCAAGGCGATCCTGCTCGGGCGGATTCTGGGCCATCCGGTCAACAATTGGCGCTGGGCGGTGGTGTGGGCGGCAGCGCCCGCCGTGGTGGTGGGCTACGGGGTGACTCGCCTTCCCGAATGGGCGGAGCTGGTCTTCGGCATCCCGGCGATCCTGCTGACCTATGGCTGGGTGATCTGGCGCAAGGGCTTCGGGCCTGAGGACCGCGTCCTCTTCCGCCGCAACGTGGCCCCCGACACCGATTGAGACACAGGCCAGGCGGGCAAAGCCCCCTTTTGCTCCGCGCCCACGCTCGCTAAGGCGCGGGACATGTCCCTTCGCCCAACACTTTTTCTTGTCGCCGGTGCCGCGCTCGTCGCGGGAATCGGCTATGTCGCGGGCCAAAGCTATGGCGCCGGTTTTCTCGCGTCCAAATCCTCCGAAGTCGAAGCTGCTATCGCTTCCGCCGATGGCGGGACGGTGACGGCCCGGCTGATCAACCCGCTGGGATCGCCCACGCGCCATCCCGTCCTCGAAAATGCCGGATCGCTGCCGGAAGCCAAGCGCGCGCGCGTGGCCGAAGCTGTCGCCGCCGTACCGGGTATCGGCGGCGTTTCCTGGGCGGACGGATCGGCCACTGCGCAGGCCGGTACGCTGCAATACACGCCGCTCCACTGTCAGGAGGATGTCGAAGGGCTTTTGCGCTCACGCTCGATCCGGTTCGAGGAAGGCTCCGCCGCGCTCGATCCGGCGAGCCGCGTTCTCCTCGACGAGGTCGCCGATGCGCTGCGCCCCTGTCTCGGATCGATCATCGCGATTACCGGGCACACCGACAATACCGGGCCCGAGCCCGGCAATCTCGCCTTGAGCCAGGAACGGGCGCGCACCGTGCGCGAAGGCTTGGTCGTTCGCGGCATTCCGCGAGACGGGCTGCGCGCACGCGGGATCGGATCGCAGGAGCCGGTCGAGGGACTGGCGCCCGGCGATCCGGCCAACCGGCGCATCGAATTCTCGGTCATCGCCACCGAACCGCTCGTCCCCACGCCCGTCGATACGCCGGGAGCCCGCTGATGCCGATCTGGTTCGAAATTACCGTGATTATGCTGAGCGCCTATGGGCTGGGCGTGGCGGCGGGATGGGCGCTGTGGAACCGCCCTGCCCCCGACAGGCCCGAATTCGACAATGACGATACTGACGGAGACGCATGATGATGGAGATGATTGAAGCGAACTGGCCGCTGCTGCTGGTCGCCTTCCTGATCGGCCTCGCGATCGCGTGGTTCCTTTTCAATGCGAGCCGCCGGACCAAGGTGACGGGCGAACGGCAGGACGTGCTCGACGAAGGCGCCGCGCCCGCTGCGCGCAATCAGGCGTTGATCGATTCCGCTCCCGCCGCGGGCGCTGCGCCATCCCCCTCTCCGGCTCCGACTGCCTCCGCCACACGGAAGGAAGCGCCCTCGACTGTGCCGCCCGCGACGCCCATGGGGCTGGCGGGAACGGGCGCGGCGGTTTCCGCCAGCGTAGAAGACGCGCAGGAAACCCGTGCGGAAGAGGTCGTGGATACGCCTTCTTCAACAGAGACGCCTGCGCCCGCACAGCCCCAAGCTCCGGTACCGGCTCCTGCCACCGCGTCGCTGAATGCGGATGGGAAAGACGATCTGACGCGTCTCAAGGGCGTCGGCCCCAAACTTGCCGCCACGCTGGAAGGGCTCGGCATCACCTCGCTGGAAACGATCGCGAACTGGGACGATGCCGAGATCGATCGCGTGGATTCCAAGCTTGGCCGCTTCCAGGGCCGCATCAGGCGCGACGACTGGGTCACGCAGGCCCGCCTGCTTACCGGCGGAGACAAAGCCGCCTACGAAGCCAAGTTCGGACGGCTCGATTGATTTATGTTACAGCTTGACGTCCTCTCCTAGACCCCTAGCCTTGCGACTCGGCGCGAAACTTCGCGAGCGATGGGGGATGAGAGGAGAACGGAACTATGGGCCAGCCAGTCATTCTCGTTGCGGAAGATGAAACGATCGTCGCCTGGGATCTGTGTGCCACGGTAGAAGAAGCGGGCTATACGGTCGAAGGGCCCTATACCGATATCTCCTCCGCCATGCTCGCCTATCAGAAGCAGAAGCCCGACCTCGCTATCCTCGATGTGCAATTGGGAGACGGCAACGTCTTCCCGCTGGCCGAACAGATGATGGCCGAAGATATTCCGGTGATCTTCCATTCGGGCAACTACACGCCGGGCGAGGTGTCCGAACGCTTCCCGCAATCGCATGCCCTGGCCAAGCCCTGCCCGCCCGCCGCCATCATCGATTCCGTCCAGAACGCCCTGCGCTGAGCAAAAATTTCGAGCGCAGCGCGACCGCCGTCGCTCGCGTCCCCTTGAAGCACCCCTCCAAGCCTGCCATCTCTTAGCCAACGAGATGAGGAGATAATATGGCTGGCATGGTGCCCTTCGCATGGGACGATCCCTTCGCCCTGGACGACCAGTTGAGCGAAGACGAACGCATGATCCGCGACGCGGCGCATGCCTTCGCGCAAGGCGAATTGCAGCCGCGCGTTCGCGAAGCCTTCAGCTCGGAAAAGGACGCGCCCGAACTGTTCCCCCTGATGGGTCAGGCCGGCCTCCTGGGCGCGACCATCCCCGAGGAATTCGGCGGCGCGGGCGCGGGCTATGTCGCCTACGGGTTGATCGCGCGCGAGATCGAGCGGGTCGATAGCGGCTATCGCTCGATGGCGAGCGTCCAGTCGAGCCTCGTGATGTATCCGATCCACGCCTACGGATCGGACGAGCAACACCGCAAATACCTGCCCGGCCTTGCCAGCGGCGAACTGATCGGCTGCTTCGGCCTGACAGAACCCGATGCGGGCAGCGATCCCGGCTCGATGAAGACGGTCGCGAAGCAGGATGGCGACGGATACGTCATTTCGGGGTCCAAGACCTGGATCTCCAACTCCCCCTTCGCCGACGTCTTCGTGGTTTGGGCCAAGAGCGAGGCGCATGGCGGCAAGATCCGCGGCTTCGTTCTGGAGAAGGGGATGGAAGGGCTCTCCGCACCCAAGATCGAAGGCAAGATGAGCCTGCGCGCCAGCACCACCGGAATGATCGTGATGGACGAGGTGCGCGTGGGCGCCGATGCGCTGCTTCCCAATGTGGAAGGATTGAAGGGGCCGTTCGGCTGTCTCAACCGCGCACGCTACGGCATCAGCTGGGGTGCGATGGGTGCGGCGGAATTCTGCATGCACGCCGCGCGGCAATATGGGCTCGACCGGCACCAATTCGACGTGCCGCTGGCGTCCAAACAGCTCTACCAGCTGAAGCTGGCCGACATGCTGACGGACATCGGCCTTGGCCTGCAGGCGAGCCTGCGCGTCGGGCGTCTGATGGACGAGGGCAAATTCGCGCCCGAGATGATCTCGATCGTCAAGCGCAACAATGTCGGCAAGGCGCTGGACATCGCGCGCAAGGCCCGCGACATGCATGGCGGCAACGGGATTTCCGAGGAATATCAGGTGATCCGTCACATGGTGAACCTGGAAACGGTCAACACCTACGAAGGCACGCACGATGTCCACGCCCTGATCCTGGGCCGGGCGATCACGGGCATTCCGGCGTTCTGACTTCCAATTCCGCGCGCGCCGGACCTACGGCGCGCGCCATGCATTGGGAGAGGTGATGACCCAAGACATTCGCCTGCACGGCTATTACCGCAGTTCCACCTCCTATCGCCTGCGCATCGCGCTGGAATTGAAGGGGCTCGCCCATGAATACGTGCCCGTCAATCTGCTCAAGAGCGAACAGAAGGACGAGGCCTACCGGGCGCGCAACCCGTTCGGATCGGTGCCGATGCTGGAAGCGAAGGGGCGCGACCGGGCGCAATCGATGGCGCAGCTCGAATGGCTGGACGAAGCCTATCCCGATACGCCGCGCCTGCTGCCGTCCGATATCGAGGATCGCTTCACCGCGCGCGAGCTGGCCTATGCGATCGCCACCGAACTCCACGCGCCGCTGAATCTTCCGGTGCTGAAATATTTGAAAGACCCGCTCGGCCATTCGCAGGACGAGGTCGACACCTTCTACCGCCATTTCCTGGCCCGCACGCTCGATCCGCTGGAAGAGCGATTGGCCCAGCTCGACACGAAGGACTTCCTGTTCGACCGCCCCGGCCTGTTCGAAGTCGTTCTGTTGCCGCAGATCTACAATGCACGGCGCTTCGATTTCGGCTTTGCCGACAAGCCGCATATCGCGCGGATCGAGCGATCCTGCCTCGCCATGACCGAATTTCAGCGCGCCCATCCCGGCGCGCAGCCCGACAATCCCGAAAACACCTGAGAGGACATACATGAAACTCGCCACGCTCAACGATGGAACCCGCGACGGGAAGCTGGTGGTCGTGTCCAAGGACCTGACCCGCTATTGCGCCGCCGACAACATCGCGCCGACATTGCAGGCTGCGCTGGACGATTGGGAAGCCATCGCACCCAAGCTGCAAGCGCTCTACACCGATGTCGAACACGAAGCCGTGCCTTGCGAACGCTTCCACGAGCGCGAGGCGCATTCGCCGCTGCCGCGCGCCTATCAGTGGGCGGACGGTTCGGCCTATATCAATCACGTCGAACTGGTGCGCAAAGCGCGTGATGCGGAAGTACCGGAAAGCTTCTATCACGACCCGCTTATGTACCAGGGCGGTTCGGACAAATTCCTGCCGCCGCGCGCCGACATCCCCTTGGGCGATCCCGCCTGGGGCTGCGATATGGAAGGCGAGATCGCCGTCATCACCGACGATGTGCCGATGGGCGTATCGAAGGAACAGGCGGAGGATCACATCAAGCTGCTGATGCTCGTCAACGATGTGTCCTTGCGCGGCCTGATCCCGGCGGAACTTGGCAAGGGGTTCGGCTTCTTCCAGTCCAAGCCCTCCAGCGCGTTCTCGCCCGTCGCGGTGACGCCGGACGAACTGGGCGATGCGTGGAAGGACAGCGTGATCCATCTGCCCTTGATGGTGGACTATAACGGCGAACCCTTCGGACGCGCCGAAGCGGGCGAGGATGCGACTTTCAGCCTCGCCGAGCTGGTCGCCCACGCCGCCAAGACGCGCGATCTGGGCGCGGGCGCGATCATCGGATCGGGCACGGTCTCGAACAAGGGCGAAGATGGCGGTCCGGGCAAGCCGGTCAGCGAAGGCGGGCGCGGCTATAGCTGCATCGCCGAAATCCGCATGATCGAAACGATCTATGACGGCGAGGCCAAGACCCGCTTCATGCGCGCAGGCGACACCGTCCGCGTCGAGATGAAAGACCGCGAGGGCCACTCGATCTTCGGCGCGATCGAACAGAAGGTGGTGGAGGTCTGAGGCCTCCGAATATCGGAGAGGGGGACCGCTCGCAAAGCATGGTCCCCCTTCCCGTTACGCGTAAGGATCACATCGAACGCGCGATCACCATTTTCATGATCTCGTTCGATCCGCCGAAGATGCGCGTGATGCGGCTGTCGCGGAACATGCGCGCGATCGGGTAATCGTTGATATAGCCCGCCCCGCCATGCAGCTGCAGGCACTTGTCGACCACCTCGCCCTGCAATTCGGTGACCCAGTATTTGGCCATGCAGGCGGTCGGCACGTCCAGCTCGCCCTTCAGGTGCTTGGCAATGCAATCGTTGACGAAGATTTTCGCCGCCGTGCCCTTCGCTTTGAGATCCGCGAGTACGAACTGGGTGTTCTGGAAATCCCAGATCGTCTGCCCGAACGCCTTGCGTTCTTTCGTGAACTTCACCGTTTCTTCCAGCGCGCGTTCGATCGTGGTCATCCCGCCCATGGCGATGATGAGGCGTTCCTGCGGCAATTCGCCCATCAGCTGGTAGAAGCCCTTGCCCTCTTCCCCGCCGAGCACGTTTTCCGCCGGGACGAACACGTCGTCGAAGAACAATTCGCTGGTGTCCTGCGCATCCAATCCGACCTTGTCGAGCTTCTTGCCGCGCTGGAACCCTTCGGCGCCCTCGGTCTCCAGCAGCATCAGCGAGATGCCCTTGGCCCGCTCCTTCGGATCGGTCTTGGCGACGACGATCACGAAATCGGCGATCTGGCCGTTCGAGATATAGGTCTTCGCCCCGTTGATGCGGTAACCGTTCCCGTCCTTCAGCGCGGTCGTGGTAATGCTCTGGAGGTCGGAACCGACGCCCGGTTCCGTCATGGCGATGGCGCTGACAAGCTCGCCCGAAACCAGCTTTGGCAGATATTTCTTCTTCTGCTCCTCGGTCCCGTGGCGGACCAGATAGGGCAGGATCACGGTGTTGTGCAGGCTGGCGGAAAAGCCTTCGACGCCGTGTTTGCCCTGCTGGTCGATCACCACCATTTCGTGGCGGAAATCGCCGCCATGGCCGCCATATTCCTCAGGCACGGACGCGCCGAGCAAGCCCGCTGCGCCCGCCTCGTTCCAAAATTCGCGTTCGACCTGGCCGTCCTCGCGCCATTTCAACACGCGCTTTTCGGGTGCGTGCTTTTCATAGAACTTGCCGACCGCATCCGAGAAGATCGCGATCTCCTCGTCCTGCATATATTCGGGCTCGGGTACGTCGATGACGGCCATGCTTATTTCCCCTTCCAGTTCGGCTTGCGCTTCTCGGCAAAGGCGGCTGCACCTTCGCGGGCGTCCTCGCTGACGAAGACCGGGCCGATCAGCTGCGCCTGCTTGTCGTAGCGTTCGTCCATCGACCAGCCGCGCGATTCCTTGAGGATCTGTTTTGACACGCGCACTGCCAGCGGGCCGTTTTCGGCGATCTTGCGCGCCAGTTCCTTCGCGCCTTCAAGGGCGGAGCCGGAAACCACGCGGTTGATCAGGCCAAGCTCGTAAGCGCGCGCGGCGTCGATGAAATCGCCTGTCAACGCCAGCTCCATCGCGATCCGTTCGGGGATCTGATCGGGCAGCATCATCACGCCGCCTGCCGCCGCGACGAGGCCGCGCTTGGCTTCGGGGATGCCGAACTTGGCACCTTCGTTCGCCACCACGAGATCACAGGCGATCATCAATTCGAGCCCACCGGCCAGCGCATAGCCTTCGACGGCCGCGATCAGCGGTTTGGATGGCGGCGCCTGGACCACCCCGCCGAAGCCGCGCCCTTCGATGCTGGGGCTTTCTCCGCGCAGGAATCCCTTCAGATCCATACCCGAACAGAACGTGCCCCCTGCCCCGGTCAGGATGGCGACGCGCAGATCGTCTTCCGCGTCCAGCCGGTCCATCGCTGCGGCGATCCCTTCTGCCGCCGCTTTGTTCATGGCGTTCTTGGCTTCGGGGCGGTTGATCGTGACGATCAGAACGCCGTCCTCGACCTCGGTCTGTACCTCTTCGCTCATGCCTCTCTCCATTGCATTTCGAAACTGGTCTTGCCGCAGTGCTGCTTGAGGCTTACGCAAACGTCAACCGGCAATCGCCGGAGCGAGAGAGGAGCACGCCATGCCTGAAGCCTATATCATCGACGCCGTCCGCACCCCGCGTGGGATCGGGAAGCAGGGAAAAGGCGCGCTCGCCGCCATGCACCCGCAGCATCTCGCCGCGACGGTTCTGAAAGCGATCGCGGAGCGCAACGATCTCGACACGGCGACGGTAGACGACGTGATCTGGTCGGTCAGCACGCAGGACGGGATGCAGGCGGGCGATCTGGGGCGGATGGCCGCGCTCGATGCGGGCTATGACGTAACCTCGAGCGGCACCACGCTCGACCGGTTCTGCGGCGGCGGGATCACCAGCGTAGCGCTGGCCGCGGCGCAGGTGATGAGCGGGATGGAAGATTGCGTCGTCGCGGGCGGCACCGAGATGATGAGCCTGACCGCACAGATGGCGAAGGACAAGATGGCGGCGGGCCTCAGGCCGCCGATGATGGGCAGCTATAACGAGCGGCTGCAGGCGACCCACCCGCAAAGCCATCAGGGCGTGTGCGGCGATGCCATCGCCAGCATGGAAGGCTTCACAAGGGAGGAGCTGGACGAGGTCGGCTATCGCAGCCAGCAGCGCGCCGCCCAGGCGATTGCCGAGGGCCGGTTCGACAAATCGGTGGTTCCGGTGACCGACGACGAGGGCAAGATCGTGCTCGACCGCGAGGAATTTCCCCGCCCCCAGACCACGCGCGAAGGCCTCGCCGAACTGGAGCCCGCCTTCACCAAGATCGCCGACGTGCCGCTCGACAAACAGGGCACCACGTTTCGCGGACTGGTGAATGCGAAATATCCCGACGTCGAGATCGAGCATTTCCACCATGCGGGCAATTCGTCCGGCGTGGTCGACGGCGCGGCGGCGGTGCTGGTGACGAGCCGGGACTATGCCGAGAAGCACGGGCTGAAGCCGCGCGCGCGCATCGTGGCGACGGCCAATATGGGCGATGATCCCACGCTGATGCTGAATGCCCCCGTCCCGGCGGCGAAGAAGGTGCTGGAGAAGGCCGGGCTGAGCGTGGACGAGATCGACCTGTTCGAAATCAACGAGGCCTTCGCAGTGGTCGCGGCGAAATTCGTGCGCGATCTGGGGCTCGATTGGGACAGGGTCAATGTGAATGGCGGCTCGATCGCCTTGGGCCATCCGATCGGCGCGACCGGATCGATCCTGATCGGCACGATCGTCGACGAGCTGGAGCGGCAGGACAAGCGATATGGCCTCGTCACGATGTGCGCGGCGGGCGGCATGGCTCCGGCGATCATCGTCGAACGGGTGAGCGATTTCGTCGACTAGCGCGGGGCGAGCAGCGCCAGCAGCGCGAAGCTCGCCAGCCAGTGTTCTCCCATATAATCGCCCGCAACGCTGGCTTCGGCGGCGGCGAAGTGCCGGTCGGCCAGCGCGCGCAGGTCCGCCCCGGCGGGATGCGGCGCGATGGCGGAGGCGATTTCGCGCAAGGCCCAGGCGCGGCTGAGATTGAGGCCGTCGAGATGGGCGATCTTGCCGTCGCTGCGGTCGGACACGAAGGCGGGCTCGCATTCGCGCTCCAGCCAGCGATTATCGATCACCAACGCTGCGAACCACGGCGCGAACCGATCGCGCGGCCAGACGCGGCTCATCAGCAGGGCAGCGGTGAGAACGGGTGAGAGGAATTCGTCTCCGCCCGGCTCCCACCCGCGATAGTCGCTGCGATCCGCAAAGGCGGTCTCGGCCCAATCGTCGATGGTCGCGACGAGCGCTGCATCGCGATCCTCCGCCCAGTCGCGCGCCAGCACCAGAGCGAAGCTGGTGTTGAAATGGGTGCCGACCGTGATCGGATAGGTCAGCAACGGCAGATAGGCGGCGAACCGTTCCGCGAAGGCGCGGGCGAGTGGCTCCAGCTTCGCACCCCATGCGCGATCTTCATGCCGCGCGGACTCGGCGTGCAAAGCGAGCAGCCAGCCCCAGCCATAGGGCCGCTCGAAACCGCGCGCTTCGGGGCGGTCGAGATAGGCCAGTTCGCTCGCCAGTTTTTCGGGCGTGAAGGTCGCCTCGGCCAGCGCCGCGATCTCGTTCGCTTCGGGCATGTCCGGGAACAGCCGCCGCAGCGTCAGCAGCGTCCACCAGCCATGCACGCAGCTATGCCAGTCGAAGCTGCCAAAGAACACCGGATGCGCCTCGCGTGGGGGGCGGACATCCGCGTCCGAGGCAAAGACGTGATCGTCCTTGAAAGGGTAAGGCCGCGCCACATGGCCCAGCGCGATCCGGGCGTAGCTACGCGCGATAGTTTCGGTCAGTTCCACAACCAGAACCCCGCAACATAGATGATCGCCACGTTGCACACCCAAAGCGGGATTGCCGTCCACACCTGTTGGCGGATCACGCCGTTCTGGTCGTCCAGTTCCAGCAGGGCTGCGGGCACGATGTTGAAATTGGCCGCCATCGGGGTGAGCAGCGTGCCGCAAAATCCCGCCAGCATCCCCACCGCGCCGATCACCGCCGGATTGCCGTCGAACCCCTCGACCAGCAGCGGAATACCGATCGCGGCAGCCATCACCGGGAAGGCGGCAAAGGCATTGCCCATGATCATCGTGAACAGCGCCATGCCGAAGCAGTAGACGATAACCGAGACGAGCACGCTGTTTTCGGGAATCACCTGCCCCGCCAGCGCGCCGATCACCTCGCCCACCCCGGCGAGCGCGAATACCGCGCCCAAGGCGGCCAGCATCTGCGGCAGGATCGCCGCCCACCCGATCGAATCGAGCAAACGCCTGCCCTCTTCGGCTGGTGCGAGCGCCGGGGGGCGCAGCCAGACGATGGCCGCCACCAGCGCCACCACCACGCCCACACCGAACAGGATCAGCGTTTCGCGCCGCGCTTCGAACAGGCCGGTCTCGCCGAAAGGCGTGTAATTGTAGAGCAGCGTACCCACCACTGCCGTCAGCGGCACGATCAGCGCAGGCAGGAACAGGCGATTGCCGAACAGTTCGGAGAAATTCAGCCGCTCTTCCGGCGTGGTGGTCGGCGGATCGCTGCGCTTCAGCAGGCCCAGCCCCGCGATAGCCACCATCGCCAGCACCAGCACGCCATTGGCGAAATCGCCGATATGGCTGCCGAAGAGGAAGCTCGCCGCGAGCAATCCCCAGAACGCGCCATTGCCCCAGCGCCGGTCGCGCAAGGACAGCAGCGCCCAGACCGCGAAGAAGCCGCCCGCGAGGATGTAGAGCCATTCATAGGTAATCATGCCCGCTCCTCCCCGCTAGCAGGAGGGGTGAGCCTGCCCATGCGCCGGTCCATCGCCAGGATGCGTCCGCCGTGGATCAGGAAAGCGCAGATTGCGGTCGGGATCGCCCAGACGGAAAGTTGCAGCGGCGTCAGCGGATAGCCCGCCGCTTCGAACACGCCCTGGATCAGCAGGATAGAGGCGATCGCGAAGAAGATGTCCTCACCGAAGAAGAGCCCGACATTGTCGGTCGCCGCCGACATGGCGAGCACTTTCTGCCGCTCGGCTTCGGGCAGGGCCCCGTGCGATTTGGTGGCCGCCGCCTCCGCCATCGGTGCGACCAGAGGCCGCACCGCCTGAGGGTGGCCGCCGATATCCTTCATCCCCAGCGCCGCCGTGATCTGGCGGAAGCCGAGATAGAGGACCAGCAGTTTGCCCATCGTCGCACCGCGCACGCTCTCGATCAGGCTCCGTGCGCGCTGCTGCAGACCATAGCGTTCGAGCAGGCCGATCACCGGCAGGATGATCCAGGTCACCGAGATATAGCGATTATCGTTGAAGGCGCGGCCCAGCGCTTCGACCACCGCGACGATGTCGAGCCCGGCGAGAAGCCCGGTCGCGACCGCCGCGCCGACCACCACGAGGAGCGGATTGAACTGCAGCGCGAAACCGATGACGACCAGCGCGATGCCGAGCAGCGGCCAGTAATTCATGCGCCGTATCCTCCGCCGCCGGGGGTCAGGATCACGAAAGCATCGCCGCGGCGCATTTCGGCCGATCCGGTTGCGCCCAGATCCTCGCGCGATCCGTCGGCCCGTTCGACCCAGTTGCGTCCCGGCTCGGCATCGCCGCCACCGCAAATGCCCTGCGGCGGATGCTTGCGGCGATTGGCGAGGATATTGGCGCGCATCGGTTCGAGGAAGGTCACGCGCCGCTCCACCCCGTCACCGCCGGTATGCGCGCCCTTCCCGCCCGATCCGCGCCGTATGGCGAAGCGGTCGAGCCGCACAGGGAGGCGCGTTTCGAGAATTTCCGGATCGGTCAGGCGCGAATTGGTCATGTGGGTCTGGACCGCACTCGTCCCGTCATGGTCCGGCCCCGCGCCCGATCCGCCGCAGATCGTCTCGTAATACTGGTCGCTCTCGTTCCCGAAGGTGAAGTTGTTCATCGTCCCTTGGCTGGGCGCAAGGCGGCCCGTTGCGGCGAACAGCGCATCGGTGACGGTCTGGCTGGTCTCGACATTGCCCGCCACCACCGCCGCGCCGGGGCGCGGGTTCAGCATCGATCCTTCGGGCACGATCAGATCGACCGGGCGCAGGCAGCCATCGTTCATCGGGATCGCATCGTCGATCAGCGTGCGCAGCACATAAAGCGCGGCGGCGCGGGTGATCGAGCGCGGCGCGTTGAAATTGTCCGGGCGCTGATCGCTGGTCCCGGTAAAGTCGATGACGGCGGATCGTGCTTCGCGATCGATACGGATCGTCACCTTCACCACTGCGCCATTATCCATCGGATAGGCGAACTGCCCGTCTTCGAGCCGATCGAGCAGCCGCCGCACGCTTTCTTCCGCATTCGCCAGCACGTGGCCCATATAGGCCGCAACCGTCTCGCCGCCGGAATCGCGCGCGGCGCTGTGCAGCAATTCGGCCCCGCGCGTGCAGGCGGCGAGCTGGGCGCGCAGATCGGACAGGTTGCGATCGGGATTGCGCGCGGGATAATCCGCGCTCGCCAGCAGGGTTCGGACCGCATCTTCGCGGAACGCTCCTTCGTCGACGAGGAGGAAATCGTCGATCATCACGCCTTCTTCCACGATCGTGCGGCTTTCGGGAGGCATCGATCCGGGCGCGATCCCGCCGATATCGGCATGATGGCCGCGCGCGGCGACGAAGGCGTCGGGCAGGTGCGAAGCCTCGCCATAGAAGACGGGAACGATCACGGTGATGTCGGGCAGGTGCGTGCCGCCGCGATAGGGATCGTTGAGCATATAGGCATCGCCACGGCGAAATCCGCGTCCATCCCGCGCGCCCCCACGCGTTTCGATCACGCGCGCGATGGAATCGCCCATGCTTCCCAGATGCACCGGAATGTGGGGCGCATTGGCGATCAGCGCGCCTTGCGCGTCGAACAGAGCGCAGGAGAAATCGAGCCGTTCCTTGATATTGACCGAACTCGCCGTGCTCTGGAGCACGACGCCCATCTCCTCGGCGATGGCCATAAAGAGATTGTTGTAGATTTCGAGCCGGACCGGATCGACATGGCGATGCGCCGAAACGCCCGCCGCCTGATTGCGCTCAAGGGGTTCGGTTCGCGTGAGCACGAGGCTGCCTTCCGACTGGAGGCGCGCCTGCCAGCCGGGCTCGACCACGGTGGTGGAGCCGGGATCGATTATCAGGGCCGGCCCGTCCACGCCATCATCCGCGCTCATCGCGGCTCGTTCCAGCGTGGTCCATTCGCCAGAAGGCGTCCCGCCCGCCGCCACCGGCTCCACCTCTGCCGCGTCGAGCCCGCCGGAAAAGCCGCTCGCCTCGACGCTCAGGGCCTCGACCACGATCGGGGCCTTATCGTCGGAATAGCCGAAGCGCTGGCGGTGGAGACGGCGGAAGTTCGTATCCATCGCGCCCTTGTCTTCGCAATCCACGGTCAGGATGCTGTCGCTGCCGGAAAACCGCAGCCGCGCACGGCTGTCGATCTCTATCGCATCTTCCGCGATCCCCTGTTCGAGCAGGGCCGCGCGCGCTTCGTCCTGCAAAGCCGCGAGGCCGTCATCATAGGATTCCTCCAGTGGCCGCACCAGACTGACCTCGCGGATCGCCTTCACCGGGGCAAGGCCAATCCCGTAGGCGGAGAGCATCCCTGCCAGCGGGTGAACCAGCACCGTTTCGATGCCCAATTCGTCCGCCACCTTGCAGGCGTGTTGTCCGCCCGCGCCGCCGAAACAGGCGAGCGCGTATTGCGTCACGTCATGGCCGCGCGCCACGCTGATCTTGCGGATCGCATTCGCCATGCTGTCCACCGCGATGGCGAGAAAGCCCTCGGCGATATCCTCGATCGGGCGCGGCTCTGGAAGAGCGGCGGCGATCTCTTCCAGACGGGCCCGCGCAGCCGCCGGGTCCAGCGGCGCGTCGCCATCGGGGCCGAATACGTTTGGGAAAAAGGCTGGATCGATCCGGCCCAGAACGAGATTGCAGTCGGTCACCGTCAGCGGCCCGCCCTTGCGATAGCAGGCGGGGCCCGGGTCCGCTCCTGCGCTTTCCGGGCCGACGCGGAAGCGCGATCCGTCGAAACTGCAGATCGATCCGCCGCCTGCCGCGACGGTGTGGATCTGCATCATCGGCGCGGCCACGCGCACGCCCGCCACCGTGCTGTCGCCGGTCAGCTCGTATTCGCCTGCATAATGCGCGACATCGGTGCTGGTCCCGCCCATGTCGAACCCGATCAGCTTCGTGTGGCCGAGCGCGGCGCCGGTCGCCCCCATGCCGACAACACCGCCCGCCGGGCCGGACAGGATCGCATCCTTGCCCCGAAACGCGCCGACTTCGGCGAGGCCGCCATTCGACTGCATGAAGCGCAGCGCACCCGTTTCCGGCAGGCTCGCACGCAGATTATCGGTGTACCGATCGAGGACGGGCGAGAGATAAGCATCGACGGAGGTCGTATCGCCGCGCGGGATCAGGCGGATCAGAGGCGCGACCTCGTGGCTGACGCTGACCTGCGCGAAGCCAAGCTCGCGCGCCAGATCCGCCAGAGCCATTTCGTGATCGCGATGCGTCCAGCCATGCATCAGGACGATGGCGATCGAATCGTATCCGTCCTCGCGCAGAGCCGTGAATTCGCGCTTCGCCGCCTCGATATCCAAAGGTTCGAGAACTTCGCCATCGACCGCGACGCGCTCCGTGATCTCGACCACAGTTTCGGGCAGTTGTTCGGGCAGGAGGATATGGCGCGCAAAGATGTCCGGCCGCGCCTACGTGCCGATCCTGAGCGCATCGGCAAAGCCGCGCGTGATCGCCAGAGCCAGCCGCGCCCCCTTGCGTTCGAGCAGGGCATTGGTGGCGACCGTGGTGCCGACGCGCATTTCGGCGATGGGAGCCGCCTCGTCGCCCTCGCCATATGCCGCCATCAATCGGCGCACGGCTTCGCTGGCGGCATCTTCGTAATGTTCGGGATTTTCGGACAGCAGCTTGTCGGTCACCAGCCGCCCGTCGGGCGTGGTTGCGACGACATCGGTGAATGTGCCGCCGCGATCGATTGCGAAGCGCCAGCTCGGCCTGGAAGGAGCATCTGTCATGGAGCACGGCTTGGCACGCGCCACGACGGATTACAAACGGACCGGACGCGCTGCGAACAGCCTTCAGGCTCTTGGGGAATGTCGCACGCGATCGGTCCCTCCTACCTCATTTCTCTACCAGAGCTTCGAGAATGGAGATCGCCGCGCGAGCCGGTTCGGCGAAGGGTTTGTCCGGGCTGGCCAGCCACCGATCGTCGCTCGCGACGAGCCCGACCGCTTCCAGAGCGTCTTCGTCCGCTTCCGCCGGCGTAAGGGCTATCGCCTTGGGGCCGGCATTCACGGCGCGGATACCGGTTTCGAGTGCGAGTATCGTCAGCAGGGCCAGATCGATCAGCGACTGCGCGGCGTCCGGCAAAGGTCCGAACCGGTCGGCCAGTTCCGCTTCGAACGCATCCAGCTCGGCGCGCTCGCTCAATCGGGCGAGGCGGATGTAGAGATTGAGGCGCACCTCTTCTTCGGGAATCCAGTCGGGCGGGAACGCACCCGTGATGCCGGTACGGATTTCGGGACGCCATTCGCGTTGCGCTTCGCCGCGCGCCCGACGAAGCGCCCCTTCGAGCAAATGCTGGTAGAGATCGATGCCGATCAATTTCATGTGCCCGGCCTGCGCATCGCTCAGAATATCGCCCGCTCCGCGCTGATCGAGATCGGCGCTGGCGATCGAGAAACCGGAGCCGAGCTGATCGAAGGTTTCGAGCGTGCGCAGACGCTTCTCGCTCGCTTGCGAAATCGTTTCCTCAGCTGTGGTCAGGATCACCTGCCCGCGCCTTCGCCCCCGCCCCACGCGTCCGCGCAGTTGATGCAATTGCGCAAGGCCGAACCGATCCGATCGCCAGACGATCATCGTGTTGGCCCGCGGCACGTCGAGCCCGGCCTCGATGATATTGGTCGCAAGCAGGATATCCCCATCACCTGCCGCGAACCGGACCATCGCCTCGTCCAGTTCGCCACCGGGCATCTTGCCGTGCACCTCGACGATGGTGAGATCGGGCGCGATCGTCTCGATCCGCTCTCGCATGGCGTCCAGATCGGCGATGCGCGGGACGACGACGAAGCTCTGCCCCTTGCGCATCTTTTCCCGGCGCAGTGCAAGGCCGATCGCCGGATCGTCGATCGTGCTGGTCGTGGTGCGGATCGGCTGGCGGCGGGCGGGCGGCGTGGCGATCACGGATACCTGTTGCAAGCCGATCATCGCCCGGTGCAGCGTGCGCGGAATGGGCGTCGCGCTCATCACCAGGAGATGGACGTCGGCGGCCTGTCGCAATTTCGCCTTGTCGGCTGCACCGAAGCGCTGTTCCTCGTCGATTACGACAAGGCCGAGCTTGGCATATTCGACCGACTTCCCGACGACCGCTGCGGTGCCGACGACCACGCCGATCGATCCGTCCGCCAAACCCGCCATGACCGACTTCTTCTCCGCCGCGCTCGTCAGCCGGGACAGACCGGCGACCTTGACGCCGGTATCGGCGAAGCGGCGCGTAAATTCCTCCAGATGCTGGCGCGCCAGCACCGTGGTCGGCGCGGCCACGATAACCTGATAACCCGACAGCGCGGCGATCGCCGCGGCGCGCAGAGCCACTTCGGTCTTGCCGTAGCCGACATCGCCGATGACGAGCCGCTCCATCGGCTTGCCGGAAGCCAGATCGTCGCGCACCGAAGCGATGGCGCGCGCCTGATCGGACGTCTCGTTATAGGGAAAGCCCGAGACGAAGCGTTCATAGGCCGAGGCATCGGGCTCCATCGCCGGGGCCGACTGCCTGGCCCGTTCTTCAGCCAGAGTGATCAGCGATTTCGCGGTTTCCGCGATCGCCTTGTCGATTTCCGCGCGGCGCTTGTTCCAGCCCGTGCCATCGAGCTTGTCCAGTTTCACGCTGTCGGCATCGCCGCCGTAACGCCACAGCAGGGCCGCGTCGCTGGTGGGCACCAGACGCCGCGCTTCCTTTGCATATTCGAGCGCGATCACCTCGCCCCCCTGCGCTTCTGGCGCGGGTTCCAGACCGATAACTCTGGCAAAGCCGTGATCTTCGTGAATCACCAGATCGCCCGGCTGCAATTCCGCTCCGACAAGGCCGACCTGACGCGCAACGGAAGGCGAGGTATCGAGCAGCGCGCGCGAGCCCAGAATATCCGCCGCCGCAATGAGCGCGACATCGTCATCGCGCGCTCCGCGATCGAGCGGGGCGCACAGGAAATTGAGCGCATTGTCGTCTTTCGCGGATAAGGCGCGCAGGCTCTCGCAATGCTCGACGATTTCGAAGGCATGGCCCAGACGGCTGCGCAGAAACCGCAGGTCGCGCTCGCTGCCGACAATGGCGATAGCGCGACCCGCTTCGCGTTCGGACTTCAGAAAGCGTATGGCCGCCCGCGCCGGGGATTTCTTTTCCGCGAAGCGGGGAATCGCTTCGAGAGCGATCGAGGAACCATCGCTTTCCAACCGCCAGTTTTCGATCGCCGCCTGCCAGCGGGCGTCGTCGACGGCGTCCAGATCGGCCTTGCTCTCTTTCGCCGCACGCTGCGCGAGCTTTGCGAACCGCCTGCGCCGCTTTTCCGCCCTTGGCGACAGCAACAGGATGCCGGGTGTCATATGATCGACAAGCGTAGCCGTCGCGTCTCCCTCCGGCTCTGCCGCGCGGCCTATCGCAACCGCGTCGCAGGCATCGCTGCGCAATTGCGAGATGGCATCGAAATGATGGATCGCTGCGATCCGGCCATCGGCCAGATCGATCCGCACGGGCTCTCCGGCATCGGCGGGATAGAGATCGATCACCTCGCCGCGAATTGCGATCTCGCCCGGCTCGTCGATGCGATCGTCGAGGAAATAGCCGAGTTCGATCGCATCTTCGCGAAAGTCGTCGGGATCGATCGGATCGCCGACGCGGATGCAGGGTGGTTCGGCATCGAAAGCGTCTGCAGGGAGATAACGCCGCGCGGCGGCCTCTCCCGTGGTCACCACGACGAGATCCTTGTGTCCTTCGTCGGACGAAAGCTGTCGCAGCCGCCGCAGCGCGGTGACGCGGTGGCCGACATTGGCTGGCGATGGCGGCGCATCGTCGCCCGGCAAGGTATCGCTTGCGGGAAGATGGACAATCGTCACCTCCGGCAGCAGCGCCTCGAGCGCCGTGGCAAGGCTCTCGGCCTCGGTGTCGTCGTCGCACAGGTACAGCACCGGGCCATCGCCGATATTTCGAACGATGCGCAGCACCTTTGCACCCATGCCGGTCACAGCGGCGCTTTCGTCGTCGGTCGAAGACACTGTCTGGAAGCCCTTTCGCGGCGCTGCGGGGCCAGGGAAGCGGCCGGTCGCGCACAGGACAAAAGGCCCGAGAGACAGGGCCGTTCCCCGATCCGCGCTACCCTGTCTGCCGGACGACGAGGCGCGGCGGCATCACGATGCTTTCGGTTTCCTCGCCCGACAGTCGGCGGATCAGCAGATCGACCATCGCGAAGGCGCCCGCGCGTATGTCCTGGCGAACGGTGGTGAGCGGCGGAAATGTCTGGGCGGCCAGCGGGAGATCGTCGAACCCGATGATGCGCACCTCGTCGGGCACAGAGATGCCGAGCGCCTTCAGCCGCGCGAGACTGGCGATGGCCAGCGTGTCGGTCGCGGCGAAGATGGCGTCTCCGGGCGCGAACGGACGATCGAGATTGGCGGCCACCTCCGCTTCCAGCCGATCGCTGGAGAGGTGGCTCGTGAGGGGTGTGATCGTCACGCCAAACCGGCCTGCCGCATCGAGCGCGCCGGCATAGCGAGCTGCGAATTCGACTGCGGATGTGTCGCCCAGAAAATAGATATGCCGCGCACCGCCAGCGATCAGCCGCTCGGTCGCAAGCCGCCCGCCCAGGCGGTTGTCCGTGCCGACCACGCAATGGCGCTGCCCTTCGGCATGATTGCCCCAGACGACCATCGGCAGATAGCCGTCGGCTGCATCCTCGATCCGGTCGAACTGGTCGGACTGGCCGATCACCAGCACTCCATCGACCAATCCCGATCCGATGAAACGGTCCAGCCAGTCCTCGTCGCGTTCGGGGATCACGCGGCGCAGCATCAGGTCGTAGCCACGCTCGGTAAGTGCATCGGCGAGATGGCCCAGCAGCGTCATGAAGAAGGTGTCGGAAATCTGCTGTCTGCGATCGTGGCCCAGCGGGATGGCGATGCCGATGACGTCCGTCTTCTGGCGGCGCAGGCTGCTGGCCATCTTGTTCGGCCGGAAACCATGCTCGCGCGCGAGAGCGACGATGCGGTCGCGCGTGTCCGTGTTGACCAGGCTGTTGCCTGCAAGCGCCCGGCTGACAGTGCCTGCAGACACCCCGGCAATGCCCGCGAGATCGCTGAGGGTGCGGACGGCGGGGCGGCCCCTGGGTGTTTCTTTCGCGCTCATCGTCCCAGCGTCTACACGCGACTAGGTCGGCGGAACAGACGCGGCCTCCGACACGGCCCGTGCGGGACGTCCGCCTGCCTGCACGAACAGAGTCGCCACCGCGCCCAGAAGCATCAGCCCTCCTCCCAGCATCAGCGCATTGCGCGGATCGGAGCCCAGCAGAGGTTCGTAAATCAGCGGCATCGTCACCGTTTCGATCAGCATCGGAATCACGATGAACATGTTGAAGATACCCATATAGATGCCCGTTCGCGCAGGCGGAATCGCATCGGCC
>NZ_LWFF01000325.1 GCF_001635685.1 Erythrobacter sp. HI0063
ATCGGCCTCCGCCTCGGCGAATTGGGATTTGAGCACCTCCAGCTCCGCGTTCGCATTGCCCACCGGGAACAGCGGCAGCGCGCCTTGCTGATACCGCTGATAAGTTAGGGCCAGGACTTCTTCCTGCAGCTTGATCTGCGTCCGGTATTGGTCGGCGCGGAACTGGGCCTCCCGCAAGTTGACGTAGTTATTGGCAACTTCGGCGGTCAGCTGAACCTTTGCGTCCTCCGCATTGGCGACCGTTGCCGCAGCCTGCGCGTTGCCGGCCTCGATACGCCTCCGGGAGCCGCCCGCGAACTCCAGCTCCCAGTTGGCATTGAGACCAACATTGTAAAAGCTGAGGGCATCGTCGCTTCCCGCCTCCGGATCGGGTTGCTGTGAGGACGGGGGTGCCCCCTCCTGAATTTCAAGGCCGGGAAGCTGACCCTGAATAGTGGTGGCCTGGGTTCCGAGTGTCGGCATTCTGCCGGCCCGATCCTGCCTGACCGATGCCCGGGCCTGCGCGATGCGCGCCTGCGCTGCCTGGAGCGACGGATTTTCGGACAACGCAGTTTCGACCAGCCGGGTCAGTTCAGGATCGTCGAGCAGCACCCACCATTCGGCAAGGGCCGGGTCCATGACGCCCACATCCTCGCCAGCGCGGACAAACCGATGGCCGGTATCCGCCGACAATATTTCCGGAGGGCCTGCGTAGTCCGGCCCAGCCGTACAGCCAGCCAGCAAGGCGATGAGGAGAAGCGATGGTATCGAACGGCGCATCATATAGGGCTCAGTGCATCGAAAGGGAGACATTTTTTGGAAGCGGCCTCAGGAAGAGGACCAGCGGAACCGTCGCGAGGGTCAGAATCCCCATAACCAGGAACACGTCATTGTAGGTCATTATGAACGCCTCGCGTTGCAGGGTGCGGCTCAAGACGGCCATCGCCCCCTCCATGCCGCCGAAGTTTCGCGCCAGCCCGTCGAGATAGTCCTGTAGCGAAACGCTGTTCGCATTCAGGGTCTCTTCCATCCGCCGGCTATGATGCCAGATCCGCTGGTCTTGGAACGATGCCAGAGCCGAAAGAGCGAAAGAGCCACCGAGATTGCGCGCCGCGTTGAAAATTCCCGAGGCGTCGCCGGCATCCTCCTTGGCGACCGAAGCCACCGTCGCCTGATTCAGGAACATCATCGACAAGATCATGCCGACACCGCGCAAGAGCTGGCTCTCGGTAAAAACGGCACCACCGGATTCTGCTGTAAGGCTGGTGCTGACAAAGCAGCTGACCGCCATCAGCAACATGCCGGCGCCGACGGCGATGCGAATGTCGATCTTCCGGATCATCAAGGGAAGCACAGGCATCAACAGGAAGGCCGGGACGCCCATCCAGAAGATCACCAGCCCGGTCTGAAGCGCGTTATAATCAGAAATGATCGCGAGGAACTGCGGGATGACGTAGGTCGAACCATACATCACCATACCCAGGGCGAGCGCCATGATCGCGACGCTGGCGAACTGTCGATTGAACAAGAGCTGCAACTTCAAGACTGGCTTGCGTGCCTTCACCTGTCCGTAGATCAGCGAGGCAAATCCGACGACTGTGATGATTGTGAGCCAGCGAATGAGAGAGGATTCAAACCATTCCTCGCGGTGGCCCTCCTCAAGGACGACCGTAAGTCCGCCCAGCCCCAAGATGAGCCCGACAATGCCCGCCCAATCCGCGTCAGTGAGATAATCCCACTTTGGCTTTTCGTGGGGCAAGCCAACGAACAGCAGGAGCAGCAGCAGGCCGCAGACCGGCACATTGACAAAGAAGGCATAGTGCCAGCTCAGATTCTCGGTCAGCCAACCCCCGATCAAAGGCCCCATCACGGGGCCGAGGATCACTGTCATGCCGAACAGGGCCATTCCGATGGGCTGCTGATGTGGCGGCAGCCTTTTGGCCACGATGGTCATTGCCGTCGGAATGAGCACGCCGCCCGTGAAGCCCTGACCCGTGCGGCCGATGATCATTGTCGTAAGGTCGGTTGCAATCCCGCACAGCACCGAAAAGGCGGTGAACGCGCTGACCGCGATGATGAGGAGGGTTCGCAGACCGAACAGCCGTTCCAGCCAAGCGCTCAGCGGAATGACGACAATCTCAGCAACGAGAAATGACGTAGCAATCCAGGTGCCTTCGGCGCCTGTGGCACCGATCTCGCCCTGAATGACGGGGAGTGCGGAATTGACGATTGATATGTCCAGCGTCGCGAGCATGGCGCCAAGCGCGCCCGCGGCCACAGCGACCCAGGCAGTAACGTCTGCGTTCTTTCGGCTCCCGGCCGGCCCGATCGAAGTGTCCTGCGCTGCCAGTATCTCGGTCATTGAGTCCGACTCGAGATCTCTTCCAATTCGCCGGCAGCATTCCGAGTGTCGACCGTAGCCACTACCGACATGCCGGGAACGAGCAGACGCCGCACTTCAGGGGGAGCATCGATAGCGATGCGGACGGGTATCCGTTGAACGATCTTGGTAAAGTTGCCGGTGGCATTTTCGGGGGGGAGGATGGAAAATTCCGCGCCCGTTCCCGGCGATATGCTGTCCACTCGTCCCGCGATCTCAAGGTCTGGCAGGGCGTCAACTTCGAGCCTGACGCTCTGGCCGGCCCGGATGAGGCCGACCTGCGTTTCTTTGAAGTTCGCGGTCACGTAGATCGCGCTCACCGGAACCACCGTCATCAAACGTTGACCCGGTTGCACGAACTGGCCCACCCTGACCGAGAGATCGCCGACGCGGCCGGCCTTGCTGGCGCGCAGCAAGGTCGATTCAACCGTAAGGTCGGCTGTTTCCAGCTGAGCGCGAGCAGCGTCCGCCTGCGCCTGGGTCTGGCTGATCTGCTCGAACAGGGTCCCCCGGCGAGCGGTCGCGGCAGCCACCGCCGCCTGCGCAGCGGCGAATTCGGCCCGCGCCTGCCGCGCCTGCGCCTCATACTGGTCTAGCTTTTCCCGCGGTTCGGCTCCTGTCGCTGCAAGGGGCCGATATCGCGCCACCTGGTCGTTCGCGAGGTCCAGTGCCGCGCTCGCGGCGGCGAGTTGGGCCCGCGCCTGGCGAATGGCTGCATCCTGTTCGGATACCTGAGAACGGATTGTGTCGGCACCGGCCAGGGTCGCAGCGATCTGTGCGCGCGCCTGCTGCGCTTGCGCCTGATAATCCCGCAGATCCAGTTGTACGAGGGCTCCGCCGCGAGCTACTTGCTCGTTCTCCCCTACGAAGACCTCTTCGACGTATCCCGCTACCTTGGAAGAGATAACGACGCTGTCGGCAGCGACATAGGCGTTATCGGTCGACTGCATGTACTGTCCGTAGGTTACGTGCCGGTAGTACCACCAGATCCCGCCAAGCAGCACGGCAAGACCAACGATGATTAGCACGATGCGCAAGCTACGCCGCGATTGCGGTTTCGTTGGGGTTGTGCCCTCCTGCTCCGGTTGGTTGGAGTTATCGGTCATCTGACTCTTTCGGCAGCCTCAGTAAAAGGTGAACGCGTCTCGCGCCCTATGAGCCGTGAGACAGATAGTAAAGGCATTTAGCAGTTTGCATTTGGGCATCCGAGGCTATCCGACTACACAGCGCTATGGATGAAAAACCAGATACCATGTCACGGTCTCAGCGTCGGCAGAAGGTCATCACCGATGATGACCGCATTCTCTATCTTATGGACGAGATCAGTCGCGGCGCGCGCAGAGTGTACGATGCGAGGGTCGCCAGGATCGGTCTCAATCAGACACAGTGGAGGATCATCGGACAACTTCTTCGCGATCCTGCCCTTACGCAGGCTGAAATCGCCAAGAAACTGGAACTGGAATCGGCGACCATCGGCCAGGCGGTTGCAGGTCTTTGCGCACGCGGGCTGATGAAAAGGCTTCGAGCTGAGACGGATCGGCGAGCGTGGCAGCTCATCCTCACGGAGCAGCTTGACGATCTGCTGCCCGAACTGAGAGGCTCCGCGGATAGGCTTCATGATCTGCTTTGGCGCGACATTGCCGCCGACGAGAAGCAAACGTTGCAGCAGATTCTTGCAAGGGTATCGGAAAATCTGGACCAACTCCGGGCCGAGGCTGAGTAATATCATGGCATCGCCCCCGGAAAAGCCTATCAGCAGCATCGCTCGCGCCGCGGAGATTGGCCGAATCTTAATGAGGCACGGTGCGAAGACTCTCGCCGGAGCCCTCGGATTTATTCCCTCTTCGAGCAATGTCATCGATCCTCGCGAATTTCGTCCGGCCGCAGTTGTCGCGTTCCTCCGTGACATCGGGCCAGTCGGCATAAAGCTGGGGCAGCTCCTCGCCACCCGAAGCGATCTGTTTACCGAACACTGGATCACTGCATTCTCAACCCTGCACGATCAGGTGTCGCCGGTGCGCTTCGCAGATATCGAGCCCGTACTTGCTTCAAGCTGGGGTGAGGACTGGCGGAACGACTTTGCGCAGTTCGACGAACAGCCTCTGGCGTCCGCCTCGATTGCACAGACCTATTCCGCCAAGCTACGGGACGGTAGCGAGGTCATCGTGAAAGTTCGCCGCCCGGGCACCGCCGCGCGCATGGAAGCCGATGTGCGCCTGCTTGTGCGTCTTGCCGAGATCGCGGAAGCACGCTCGCCTGACATCGCGCGTTACCGGCCAGTCGAGTTTCTGCGGACCTTCGGCCGCAATCTTGCCTGGGAGATGGACCTCGCTGCGGAATCCCGAGCCTGCGAGCGGATCGGCGCATATCTCGAAACCATCGGCGTCAGGACCCCGGCCATCCATTGGGAACTGACCGGGCTGCGGGTGAACGTTCAGGAACGCCTGTACGGCAGGCCCGCGTCTTCGCTGGGCGCCTCATCGGGCGATCCGGAGGTGGCGGCGTTCGCCAAGTGCTATGCCAACGCAGTCCTGCGCATGATCATTCTGAACGGCGAATTCCACGGCGACCCTCATCCCGGCAATGTTTTCCTGATCGGCGAGCAGGATGTCGGCTTCATCGACTTCGGATCGGTCGGGACGCTCACCAAGGCCAGGCGCGACGAGATCGTCCGCCTCGTGCTTGCGATTGCTGGTGAGGAAACCAGCGATGTCGCGGATGTCCTGCTCGCATGGGCGGGGGAGCCGAAGGTGGATCGCGATGCGCTCGCGGTGGATCTGGATCAGTTGATTGGAGAGTTCAGGGGGACCGTGCTATCTGGCATCGAGTTCTCGCAGATTTTTTCCCGCGTTTTCGATCTGTTGCGGGATTATCGACTGGTTCTGCCACCTGATCTGGCCATTCTTCTGCGTACCTTGTTGACTGCAGAGGGCTTCGTCCGATCGCTGGCACCGGACTACAACATCGCCGAAGAGACCCGGCCGATCATGACGGAGCTTCTCGCCGAGCGGTTCTCGCTCGGCAGCGCTCGGTCGGGTTTGAAGAGACTTCGCGGTCAGCTGCTGGGGTTGTCGGCGTCCTTGCCCGACATACTTGCCACTGCGAACTCGATCGCAAAGTCAGGATATGTGCCGGTTCAGCTCGATCCGCTCAGTATCGAGCAGCTCGCTGGACTTCGCAATGAGCGTCAGTCCTTGAAAGGCCCTCTAGCTGCCGCATTGATCATAGCTAGCGCGTTGCTTGTCGATCAATCCTGGCTTCTGGCTGGCGGCGCGCTTGTGATTGCTGGGGTGGTGCTCATCCGAAAGTCATAATGAAGGAGCAACTTAATTCGTGCACGGTCACGATACGGCAAAGCCGAACTTAACGAGGATTTCATGCGCCTCACTTCAGCGACCAAGACGCATCGCGAAGAAAATTTTTCGACCTATTGCGATTGAAGGCTTATTTTCCTCAATCAGACGAAACTTTGGAACGGCAGCTTTCAGGCGTGTCCTCGCCTGACTTTATGGCCGCTATGAGGG
Organism: Erythrobacter sp. HI0063; assembly: GCF_001635685.1. GTDB lineage: Bacteria > Pseudomonadota > Alphaproteobacteria > Sphingomonadales > Sphingomonadaceae > Qipengyuania. Next base: position 5,884 of record NZ_LWFF01000325.1, read on the forward strand.
CGCAAAGCGGTCATCTCAGGAGTGAAAAGGTAGTGCCTCCCCTGCCCCACGTCGGTCATTTCCGTTCGAATCCTCACGCGGGACTCGAACTCCACCGTTTGACCGGGACCTCTGCGATGTATTTCGCCATGAAATGTCTTGAACAAGCCGTTGTCCTAGCGTCAAAATCTATCCTTCGGCTCGCATTCGCGGGTGGGGGTATCACCTAACTCACCCACAGCGGGAAATACCCCCAAAATACCCCCACAAAGCCTCCGGCTTCAAGCGAACACATGCGGACGCATACGGACACAAGCGGACTGGCGTGGTAGCACATCAGCTATCGAAATCAGGGATTTGGGTCGAAAATCCGGACGCATACGGACACAAGCGAACCTATACGGACGCTATTTCCTGGTAGCGGAGGAGGGACTCGAACCCCCGACACGCGGATTATGATTCCGCTGCTCTAACCACCTGAGCTACTCCGCCCCATCGGCGCACACCGCAAGAAAGTGGGTGTGCGATAAGGGTGCCCGGTGAGCCTATCCGACCCCGGGCAGGCGGCGCGTTTAGGGCGATGGCCGGATTCGGTCAACCGGGAAAAAGAGACCGAACTACGCGGCTCAGCCGCGAAAGGTGAAGCTGCGCACCAGCTCCCACGGACCGCCCTTGTAATGGAAGAGTGAGAGGCCGGGAAAGGCGAAATCACGCGGGTTCACCGTGCCCGCCATCTGCGCCTGCAGGACCTTGGCTTCCTTCGATGTGACCTTGTTCTGGATCGTCACATGCAGGCGGGGGCGATGCTGGTCCTGCGCGGTCAACATGCCGTGGAAATGGTCGGCGATATGATCGCGCAGGCTGAGCATGTCGGGGCTCGACAGCTTGAGCGCGGTCCCACCGCCCAGCGACATCAACCCTTCCAGCCGCGCGGGCACCGGAGCCACCTCGCCCACCAGACGCGCGAGGAAGCTGCGCGCTTCCGGCTCGCATTGTGCAGGGATTGCGTGAAACAGTGTGACATGCGCTTCGAGATAGTTGCGCTCGGGCGGGAAATGCTCGTCGCGCAGACCGGTCGCCCAGCTATGGAGATCGGGCGGCAATTGCGCCGTCAGGATCAGGGGCGCATCGCTCACATCTCGCCCCGTTCGCGGCGCAGGGCGAACCATTTTTCGACGTTGCGGTTATGCTCGTCGAGCGTCTGGGCGAAAGCGTGGCCGCCCGTCCCGTCCGCCACCATGTAACGCGCATCGGTCTTGGCGGGGTTCAGCACGGCGGCGATCGCTTCGCGCCCCGGATTGGTGATCGGCGCCTTGGGCAGACCCGTCATCGAATAGGTGTTGTAATCGTTCACCGCCGCGATTTCGGACTGACGGATGCGGCGGCCCAGAGGCTTGCCCTTCGTGATCGGGTAGATGATCGTCGGATCGGCCTGCAGCAGCATCCCGTCCTTCAGGCGATTGGAATAGAGCCCCGCCACCATGCGCCGCTCTCTCGCGACGCCGGTTTCCTTTTCCACGATCGAGGCAAGCGTCACCGCCTCCTGAATCGTGTCCACCGCGATATCGGGCCCGCGCTTTGGCCAGGCTTCGGCGAGATAGTTCTGCATCGCCGCCTGCATCCGCGCGAGCACCTTTGCGCGCGGTTCGCCGCGCTCGAAATCGTAGGTGTCGGGAAGGATCGATCCTTCGACCGGGACCGGAATTTCGCCGGTCAGAAGCGGTTCCGCCATCAGGCGCTCATGCACCAGGATCGACGGCGTGCCTTCGGGGATCGTCACGAAACGGCGGATCGGCTGGCCATGCTGAAGCGTGTCGAGCATGCCCGCAGGGCTCGTACCTGCGGGCAGCAGGAATTCGCCCGCCTGCACCGGATCGCCGCTGCCGAGCAGCTTGGCGCGCAGCAGAAAGCCGTTCGCCGAATCTATCGCACCTTCCGCCGCCAGCTTGTCGGCGACCGCCGTCAGCGTGGAGCCGGAGGCGACGGTGAATTCGCGATCCTCGTCGAGTTCCGAAGTCCCCCACCAACCAGCCACCAGCCAGACGATACCGATGAGCGCGACCAGAACGGCCACGCTCCCCGCCAGCAGGCCGATCCGCTTCATGTCAGTCGACCTTCTTGACCACCAGCGAAGCGTTGGTGCCGCCGAAACCGAAGCTGTTGTTGAGCGCGGCGTTCACCTCGCGCTTCTTGGCGGTGTGGGGGACGAGATCGACGCCTTCGGTCCCCTCGTCCGGATTGTCGAGATTGAGCGTGGGCGGCACGATCTGGTCGCGGATGGCCAGCATACAGAAGATCGCCTCCACCGCGCCCGCACCGCCGAGCAAGTGGCCGATGGCGGATTTCGTGCTGCTCATCGAAGCGCCGCACAGATCGTCGCCCATCACGCGCTTGACCGCGGCGAGTTCGATCGTGTCCGCCATAGTCGAAGTGCCGTGCGCGTTGACGTAATCGATATCGCAGACATCCAGCCCGGATTTCTTCAGCGCCATGCGCATCGCCAGTTCCGCGCCCTTGCCTTCGGGGTGCGGAGCCGTGACGTGATAGGCATCGCCCGACAGGCCATACCCGACCACTTCGGCGTAGATCTTCGCGCCGCGCGCCTTGGCGTGCTCGTATTCTTCGAGCACCACCACGCCCGCGCCTTCGCCCATGACGAAACCGTCGCGGTCCTTGTCATAGGGGCGGCTGGCTTCCTTCGGCCGGTCGTTCATGCTCATATTGAGCGCGCGCGCCTGCGCGAAGCCTGCCACGCCGAGCGGGTTGATGGTGGATTCCGCCCCGCCCGCCAGCATGATGTCGGCATCGTCCAGCGCGATCATTCGCGCCGCGTCGCCGATCGAGTGCGCGCCGGTCGAACAGGCGGTGACGACGGCGTGGTTCGGACCCATCAGGCCGTATTTGATCGAGACCTGCCCGCCGATCAAATTGATCAGGCGGCCGTGGACGAAATGCGGGCTGACGCGCCCGGGGCCGCGCTCGGCGAGGACCAGGCTTTCGCTCTCGATACCCGGAAGGCCGCCGATGCCCGACCCGATCGAAACGCCTGCGCGTTCCTTGGTCGCCTGGTCCATATTTTCGAGGCCCGCATCCTCGATCGCCTGCCCTGCGGCGTCGATGCCGTAGACGATGAAGGGATCGACCTGGCGCTGGACCTTGTGATCCACCCGCTTGTCCGGATCGAAGCCCCAGGGGTGATCCTTGGGCTTCACCTCGCAGGCGATCAGGCATTTCTGGCCCGTCGTGTCGAAACGGGTGATCGGCCCCGCCCCGCTTTCGCCGGCGAGAAGATTGGTCCAGGTGGTTTCGACATCGCCGCCCAACGGGGTGACGAGGCCCAGTCCGGTTACGACGACGCGGCGCATAGGAACTCTCCGAAAAATGCAACAGGCCCGGCCCGGCGAGGGGCTCGGGCCTGTCCGATCCCGCCCATGACGGGCGGGTTAGCCAGAAGGGCGATCAGCCCTTGTGCTCTTCGATATACTTGGTCGCGTCGCCGACGGTGGTGATCTTCTCGGCCGCATCGTCGGGGATTTCCACGCCGAATTCTTCTTCGAAGGCCATCACCAGTTCCACGATGTCGAGGCTGTCGGCGCCCAGATCGTCGATGAAGCTGGCATCCTGCGTCACCTTGTCGGCTTCCACGCCCAGATGTTCGACAACGATCTTCTGTACGCGCTCGGCAGTATCGCTCATTTTATTCCCTCTCGAAAAATGGGAGTTTGAAAATTGGCTTTCGCCCTAGTGAACGGGGCGGCGCAGCGCAAGGGCATCTCGCCCCGTTGTCGGACCAAGCGCAGAACCGATGCGACGTCCCGCGCATTGGTATCGTACTACCAACCTCGTGAAGGGACGCAAATCAATGACTTCCACCGTATTCAAGAGCCTGGCCGACACCACCTTCGATTCGGTCGAAGGCTATCGCAAGGCGCACGAAAAGGCCAAGAGCGCCCAGCTGAAGCAGGCCCTGCAGCAGCGGCTCGAGAAGCGCCAGCAGACTCTCGGCGTACTGAACGCCCAACTCGAGCGCCAGGGCGACGAACTCGTGACCAAGGGCACGGCCACGGGCGGCCTGCATCGCCTGTGGGTCGATATTACCGACCTGTTCGAGAATGGCGACGAAGCCGCTGCCGAGCGTGTCGAAGAAGGCGAGGATTACATCAAGGACAAGTTCGAAAAGGCGCTGGAAGGCGACGATCTCGAAGCCGGTGAGCGCGCGATCGTCCAGCAGTGCCTGGCCGAAATCAGCGAAGGCGAACGCTTCGGCGACATGATCGAGAAACAGTACGACTGACCGTCGGACAGCAATTCAAAAAGAAAGGGCGCGGATCGAGTTCCGCGCCCTTTTCGTATCAGGTATCTATCAGCGGCCGTCCGTCAGCCGTCCTGGGCCTGCGGATCTTCGTCGCGCACGGTGGCGTTCGTGTTCATATCCGTGCTCTCCCCGCTGCGCGCGGCTTCGGTCGCCTCGCGCGCCTTGGGCGACAATTGGATGTTCAGTTCGCGCAGCTGCTTGGGGCTCACCACGCTCGGCGCGCCCATCATCAGATCCTGCGCGCGCTGGTTCATCGGGAAGGCGATGACCTCGCGGATGTTCGGCTCGTCCGCCAACAGCATCACGATCCGGTCGATCCCCGGCGCGGAGCCGCCATGCGGCGGCGCGCCCAGCTTGAACGCTTCGATCATGCCGGAGAAGTTCGCGTCGACCTCCTCCTGCGAATAGCCGGCCAGCGCGAAGGCCTTGTACATGATTTCCGGCTTGTGGTTCCGGATCGCGCCCGAACTCAGCTCGTACCCGTTGCAGACGATGTCGTACTGCCACGCCTTGATATCGAGCGGATCCTGCGTCTCCAGCGCTTCCATCTCGCCCTGCGGCATCGAGAACGGGTTGTGACTGAAATCGACTTTCTTGAGGTCTTCGTCCCACTCGAACATCGGGAAATCGACGATCCAGCAGAACTTGAAGCAGCCTTCCTCGATCAGGCCCAGCTCTTCCGCAACGCGCGTGCGCGCGGCACCGGCCAGCTTGGCGGCGTCCTTTTCCTTGCCTGCGGCGAAGAACAGCCCGTCGTTTTCGCCGAGGCCCAGCTCGGCATAGAGCTTCTCCATGCCTTCGGTACCGTGGTTCTTGGCGATCGGGCCGCCGAACTCACCCTGCTTGCGCGTGACGTAGCCAAGGCCCGCAAAGCCTTCCTTGCGCGCCCAGTCGTTCATCTCGTCGAAGAACTTGCGGCTCTTCTCGTGCGTGTTCGGCGCGGGGATCACGCGCACCCGGCCCCCGCCGCCGACGATCTTTTCGAACAGGCCGAAGCCCGAGCTGGTGAAGTGCTCGGTGACGTCCGAGATGATCAGCGGGTTGCGCAAATCGGGCTTGTCGCTGCCGTATTTCAGCATCGCTTCGGCGTAGGGGATGCGCGGGAATTCGCCCGCGGGCGTCACGCTCTTGCCGCCGGAAAATTCCTCGAACACGCCTGCAAGCACCGGCTCGATCGTGTTGAAAACGTCTTCCTGAGTCACGAAGCTCATTTCGAAGTCGAGCTGGTAGAATTCGGGTGAGCGATCGGCGCGCAGATCCTCGTCGCGGAAACAGGGCGCGATCTGGAAATAACGGTCGAAGCCCGCGACCATCAGCAGCTGCTTGAACATCTGCGGCGCCTGCGGCAGCGCATAGAAGCGCCCGGCGTGAAGGCGGCTGGGCACCAGATAATCGCGCGCGCCTTCCGGGCTGGATGCGCCCAGGATCGGCGTCTGGAATTCAGAGAACCCCTGATCGGTCATGCGGCGGCGCAGGCTCTGGATCACCTGGTTGCGCAGCATGATATTGGCATGCACCCGCTCGCGCCGCAGATCGACGAAGCGGTATTTGAGGCGGATGTCCTCGGGATAGTCTTCCGCCGAATTGACGATCAGCGGCAGGTCCGATGCGCGGCTCTGCACTTCGATGGAGCGGGCGAAGACCTCGATCTCGCCGGTCGGCAGATTGGCGTTCACAGCCGCTGCGTCGCGCGCCTTCACCGTGCCATCGATGGTCACGACGGATTCGAGCTTCAGCTTTTCGAGAACCGGCAGCGCCTCGCTGTCGCTGTCGGCAACGATCTGGGTGATCCCGTAATGGTCGCGCAGATCGACGAACAGGACGCCGCCATGATCGCGCTTGTTGTGGACCCAGCCGGACAGGCGGACGCTCTGGTCGACATCGTCCTTGGTCAATTGGGCGCAGGTGTGTGTGCGATAGGCGTGCATCGAAAAACTTTCCAAAATCGGTGCTATGGCGCTAGGGGCCGCATCGCCCCCGATCGCGGCCGGGCCGCGCTGCGCTCCCTCTAGCAGGAAACGCGCGCGCTAACAGGGCAAGCCTGCCTTTTTGTCAAGGCAGGTGCGCCGCCGGACGGCACTCCGTCCGACAGACAGAAAAGACTTATGAAAATCCACGACCTCATAACCACCACCGAACCGCTCGCCGAATTGTGCGAAAGGCTGGCGCAGGGCGATTTCGTCTGCGTCGACACCGAATTCATGCGCGAGAACACCTATTGGCCCGAACTCTGCCTGGTGCAGATCGGGAACGAGGAGGAAGCCGCCGCCGTCGATCCGCTGGCCGACGGGATCGATCTGCAGCCGCTGTGGGACCTGCTCTGCGACAACGAAGATGTGCTCAAGATCTTCCACGCGGGCGGGCAGGACGTCGAAATCGTCTATAATTTTACCGGCAAGACGCCCCAACCGATCTTCGACACCCAGATCGCGATGATGGCGATCAGCCAGTCCGAACAGATCGGCTATGCCAATCTGGTCGAAAGCTGGCTCGGCTTCACGGTCGACAAGGGCGCGCGCTTCACCGACTGGAGCCGCCGCCCGCTGACCGACCGCCAGATCGAATATGCGATCGGCGATGTGACCCATCTCGCCAAGATTTTCCCGCGCATTCTTAAAAAGCTCATCAAGACCGGGCGCGGTGCCTGGCTCGATGCGGAAATGGAGAAGCTGGCCGATCCTGCGAATTACGCCAACGATGCCGACACCGCCTGGCACCGCATCCGCTCGCCTGGCCGCAACGCGCAGGTGCTGGGCCGGCTGAAAGCCCTCGCCGCGTGGCGCGAGAGCGAGGCGCAGCACAAGAACATTCCGCGCGGCCGCATCATGCGCGACGAGACGCTGGCCGACATCGCCAGCCACCCGCCCAAGAGCCAAGGCGATCTCACCAAGGTGCGCGGTCTTTCTAACGCCTGGAAGGACAACGATATCGGCAAGAGGCTGATGAAGGTGCTCGAAAAGGCCGAGCCGCTACCCAAGGACGAAATGCCCGAAAAGGCGAAGCGCGGCGCGCCGCTCGGCAAGGAAGGCGCACTGGTCGCGGATTTGCTCAAGCTGCTGCTCAAGATCCGCGCGCGCGAGATCGACGTGGCCTCGCGGCTGCTCACACGCTCTGACGAGATGGAAGCGCTGGCCGCCGGGGCACGCGACCTGCCGATTCTCAACGGCTGGCGTTACGAGGTCTTCGGCAAGGACGCGCTCGAACTCGTCGAAGGGCGAATGGCCTTTGCCGTGAAAGACGGCAGATTGCTGATGACCCGCGTCGATACCGCCACCGACGATGTCGAGCCGGTGGCCGAAGACGCAGCGGAGTGAGCGCGAAGCGGTGAGCACCTACCTCCCCACCATCAAGCAGCTGCAATATCTCGTGGCGCTGCATGAACACGGCCATTTCGGCCGCGCGGCGGAAGCGAGCTTCGTATCGCAGTCGACATTGAGCGCGGGGATTCGCGAACTCGAATCGCTGCTCGGCGTGACGCTGGTGGAACGCAGCCGCCGGGTGGTCCGCTTCACGGCGCTGGGCAATCAGGTGGTGGAAAAGGCGCATCGCATTCTGCGCGAGGCGGAAGAGCTTTCGGACCTGGTGCAGGCTGCGGGTAAACCGCTTGCAGGCCAGTTGCGCATGAGCGTGATCCCCACGATCGCGCCCTTTATGCTCCCCCGATTCCTGCCTCGCCTGCGCAAGGAGCGGCCCGATCTCGAACTGTTCCTGCGCGAAGAGACCAGCCAGGACGCGGTCGAATCCTTGCAGCACGGGCGCGTCGATTGCGTGCTCCTCGCCCTGCCCTTCGCGACGGGCGAGGTCGAACAGGCGCATATCGCCGACGACAAGCTGTTCGTCGCCTTTCCGAAGGACGATCCGCGGGATCCCCCCGCCACCATCTCAGCCGAAGAAATCGACGCGATGAGTTCAGGCGGGCGGCTCCTGCTTCTGGAAGACGGCCACTGCCTAAAGGATCACGCGCTCGCTGCCTGCAACCGCCCGGAATTGCGCGGTTCGGCCACCATGATCGGGACGAGCCTGCACACGCTGGTGCAATTGGTGGATAACGGCCTCGGCCTGACGATGATTCCCGAAATGGCGGTCGATGCGGGTATTCTCAAAGGCACCAATGTGGTCGCCCGCCCGCTCGAAAGCGCCAACGGCGCGCGCGAAATAGCCCTGATCTGGCGCAAGAATTCCCCCCGCCGCAGCGATTTCGAACTGCTGGCCGAGGAATTGCGCGCGGGGTGAGAAATCGTAAAGTCAGGGTTTAGTAGCGGACAACTCCGATTACCGATAATTACGAGCTGTGACTTACGGAATGAGCAACAGGACGCGTTTTGCAGGATGTGGTTTGATGCTCGGGCTCTTTATCGTCCTGCCCCTTCTCTACATTGAAGGAGGTGCCTATACCGAGGCACTACCTCGACTGTTCGAGTCTCCGAAATGGAAGTCTGCAGACCACTGGGGGGACACCCGATGCGCTATGCTCGCAGACCTTCGCGTGCGGGTTGGTATCGAAGGAAAGACAAAACAGGAATTGGTTGATTTGCTCGGTCCTGACGAAAACGAAGGTCCGAACGCTGATTTAAGCCATTGGCACCTTTGCCCGTCATTTATGGATGTGTGGATTCTCGAGGTGCGCTGGAAAGATGGTGTTGCTCGGGACTCTTGGGTTCGAGACACCTGAAGCGAAATCATCTTTTCACCCGTGCGGTCCAGACCAGAAGTCGCGCACCACCCCCACACCCTCAGTCCATATGCTTCAAACCGACCCGCAAATAATCCCATCCGGTAATCAGCGTCAGCACCGCTGCGGCCCACAGCGTCACCAGCCCTACGGTGTGCGGAACGTTCGCTTCCAGATCGCCCAGCATCACGGTCCAGTCCGGCAGGCCCTGCCCGAGGATCAGCGAACCCAGCGCCACGAGCTGGAAGGTCGTCTTCCATTTGGCGAGGCGGCTGACCGGCATCGAGACCTGCAATCCGCCCAGAAATTCGCGCAGGCCCGATACCGCGATTTCGCGTACGAGGATGATCAATCCCGCGATCACATGCGCATCGCCCACATACGGCCCGCGCAGCACGCCTTGGGCCGCCAGCACCAGAATCACCGCCGCGACCATGATCTTGTCCGCGATCGGATCGAGGAAGATGCCCAGTTTCGAGACCGCCCCGCTGGCGCGGGCCAGATAGCCGTCGAAATAATCGGTGATGCCCATCAGGCAGTAAAGGCCGAACGCCACCAGAAAACCCGTCGCCCAGTCCGGCCACCACAGGAACCAGGCGAGCAAGGGAATCGCGAAAATGCGCGAGAGCGTCAGGATATTGGGAAGGCTCAACATCGGTCCCTCCCCTAGCGCCTCGTCCTGGGAAGCAAAAGCCGCGTCTTGCCCCGCTTGTGTCATTTCCGTCGCCTAAAGGGCTTTGAAGCGCGACGCGGCGTGTTCTAGGGAGCGGGCGGAGCCGCACCGGAGCGGCAGGGGACAGATTTTGACGATCACAACCCATCTGATGCGGACGCGGCGCTTCCTGCCCCTGTTCTGCACCCAGCTGCTGAATGCTTTCAACGACAATCTCTACAAGACCGCGATGGTCCTGTTCGTGGTCTATCAGGTCTACGATTCCGCAGATGCGGAAGGGATGTTCAGTGCGGTCGCTTCGGGCCTGTTCATCCTTCCCTTCTTCCTCCTGTCCGCGCTCGCGGGGCAATTGGCCGATATGCGCGACAAGGCGGCGATCATCCGCCGCGTGAAATTCTGCGAGATCGGACTGATGCTGATTGGGGCGAGCGGGCTCTATCTCGCCTGGCGCGGATACGATCTGCCGGTGTCGATACCGCTAGGGTTCACAACGATCGACACGACGTTTCCCATCGTGCTGATGCTGTTCGCGCTGTTTCTGACAGGGGTTCAGTCGACCTTCCTCGGCCCCATCAAATACGCGATCCTGCCCCAGCATCTGCGCAAGGAAGAAGTGCTGGCAGGCACCGGCCTGGTGGAGGCAGGGACTTACGTGGCGATCCTGGCCGGAACGATCCTGGCGGGCTGGATCCCGGTCGAATGGGCTGCGGGATTGATCATCGTGACCTCGCTGGTCGGATACGCCTCGGCACGACAGGTGCCCAGCGCGCCGCCTTTGGGCGAGATCGAGCGCATCGATCGGCACATCCTGCGATCCTCCATCGCGCTGATCCGCAAGACGATGCACGATCGCCAGATCTATTTCGCGATCCTTGCGATCAGCTTTTTCTGGACGATTGGAGCGGTGCTCTTCATCCAGTTCCCGCCGCTCGCCAAGAACGTCATTTCGGCGAGCAAGGAAGTGGCTAGCCTGTTCCTGGTGATCTTCTCCGTCGGCGTGGCGATCGGATCGGTCGCCGTGAACCATCTGCTCAAAGGCACGGTGTCGGCCCGCTTCGCCCCCTTTGCGGTGATCGTGATGGCGGGTTTCGTGGTGGCGTTCTGGTTCGTCGCGCGGATCTGGCCGGTGCCCACCGAAGGTCCGCTTCTGGACGTGCCGCAATTCCTGTCCGTCCCGATGGCCTATCCCCTGCTGGCCGCATTGCTGGGGATCGCTGTGGCGGGCGGCATGTTCGTCGTCCCGCTCTACGCCTTCCTGACAACGCGCGTCGCGCCCGAACAGGCCTCGCGCACGATCGCGGCAAACAATATCGTCAATTCGGGAGCGATAGTAGGCGGCGCCGTGCTGGCGATGGGGCTGACCGCCATCGGCATAGGCATCACCGATCAGGTGCTGATGAGCGCGGGCATGTGCCTGATAAGCTGCTGGCTGGCGCGCAGGCTCGTGCGCGCAGAGCGGGCGGCGGAACTGCCCGCCTGATCTAAGTCAGAAAATGAACGCGAGGGTCGCGGCGAGACAGGCGAAATAGGCTGTCGCGACGCCGCGCACATCGCTTGCGGTGACGCGCCAGATCGATTCGTCATGCGCGGAGGCGTCCTCGGTGCGGACATGCGGGGGAAGCGAGGCGCGGAACGGGTGCCGGGCGGCTTCATCGGTCAGGACAAGGGAGCGTCTCATGATGCGACCTTAACGCGATCGTAACCATTCCGCTCCCCGAAATCGCAAGGCCGCCTCGTTTCGGGACGATAGCCCTCTCGGATCGCGCTTTACCCGGCAGGCAAACCGTGGCGACCGCGCCAGCGATTGCCTGCACCGAACGGGCGCGGTAACGCCGCACCATGACCGAAACGCCCGCTCCCACGCCCGTCGCCGCACGACTGCTCGTCGATTGCCTGATCGAACAGCGCTGCGACCGGATCTTCACCGTTCCAGGGGAAAGCTTCCTTCCCGTGCTCGACGCGCTGCATGGGCAGACCGCGATCGACGTCGTTACCTGCCGCCAGGAAGGGGGCGCGGCCTTCATGGCTTGCGCCGACGGCGCGATGACTGGGCGGCCAGGGATCTGCTTCGTCACGCGCGGTCCGGGTGCGACCAATGCCAGCATCGGCGTCCATGTCGCCATGCAGGATTCGCAGCCGATGATCCTGTTCGTGGGCGATGTGGCGCGCGGTATGCGCGATCGGGAAGGGTTTCAGGAGCTCGACTTCGCCGCCTTCTTCGGCCCGGCGTGCAAATGGGCGGCGCGGATCGACGATGCTGAGCGCATCCCCGAATATGTCGCGCGCGCCTATGCGACTGCGATGGCCGGGCGGCCCGGCCCCGTGGTGCTCGCGCTGCCCGAAGACATGCTGCACGATGCCGCCTCGGCCCTGCCGCGCCCCGCGGTAGAGCGGCCCGCGCAGGCCCCCTGCCCCGATGCGATGCAGACGCTGTTCGCCCTGATCGAGGATGCGGCGTCGCCCGTCGCGATCATCGGCGGGGCGGGCTGGAACGCGAAGGCGCGCGAGTTCTTTCAGCTTTTCGCCGAACGGCTGGGCATCCCCACGGCCACCGCCTTTCGCCGTCAGGATGCAATCAGCCCTTCCAGCCGGGTCTATGCCGGCAATCTCGGTTACGGGCCCAATCCGAAACTCGTCGCGCGCGTGAAAGATGCCGACCTGATCCTGACGGTGGGCGCGCGGCTGGGCGAGGCGACGACGGACGGTTACACGGTGCCGCCGCTGACCGACAAGGATCGCAAGCTGATCCACGTCCATCCCGATCCGGAGGAATTGAACCGCGTCTATCCCGCCGATCTGGCGATCTGCGCCGATCCGGCGGAGTTTTCGGAAGCCGCGGCGCTCTGGGCCGATGACGACGCGCTCGATTTCGATGCCGGGGCCGAGGCGCACGCGGAATGGGAAGACTGGGCCACGGCGAATCCAGACCGTGCTGACGGCGATCATGCGCTCGACATGGCGGCCTGCGTCCAGTTCATGCGCGATACCTATCCGGCCGATACGATTATCTGCAACGGGGCCGGTAACTTTTCCGGCTGGTGGCATCGCTATTGGCGCTACGAAGGATTTCCCACTCAGTTGGCCCCTACTGCGGGCGCAATGGGTTACGGCGTGCCCGCGGCCATCGCCGCCGCACGCCGCCACTCCGATCGCATGGTCGTGGCAGTTGCCGGCGATGGCGACTTCATGATGAACGGACAGGAATTGGCGACCGCCGCGCAATACGGCGTCGACCTGCTCGTGATCGTGGTCGACAATGGAACCTACGGCACGATCCGCATGCATCAGGAGCGCGAGTTTCCCGCCCGGATTTCGGCCACCGAACTCACCAATCCGGACTTCGCCAAATTGGCGGAAGCCTATGGCGCCTGGTCGGTTCGGGTAGAAACCACCGAAACGTTCAAACAGGCGCTGACGGATGCCAAGGGCCGCAGCGGGCTGCGGCTGATCCACTGCCTGATCGATATCGAGCAGCTATCGGCAAGCGGTCTGAGCGTCAGCGCGCTGCGATCTGCACTTGAGCAGGCCTGACACGACGAAGGGCCGCTCTCCTAACGGAGAACGGCCCTTCGATTAAGCACTGCGTCAACTTAGATGTCGTCGCCGAGCTTGCCTTTGACTTCACCTTCGAACTGCTGGGCCTTGCCCTTGGTTTCCTGGTTCTTGCCTTCCGCATCGAGCGATGCATTGTCGGTGGCATCCGCCACGCCCTGCTTACCCTTGCCGATGGCTTCGTTGGTATTGCCTTTGATCTTGTCGGTCAGTTCGCCCACGGGATGTCTCCTTATCGCCGCACGAAATCGTTTCGCGCTATAGTAAGATAAACATCCGGTAATTCAGACGGTTCCCTAATAAAAAAAGGCGGGGGGGGCTTTTTAAGCTCCTGCCATCTCCAGAATAATACCCCATTCCCGCTCCGTGATTTCGGCCACCGACAGGCGGGAAAGCCTGACCAGCTCGCACTCGGCAAGATCGGGATTTGCCTTGATCGCCTTAAGGGTCACGGGATTCTCCAGCTTGGTTTTCGGTTTGACCTTAACCGCAGCCCATTTGCCTTCCGGATCGGTCGGATCGGTGATCCCGGCCACGCTCACCTCGCAGATGCCGACGATCTCCAGCCCTTCGCGCGAGTGATAGAAGAAAGCCTGATCGCCAACTTCCATCGCGGCGAGATTGTTCTTGGCGCGGTGGTTGCGCACGCCGTCCCACGTCCCTTCCCCTTCCGCGACCAGATCGTCCCAGCTGTATTTGAAGGGTTCGGATTTCATCAGCCAGTATCGCGCCATCGTTCAGTCGATCCTTAAGAAAGTGCGGGGGTCCGGCCCGCGATAGAGCCTTGCCGCGCCGCCCGCTACCCTGTGGAAGCCATCGGAAACCGGCGGCCTTAACCGCTTCTTCAACCTATCGCGCAATATACGGCCAAGATTTTGCAGCGAGCGGCGCCTATGCCCACACAGACTGAAAAGCCCAGCCGGACGCCTGGATCCGGAACATTTCGCGATGATGCAGTTCACGACGGAACGCGTTCCCGTTCCAAGCGCGAGATCGTCAGCCTTGGCGTGGCGCTTGCCGCCGTCACGCTGTTCGCCGCGATCGGCGGAACCGTAATCCCCCAATTGCTGAGCGCCTGGCGCGGGCTAACCGATGCGCCGGACAAGGCACTGGCGAGCGCGATGCTTCTGAACATCGCAATCATCCTGATTGGTTGGCGGCGCTACAACACGGTGTCGAACGAACTGAAAAATCGGACCCTTTCCGAAGCCGAAGCGCGCCGTGAGGCGCTTCTCGACCCACTCACCGGCTGTCACAACCGCCGCAGTATCGCCCCCGCCATGAGCGATTTGCATCGTCGTGCCGAGACGCAGGATCGCCGCGTTGCGGTCGTTCTGGTCGATCTCGACGGTTTCAAGCAGATCAACGACGTGCACGGCCATGCCTTTGGCGACGACGTGCTGCGGCAGGCGGCGCAGCGGATGCGCGATCTCCTGCCGGCGGATGCTTTGCTTGCCCGCATTGGTGGTGACGAATTCGCAATCGCTCTCAGCCATGATCGCTCCGCCAACCAGGATGTCGAAAGGCTGGTCTCCCTGCTTATCGAAGCGGTCGCCAAACCGATCGTGCGCGACGATATCGCGATCGCGACGAGCATGTCGGTCGGCATCGTCGGGTGCCGCGACGTCGCGCCGGGCCTCTCTATGGACGAGTGGCCGAACGAAATGATGCACAAGGCGGACATCGCCATGTATCACGCCAAGAAACACGGCAAGAACCGCTATGTCTGGTTCGAACCC